>JBEPTW010000028.1:0-31640 GCA_041691855.1 Verrucomicrobiota bacterium | reverse complement strand
GGTCTCTGGATAGCCAGCGCCCCGTGCTTGGCTGATAGTATCTGAAGCCGTAATAGTGACGGTGGAGTGTCGTCGTAGTGCTTTGTGGGTTGTGCCTATGATGCCGGTGGTTCGGTCGGCGGAGCGTAATTCGTTGAGTCGTGCAGCGTTTGGTTGGGCAGGCGGGGCGGCGAGTGGTTGGGATCGTACTGATGGATTCCGTTTTAGGTTTGAGGAAAATCCCGAGGGGCAGACCGGCCAAAAGCAGAAGGGCGAGGAGGCGGTGACCGCGGGGGTGTACGTGCGCTTCATAGCTGTAGGTGGCGCGGATTGCGGACGGACCAACATTGACAGTGGTCGGTGAGGCGAGCGCTGGCGGCGCGTTGGGGGCAACGCGCCCTCCCTCGGATCGGGTGGCTGATCTCGATGATAATTCGCCGACGAAGGAAATTTTGCCGGCTTGAGTGGTGGCAATACCGATGAGGGCGAAGAGAATGATCAGCACCGGGAACAGAATCAATCGGCGGTGGCGGGCAGGGCGGGGCATCGGGGACGAAGTGGGGCGGCGGAGCGAAAGTGAGAGCGGAAGTAAAGGTGTCCGCAAGCTTGGGGTGGAATGGAATGGCCGGTTGCGGGTGTGTTGCACGACGATGCAACGGCGGCGATCGATGAGGTGCGGCTTTCGCGGTTGTCGACTTGGTCGAAGGGGAGGCAACGGAAGCCACAGGCGGGACGCCTGTGCCACTGTTGTTTCGGAGGTGAGGCGGTTGATGGGCAACCATATCTTCCTTTGTTTCGGCGCAGACGGTTCAGCGTATCATAAGTGATACCTGCACGCATTGCGGCGCGATCGCGTTGATTCCGCAGAAGTGTCGCGCGTCGCGCGGCAAATATTTCCCCTTTCGAACGAGGGCGTCGGCCAAGATCGAAAATAATTAAAAAACAAATGCTTAGAAACACGCAAGCGGGTGAAGTGTAGTGGCTAATGGTGGCGTGTAAATGGTTGGCATCGCCATTGCTATTAGTAGGGGACCACATGCCCGCCTCAGCTCAAGTTCAACGAAACGGAGACGCCGCAGTGGCCTCTTTCTGCCGATGAAATTGCTCGCGACCGACTCCGCTCCATCGCCCGGCGCTTGCTATCGCTTCGTCGTGGATTCCGCGGATCAAGCGGCGACGCTGATCCGGGAGAGATTGGGTGAACACGCGCGGGTCTTGTCGGTTCGTTCCGTGGCTGCTGCTGGCTGGCGCAAGCTGGTCTCTTCGCCGAAATTAGAAGTGATCGCGCAGATCGATGCACCGGCGGAAAATCCGGCCGCTATTGCCGCCTCCGTCGAACTCATCGCGCCAACGATTTCGCTGTCGCAAGTTACCGACCAACGCCGGGTGCAGCCGGAGAAATTTCGTTCGCTGCCTGAATTGCTGAATCGTTCCGGTTTTTCGAACAATGTCGTCAATCGTCTTCAAGCCACGCCGGCTTGGTCGTCGCTCGCCTCTGCTCCGCTTCATCGCTCGCTGGTGGAAGTGGGTCGCCAGCTTTGTTCCGAAGTTGAATCTCGTCCTGCTCGTGCGCCACTGAGTCGCGCTGCTTTTCTCGGCGCGCATGGAGTCGGTCGCACCACGGCGTTGTGCAAATGGCTCGCGGCCGAAGTATTTCGCCGCGCGCGTCTCGGCCATGTGATCACTGCTGAGTTCGATCGTCCCACGACGCCCGGTCCACTGCCGGTGTTTTGCGAGGCGCTGGGCGTGCCGGTCGCGCATTATCCGGCGAGTACGGAGCCATCGATTCCGGGTGGATTTGTTTATTTCGATTTACCCGGTCTGTCGCTGCGCAATCCCGAGGAGAACGCCGACATCGCGTCATTTTTGGAGCAGGAAAATATCACGGAGCGAGTGTTGGTGTTGAATGCCGCTTACGAGCACGCCGCGCTTCGCCGGGCGTTTGCGGTGGGCCGCGATCTGGCCGCCACGCATGTGATTTTCACCCATCTCGATGAGACCCCGCAATGGGGCCGGCTGTGGGACTACCTGCTCGAGAGCGAACTCGAGCCGTTGTTCCTCTCGACCGGCCCGTCGCTGACCGGTGACTACGAGCCCGATGCCGCGCAGGCCCTCGCGCGTCGCACGCTGCCAATTTCAGATTAATCCCGAACCACACCCACACCCATGCGTTTTGTATTTCTTTTTGGCGGAGTCCTCGGATTCGCCGTCGCGGCCCTCACGGGCTGGCTCGCGGATCGTCCCGCTGACCGTATTTTGCTCGATGCCGCCCTCGGCTGCCTGGCCGGTGCGCTGCTTTTCCGCTGGTTCTGGTCCGTGGTGCTGCGCGGCCTCCGTGAAACAATTTTAATCAAACAAAAGGCTGCCGCCTTAGTGGCTGCCCAAACCGGTAAACAACAATGAACCCCGCCAATGCTATGAACAACCTAGCTGTTCCCGCAACAGGCACGGATGCTGCCCCTGCCACCGCGTGGCGCGCCTATCAAGGTGCCAATACAAGCGATCTCGATCAAAAGGATTTGATCCTCCGCTATCTCCCCTTGGTCCGCAATGTCGTCGACCGGATCAAACTCAACCTTCCGTCGCATATCGATGCCGACGATCTTTACAGCGTTGGGGTCACCGGCCTGATCGCGGCCGTGCGCAAATACGACCCGGAGCAGGGCAGCACATTCCCCGCCTACGCTTCGATGCGGATTCGCGGTGCGATTCTCGATGAGCTCCGCCGCATGGACTGGTGTCCGCGCCGCGCCCGCGCCCGCGCCCGCAAGATGAAGGAGGCGATCAACGTCCTCGAACAGAAGCTGGGTCGCGTCGCCAAGGAAGAGGAAATTCGCGCCGATCTCGGCTTGAGCGAGAAGGAATTTGCCAAATGGCTCGAGGATTCAAAGCCCGTGACGTTTATTGCCATCGACCAGCGTTCGGAAATGGAGGACTCCGAGGGAGCGTCCCTGCACGAAATGCTTGCCGATGACACGGATGTGACCGGTCGCGACAAGCTGGAGAAAGAAGAAATGATGCAACTTGTCGCTCAACGAATCAAGGAATTGCCCGATGTACCAAGAAAGATCCTTGCGATGTATTATTTTGAAAACATGCGACTGGCCGAAATTGCCGCCGTCTTCGGCCTGACGGAGTCGCGCATCTGCCAGATTCACTCCCAGACCATCCTCGGACTGCGGGCTTTCCTCAGTCGCGCCCAAAACCGGTGATCCATCGCGCATGCTGATCATCGTCGGAGCAATCATCGTATTTGGGGCGACCCTCGGCGGCTTTATGCTGGCGGGCGGTCATCCTGGCGTGCTGCTCCACGTGTCGGAGTTTGTGGTGATCTTGGGCATTGCCCTTGGGGTGCTCGTGATCGCAACGCCGATGCATGTGATCAAGGAGATCATGCACAAAATCAAGGAAGCGCTCGGGGGGAAAACGCCGGGAAGAAAGGATTTTTTCGAGCTGCTCAAATTGCTCTATGAAATTTTCATGATTGGCCGTCGCAACGGCCTGATCGCGTTGGAGGAGCACGTGATGAATCCGAGCGCCAGTTCGGTGTTTCAGAAATATCCTTCGGTGCTTAAGCACCATGAACGCCTCGAATTTCTCTGCAACGGCCTGAAGCCCGTCATCGACGGCAAGATCAAGCCGGACCAGTTGGAAGAGTTGATGGGATCGGAGCTTAGGGCCAAGGAGGTCGAACTGGATCATCCGGTGCACGCGATGCAGATGATCGGCGACTCGCTGCCCGCCATCGGAATCGTCGCGGCGGTGCTCGGCATCATCAACACGATGAGTTCGATCGCCGACGGTCCTGAGGCAGTCGGTGAAAAAGTGGCGGCGGCCCTCACGGGAACGCTGCTCGGAATTTTTATCGCCTATGGATTTGTCAGTCCGCTGGCCGGTCGCGTCCGTTCGAATAATGCGGCCGACCTCCAATGCCTGCGTTGCATCATGCAGGCCGTGGCCGGATTCGCGAAGGGCCTCGCGCCGCTGACTGCGGTCGAAATTGCGCGCCGTTCGCTCGACAGTTCAGTCCAACCGGGCGGAGAAGAATTGGAAACCGCATTGAAAAACCTCGGCGCCAAGTAAGGAATTTTAAACATCATGGCCGGCAGTGGAGGAGCATGGAAGGTGGCGTTCGCGGACTTTATGACCGCGATGATGGCGCTTTTTCTCGTGTTGTGGATCTCGTCCCAGGACAAAAAAATCCTCATCGCCACCTCTCAGTATTTTAAAAACCCCTTTAACTCGCCTCTCGACAAAAGCGCGGGCGTGATGCCGTTCAATAATCGCACCACCAGTTCCACGAGTAGCAACGAAGGATCGAAGGCGACTGACAACAAGCGGATAGAAACCGTTTTCCTCAATACGGTGGCGGCCGATTTTTTCAAGCTCCTGCACCTCGACGAAAACGCGGTGAACAAACCAGTGGACATCGAAGTGACGTCCGATGGCCTTCGCATCACACTGTTCGATCGTTCGCAAAAGCCACTTTTCGAAAAGGACACCGCGAATTTTACGGAGTGGGGAACCTACGCGATGCAAGGCCTCGCGTGGACGATCGACCGGCATCATTTTCGGGTGACGATCGATGGCCATACGATCCAACCGCTGGAGCAACAAACCGGAAATTACACTGACTGGGAACTTTCCGCTGACCGGGCGAATGCGGCGCGGCGCAGCCTCGTTCATTATGCGGTTGAGCCGCAGTATATCGAGCGGGTGGCAGGTTATGCCGGCACGAAACCGCTTGCCGGGGAAAAGCCGGAGGCGGAGTCGAATGACCGAATTACACTTAGTCTGACGCTTACTTCCAAAACACAGCAGCCTCTTCCGCCCTCAAAAAATAGTGCCAGTGCGCCTTCCAAGCTTGGTGCCGCGGCCGCGGAATCCGGACCTCAATTGACTTTGTCGGAGAATAAAAATCAGCCATGAAATCCTTTCTACAAGGCAAGCGCTCGTTGGATATCGCCGCGTTGAAGGCTCCCCACACCGGAATTGTCCCGACGACCGACGGCACCAAATTGGCTGAGAGTCCGGCCATTGCCGGCATGTCGCCGCAGGTCGAACTGGTAAAGCAGGGCGACAAGATCGTGCGCATCATTGTCACGTGCACCTGCGGCGAGCGCACTGAGATAGACTGCCTTTATCCGCCCGGTCAGTAAGTTCAGTTTTGGGCACAATCTGCCCAAAGCGTGGTGGGTAATTTTTTCCTGGATGAGGGAATGGTGTTATAGGTTATTGGAAGGCAGCATGTAGGGATCTTGGCATAGGCTTTGCATAGTGGGGATCGGATGAATATCGGTCTCTATCAAAGTGCCTCAGCCCTCAACGCCTTGGAGCGTTGGCAGGATGTCGTGGCGCAGAATATTACATCCAGCCAGACGACGGGTTATCGCAAGCGCACGGTCGATTTCAGCACGCAACTCAGTGGTGAACTTCAGACTGATCCTAAAGGCGACAACAGCGCGGCGATGGCGACGATTTTTCCGAAGGTTACCACTGGGATTAATTTCACCGCAGGCGAAACCCAGCCGACACGCCGCGACCTAGACGTAGCGATCCAGGGCGATGGCTTCTTCGAGGTCCAGATGCCCGACGGTGCCAAAGCCTACACGCGCAGTGGCGAGTTCAAGCTGCGGAATGATCGCACCCTGATCACGACCGGCGGGCAGGAAGTCATGGGGGAAGGTGGGACCCCGATTGTACTTTTGCCGACGGGAGAGTCCCTAACGGTCAATCGCGACGGATCGCTCGTGCAGGGCTCGACGACGATTGGAAAAATCGCGGTTCAGAATTTTAAGGATACGTCCAAACTCACCCCCATCGCCGGCGGTTATTTTCTCGCCAACGGCCAGGAACCCACGCCGGTTCCCACCCCGGAATTGATGCAAGGTTATCTGGAGGGCAGCAATGTCGCTCCCCTGCGCGAAATGGTGGACATGGTGCTGATTTCCCGCGCTTACGAGGCCAACCAAAAAATCATCACCAGCTTCGACGACACCATGTCGAAGACGCTGGACGCACTCGGATGACCTTTTTCAGCAAAAACTTTGCAGCCGCTAGTCAGATAAAATCACGACTGCATGGCCGTGCACGCTTTGGAGGCGTGCCGGCCCTTTTCTTTCCCTCCCGCCTATGAACCTCTCACTCTATTCCGCCGCCACGGGCATGGAGGCCCAGCAGCTCAACCTCAACACGATCGCGAACAATCTCGCGAACGTGAACACCCCGGGATTCAAGCGCAGCAAGATCGAGTTTCAGGATTTGCTCTACCAGAAGCCGCGCGCATCAGGCGCCGATTCCGGTGGCGGTAACATCATTCCGACGGGCATCGAGGTGGGTAATGGCTCACGGGTCTCGGCGACGTCCAAGGTTTTCACGCAAGGCCAGCTGACCCAATCCAGTGAAAAACTCGACCTCGCGATCCAAGGCGATGGATTTTTCGAAGTGCAACGTCCCGACGGCACGATCGCCTACACGCGTGATGGTTCCTTCAAGCAAAACGCGCAGGGTCAGGTCGTGACTTCCGACGGCTTGCCGGTGTTGAGCGGGTTTCAACCGATTCCCATCGGCGCGAGCGCAGTAAACATCGCGCAGAATGGCCAGGTGACCGTGGATACCGCCAGCGGCAGCCAAAGCTTCCGTTTGACGATGACCCGCTTTGCCAATCCTTCCGGTCTGCGCAGCATGGGCGGAAATCTTTACGAGGAAACCGGTGCCAGCGGTCCACCCGAAACCGGTTCACCCGGCGAAAATGGTTTCGGTAGTGTCATGCAGGGCTACACCGAATCGTCGAACGTCAACATCGTGGAGGAGATGGTCAACCTCATCACCGCGCAACGCGCCTACGAGATCAATTCCAAGTCCATCCAGACCTCCGACGAAATGCTGCAGAACGTCGCCAACATGAAACGCTGATCCCCATGCCACGCTTCACCAAAATATTTCTTCTCCCCGTCCTCGCCGTTCTGCTTGCGCTTTCCGCGCGTGCCGTCGAAAGCCAGCCGGTGGCCGGCCCGCTTACCCGCGAGGATTTCATCAAAAATCTTTCCACCAATTTCACCGCGCATTTCAATCTCGAAGGTGACCTGCAACTGGAATTGTTACGCGAATGGGCCGCCCCCAATCGGGTGGCTCGCGAATGGACCTTGGACATCACGGAATATCCGGCACTCATTTCGGCTGCGATGCTCACACGCTGCCGGGTGCTCGCCGACGGCAAGGTTGCCGGGGAATACACCATCACGATGCGCGCCTCCTTGTGGCGCGACGCTTGGTCGGCCCGCCAGCCGATCGCTGCCAACAGCACCTTTGAACCGGCCGAGTTGGAAACCCGCCGCGTCGATTTTCTCCACGAACGGGACGCATTGCCGACGGCCGTGGGGGACCACAGTTTTATTTTCGCGCGCGCCATCCAGTCGAACCGTCTGCTCAACTGGCGTGACGTGGCCCGCCGTCCGCTCGTGCGCAAAGGTGACTTCGTGGAAGTGGCCGCGGTTGACGGCATGCTGCAAGTCACGATGAAAGGCCTCGCGATGGAAAATGGTGCGCAAGGCGACACCGTCACCATTCGCAATCCGGAATCGAGAAAGGATTTCGCCGCCCAGGTCGTCGCGGAAAACCGGGTGTTGATCCGCTTCTAATTTTTTTCCCATGCGTCCCACCGTCTTCATTTCCATCGTCGTCCTTCCCCTCGCCCTCCTTCCCGTGCTCCGGGCGGAATCGTTGTGGAGCAATGCGGGCAGCGATCGCGGCATGGTCGCTGATCGCAAGGCCGCCAAGGCCGGCGACATTATTACGATTGTCGTGAGCGAATCCGTGGCGGCGCAAAGCAGCCAGAGCACGAAATCGAGCCGCGATTCGTCTGTCTCCGACGCCGTGCAAAGTTTCCTTTATCCCGCGACCGGCCTGCACAAGGGCGCGCTCCCGAGCATTCAATTCGGGGGGAAGGCAGCCTATGACGGCGGTGGCGACATCAGTAACAACCAGAGCTTGAACAGTCGCGCGGCAGTCCTCGTCACCGATGTTTTGCCGAACGGCAATATGGTGATCGAAGGCGTCCGCGTCGTGACCTTCTCGGGCGAAACCCAGTATGTCGTGCTTCACGGTCTGGTGCGTCCGGACGACGTCGCGAGCGGCAATACCGTTCAGTCGAGCAACATCGCTGAAGCACGCGTCGAGTTCGTCGCCGAGGGCGCGCTGACCGACGCCCAGAAGCGCGGCTGGCTCTCCAAGCTCTACGAAAAATTACGGCCGTTCTGATTTCAAAATACTTTCATGAAACGGATCTTCTCCATTTTAATTCTCACTCTGTGCAGCACGGCTTTCGTGTCTGCCAGCCGCATCAAGGACCTCACGATGGTCGAAGGCGGACGGGACAACCAGCTGGTCGGTTACGGTATTGTGGTGGGACTCGCGGGTGACGGCGACAGCAACGCGACGACCACGCTGCGCAGCGTCGCGAATGTGCTGCAACGTTACGGGCTCACCGTCAACGCAGCGGACATCAAAGCCAAGAACGTCGCCGCAGTTATGTTGACGGCTGACATCAGTGCATTTCTCAAACCCGGCGCACGCATCGATGTGGTGGTCGCTTCCATGGGTGACGCCAAAAGCCTTCAGGGCGGCGTATTGCTCCAAGCCCCGTTACTCGGTGCCGACGGCCGCGCTTACGCCGTGGCGCAAGGTCCGATTGCGATCGGTGGATTTCTCGGCGGATCGGGTGGGGCAGGTGGAGCCACCGTGCAAAAAAATCATCCCACGGTCGGCACGATGAGCAACGGCGCGATTGTTGAACGCGAGATTCCCGCGCAGTTTGTCCACAACAACACGATGCGCCTCTTGCTGCACAATCCCGATTATACCTCGGCGACTCGCATGGCGGATGCCATCAACGCGGTTTATCCACAGTCGGCGATTGCATCCGATGCGGCGACGGTCTCGGTGCATTTGCCCGAGAATTTTGTCGGGCGCGAAGTTCCCTTTATTTCCGAGATTGGCGGCATCGACGTTTCCCCGGACACGCTGGCCCGCATCGTGATCAACGAGCGCACGGGCACCATTGTGGCGACTTCCACCGTCCGGTTGTCCCACGTGGCGATCGCGAGTGGATCGCTCACGATTACCGTGACCTCCAATGTCGGCGTGTCGCAGCCGAACGCCTTTAGCAGCGGCGGCACGACGCAGTCGGTCCCGAGCACGCAAACCAGCGTGAACGAGCAGAAAGGCGGTTTCACGATCATCAACGAACCGCCGACGATCGAGCGCCTCGCGGCCGCACTCAACGCACTGGGGGTGTCGACTCGCGATATGATGGCAATTTTCCAAACCCTCAAACGCGCCGGCGCCATTCAAGCCGAGCTGATCATCAACTGACATGCAGGTACCGCCCATCAGTTCCGCCTCGCATCCGACGCCGATCCTCGATCTGGCCGCGTTGAAGCGTGGCAATTTGAGTCCGGCCGATCAGCGGACGGCGGTGGCGAGCCAGTTTGAAGCCATCCTGCTCCGGCAGTTTTTGCAGGACAGCGTGGGTTCGATGATGGGCGGTGGTGGTGACAAAAGCGGCGGCGGTGGCGGCGTCTACAGCTACATGTTGACCGACACGCTTGCAGACAAACTTTCCCAAGGTCGCGGCATGGGCATAGCGCCCATGATCGCAAAACAACTTACTCCTCGCGGCGCCGTCGAAAGCGCCGCCCAACCAGAGGCCAAGGAACCATGAGCCCGACAGATTCACTTAATCCCACGTGGCAAAATATCGCCGAATGTCTGCGCAACGAACTCGCCGAGTACGGCGGTTTGCTCGCGCTGTTTGCGGAACAGCAGAAATGCCTGTTCAACCGCGAACCCACCGAAGTCCTGCACCTTTCCGGTGCGATTGAACAACAGGTGCGCACCCTCGAACAATGCCGCCGCCAGCGCGAAAGCATTGTCGCGGATTTCGCTGCGATTCATGTCCAACCGCCGAGCGCCACGTTGCGTTCGTTGCTGCCGCTGATCGACAATGTGGCGCGTCCATTGATCGAGGCGTTGATCGGCGAGATCAATCACCTGCTTCATCGCGTGCGCCGCACCAGCCGGCACAATCACACCTTGCTCGCGCGCGCCGTCGAAGTGCACCAGGACACTCTCCAGCAGCTACGGCCACAGGCCTTCACCAAGACTTATTCGGAAGCCGGACGTGTATCCATCGCCGCCGGCGCTCCGACGTCCACGATTCGCATCGCTGGTTAAACCCTTTCACCCTTACCCGCCATGTCCGGCCTTTTCAGCAGTCTTAATGCAGCGGTCAGCGCGCTCAGCGCCCAGAGCCGTGCGGTTGAAATCGCGGGTAAGAATTTGGCGAACGTCAACAATCCCGACTACGCCCGTCAGCGGGTGTTGCTCGGCTCGATCGGCACGATCATGACGCCGCAAGGTCCCGAAAGCATGGGCATCACCGCGCTTTCCATCCAGCAGCTGCGCGACAGTCTGCTCGACCAGCAGGTCAATCGGGAAGCGTCGTTGACCTCGTACTACAATGCGCAGCAGCAATCCTACCAGCGCGCCGAAGCCGCCTTGGGCCAGAACATCAGCGGTGCGCAGAATTCCAGCGGTGCCAGCAGCACGAGCGACAACGGCATCGCGGCGTCGGTCGATGATTTCTTCAATTCCTTCCACAGCTTCGCCGCCGATCCGACCGATCCGGGCCAGCGGCAAACGCTGTTGCAGAAAACCAGCATTCTCACTGATCGCATCCAGCTCGCCGACCAGCGGCTCGCGCAAGTCAGCAGCGATTTGGATTCGCAGGTTTCCAGTGACGTGACCAGCGTCAATCGTCTCATGCAGACGATCGCCGATTTAAACGGACAGATCTCACGGCTTGAGATCAACAAGCCCGGATCGGCCGTCGATTTGCGTGACCAGCGGGCAGCGGACATCCAGCAGTTGTCCGCGCAATTGCCGGTTGAGTCGCGGACGGATGCGGCGGGAAAGATGCAGCTTTTTGCGAAAGATAGCGGCGGAGCTGACGTGGTTCTCGTGGACGGTTCCAATGTGCAGGGACCGGTGGCCTTCACTGGAACGCAGATTACCGCGGGCAGTTCGGCGACGGCGCTCGCCCTCGCTTCGGGCTCCATCCAGGGATATTTGACGGCGCGCGACGGCGGCGTGAAGACCATTCGGGACAATCTTGACCAGCTGGCCAAGCAACTCGTGACGTCGGTTAACGCCGCGTACAACCCTTCCGGCTTGACCGGCGATTTTTTCACTGCGTCCGGCACGACGGCGGCGACCTTCGCGATAAATACGAGTGTTACGACCGCGAGCCTTAAAGCCAGTGATGGCGGCGCGGCGGGGGACAACACCGTGGCGTTGGCGATCGCCCAACTCGCGACGCAGAAATTTTCCATCTCAGGTGGCGACAACATCGACGGAACGTTCGGCGGCTTTTTGTCCACTGCGGTCAGCAATCTCGGTCAGGCCGTGGCGGGTGCGACCGCGCGGGCGACCGATCAAAGCAGCATCGAACAGCTTGTCCGTTCCCAGCGCGACGGCGTGAGCGGCGTCTCGCTCGACGAAGAGACAGCCAACCTTTTGAAATATCAGCGGGCGTTCCAGGCCTCATCCCGGGTATTCAACACCATCGACAGTCTTCTGGACACGGTCGTCAACCACCTCGGTGCCTGATTTAATAATCCCTTATCCCCATGCGCGTCGCCACCAGTACAGTTTCGGATACAATCGTTCGCCAGATTCAATTGCTCAGCAGCCAGCAGAGCAAACTGCAGAACCAGATCGCCACGGGTCAGCGCATCAGCCAGCCTGAGGACGATCCAGCCGCCGTGGGTCGCGTGCTCAACTTGGAAACCGAGCAGCGCCACATCACTCAATACGCCAACAACACCGCGAAGGCGCTGGAAATCGCCCAAGCTTCCTTTTCCGGATTGCAAGGCATCAAGAAAATTTCCGACCGCGCCGGCGAACTCGGCACCCTCGGTGCCAGCGTGCTCGGGCCGGACGCCATGAAAGCGTACGCGACCGAGACCGACCAGTTGATCGAGCAAGCGTTGCAGTCGGCCAACACCCGTTTTAACGGAAACTATATTTATGCCGGCACCGCCGTAGACGCGCCCGCCGTCACCGTCTTGCGCGACATCAACGGCCAGATTACCAGCGCAACCTACGCCGGGAATACCGCGCAGGCTGCCATTCCACTTTCCGAGGCCGCGAGCGTCACCCCGTCCACGAACGGCACCACGAATGCGGGCCTCGCGACTTTCATCAACAATCTGGTCGCCCTGCGCGACGCCCTCAACAGCGGCAACACGGCGGCGGTCAGCACGGCCCAAGGCGGCCTTACGAGCAGCGAAGACTTGCTTGTTGGTGCCCTCGCAGACAACGGCGGCGTCCAGACCCGGATCGAGGCCAGCCAGGCTCAGCAGGCGGATCGCGCGACGAGCGTCGATCAACTGATCTCGTCGGAAACCAGCGCCGATTTGCCCGCGACCATTGTCAAATTGAACCAAACCCAAACGGCCTACCAAGCCGCGCTGCAATCCGCAGCCAACATCATGCACCTGTCGCTGCTCGACTATATCAAATAATTCCTTCCGCCAACCCATCCATGAAAGTCACGCCTGAACTCTATCCTACCGATTTGGATGCCCCTTCATCCAATTCGTTCACCCTGCCCAGCGGCCTAATCGGCTTTGAGCAGTACAAGCAAGCCGAGTTGCTCTACCAGACCGACCACCTGCCATTTTTGTGGCTGAAACTGATCGGCCCAAACGATTCCCTGCACTTCGTCGTCATCGAACCCGGTGGGCTGATCCCGGACTACGAGCCCGAATTATTCGAGAACCATGCGCTGACGTTGGACTTGAATAATCCCGCCGAAGCGATGATCCTCAACATCGTGACGCTGAAACGGCAAACTCCGCTTGAAGCTACGGTCAATTTGGTCGGCCCCATCGTCATCAACCGCCGGACCCGCGTCGGGTATCAGCTGGTCATCTCGAACTATTCACGTTATAGCGCCCATCATTCTCTCGTCGAGAATTCACAGAGCGAACGTGTTTCTTCCCATTAACTCATAAGACAAGGAGGTCGCCATGTTAGTTCTTTCACGCAAAGTAAACGAATCCATCGTCATCGGCGGAAACATCGAGATCCGGATCACCCGAATCGAGGGAGACATCGTCAAAATCGGCATCGATGCCCCCCGTGAGATCCCGATTTTCCGCAAGGAAGTGCTGAATGACATCGGTGCGTCTAATCAGGCCGCCGCGATGAATCCGGCCGCGCTGCCCGCGCTCAAGCTGCCAAAGTTGTCCCGTAATAAGGATAGCACTGGCGGTTCCGTCAATCCACCCGCCGCTGGCGGCCTGAAACCCACCGCCCGGACTTGAGGTCCGTTCCACCTGTTCCCACCCGCATAAAATTTTTCCACCCATGAGCTCCATCAACACGAATCTTCAAGCGATGCTCGCCGCCCGCAACCTGGACCAAAGCCAGACCATGCTCGGCCGTTCGCTCAACCGCCTTTCCTCCGGATCGAAAATCGTCAATCCCGCGGACGATTCCGCCGGCTTGGCCGTCTCCTCCAAACTCGACGCCCAGAACCTGCGCGTCAACGCCGCCCTCACCAACGTGCAGAACGCCGTTTCCTATTTGCAGACGAGCGACGATTTCATGGGCGGCATGAACAAGGTGCTTTCCCGCATGAGCGAATTGACCTCGCTTTCGAAGGACGTCACCAAGAGCCCGTCGGATATCGCGGTTTACGAAAAGGAATTCACCTCTCTCCAAGACCAGCTCCGGACCACCATTGGCGGTTCCACCACTGAAATTGGCGGAACGGCGGGGGTTGCGTCACCGAGCGGTTCATTCAACGGCACTGAACTTTTTGGTTCCTCACCCGGTGTCACGATCAGTATTGGCCAGTCGGCGGGCCAGACGATTACCATTCCCACCGCCAATCTCCGCGCAGGTGCCATGCTCAGTCTCGTTCAACAGGACGCGAGTGGAAACTACACCCTGAAATCCGATGACGCCAATGCGCTGGCCGCCGTGTCCGACACCGTGCAACAATTGGCGACGGAGCGCGCGACCTTCGGCGGTGTGCAATCCCGTTTGACGCTTACTGCTGCGACCCTCCAGACCGAAGGAGAAAATCTTACCTCGACGATTTCACGTATCCGGGACGTCGACGTCGCACAGGAATCCACCCAGCTGGCCAAGTACAACATCCTCGTGCAGTCGGGAACGGCGATGCTGGCCCAGGCGAACCAAGCTCCGGAAAGCGTCCTCAAATTGCTTAACCGTTAATTCCCGATCGAACCAATCGTCGTTTCTTTTCGCCGGTGACCCGCAATGGCACCGGCTTTTTTTGGCGCGGTCTCAATAACCGGCCACCGTGTCACTCCTTCCGGGCCATTGTTCGCAAGGCCCGATGGAAATGCTCGTGTTCGATGTAGAAGCTCACCACCGTAGGACAGTTTCATGATCAGAAATTTCGCCGCCCCTCTCATGCGTAATTTTGCCGTCGTTTGCGGCGCAGCAGTCGTGCTGATCGGCCTGAGTTTTTTCGCCGGCGTCGCGGGCGGGATTCTCGGAGGCAACGTCGTGGGTTCGATGTGTTCGGTTTTTCTTGGGTGCGCGCTGTTTTGCTACGGTCGGAGAATTCCCTCTTTGCGCGCTGCCGGCCGCATGTTGGCGGCGGTGGTGGTGATCGTCGCGGTGCTCAGCGGCGTTCAGGGTTCGGTTCATATTTGGGCGGCGGATGGAGGTTCGACCTTCACGGGGAATTGGCCGGCCTTGCCGAAACCCATGGCGCTCGGCACGGTGGTGGCATTCATTCTTGGCAGCCTCGCATTGCTCACGTCCAGCGAGTCCGCGCGGCGCCGACGCGCGGCGTGGTCGGCATGGCTGGGAATCGGCGAACTGGTGGTGGCGTTGATTTCGTTGCTGGCATTTTTATTCGGCTCGCAACTGCTGCTCAGTCTCGACGAGCAAGTTCGCATGGGTCTGCAACCGGCCGTCGCGCATTTGCTGCTCGGCATGGGCATCCTTTCTTTGCGGCCCGAGGACGATTTCATGCGGATCTTTACGTCGAACAGTGTGGTCGGGATATTTGCCCGGCGCATGATTGTGGTGGTCCTGTTGCTGCCGCCGGTTCTCGGACTGCTGCGTCTTTATTATCTGCATTTCATCGAGCTCGGTGAACGCGAGGGTCTCGCGGTTTTCACGGTGGTCTATATGCTCGCTGGCACGCTGATCACGCTTTGGGCGGCGCGCATTGCCGGGCGGTTGGAGGAAGCGCGGGAACAGGCGGAGGACGAACAAGGCCGTTTGCTGGCGCGCTTGCATGAGCAAGCGGCGGGTTTGCAGCATGAGGTGGCAACGCGCACCAGTGAACTGGAGGAGGCGAACCTCAGCCTGCACGCGGCGGTGCGGATCAACGCGCAACTTTCATTGGTCGCCAGCCACACGACCAGCGGCGTGATCATCGCGGACTCGCAGGGAAGAATCGAGTGGGTCAACAAAGCGTGGGAACACATGTCGGGTTACAAACTCGAGGAAGTGGTCGGCCGCCGTCCCGGACAATTTTTGCGCGGACCGGAAACGAATTTGGCGACGGCCCGGCGGTTCTCCGAATCGATCCGGGCGGGCCAGTCGTGTTACGAGGAAATTCTCAACTATGCGAAGGACGGCCGGCCTTACTGGCAGATTCTCGACATCGAACCGGTGCGCAACGAAGCCGGCGCGATCATGAATTATATTTCGGTGCAGACGGACATCACGCAGTACCGCGAATCCCAGCAGCAACTTCAGGGCCTCACCGAACGACTGCAACTCGCGCTTCATTTTTCCGGTTTCGGGGTGTGGGAAGTCGACGTGCAATCGGGCCACATGACGTGGGACGCGCGCATGTTCGAGATCTACGGCCTCAATCGCGATGAATTCGACGGCACGCGCGATAGTTGGCGGCGCTGGGTGCATCCGGATGACCTGCATTTATCCGAACAGAAATTTACCGAGCTGATTTCACGGGAAGCGGCGAGTTACCATATCGAATTTCGGATCTTGCGGGCGTCCGACGGCTCGCAGCGTTATCTCGAGGCGCAGGGCTATTTGCAGCGGGACGAAAGCGGACGGCCATTGCGCGTCGTGGGCCTCAATCGCGATATCACGCAGGAGCATGAGCAGCGTGAACAACTCCACGCCTACACGGAACGGCTTCAGCTGGCGTTGCGTGCGTCGGGTTACGGCGTGTGGGACATGGACCCGGTCAGCGGAAAAATTTATTGGGACGCGCGCCAATGTGAGATCTACGGGGTCCGACCGGAGGATTTTGCCGGCACCTATGCGGCGTGGACCGCATTGATTCATCCGGAAGATCGCGAGAAAGCGGAGTCGAACATCCAGGCCGCGGCGGATTCCGGCGATGAATTCAACAATGAGTTTCGGATTGTTCGTCGCGACGGGGTCGTGCGTCACATCGAGGATCACGGTTATCTGCGGCGGGATGCGGCCGGGCGCCTGGTGCGCGCGGTCGGCATGGATCGCGACGTTACGGCGGAAAAGGAAATGCAGGAAGCGCTGCGCCTCGCGGAGGAACGCTGGCAACTGGCGTTGACCGGGACAAACGATGGCGTGTGGGACTGGAGTGTGACGAGTGGCAATATTTTCTTCGACAAGCGGTACGCGGAAATCCTGGGTTATCCGCTGGAGGAACTACCGCACGATGATCGGGGCTGGATGGTGCTGGTGCACCCCGACGATTTGGCGACCGCGATGGCGGCGCGCGAAGCGCACCTTTCGGGGCAGACGGCGCTTTATTCTGCGGAGCATCGGATGCGGACCAAATCAGGTGCGTGGAAATGGGTGCTGGGACGCGGCAAAGTTGTTGCGTGGGAGGCGGCGGGAATGGCCCAACGCATGGTCGGCACCTTCAGCGACATCACGGAACGGAAGGAATTGGAGCAGACGTTGCGTCGCAATCAGGAGCTGGCCGATCACGTCGGACGATTGGCCATGATCGGCGGGTGGGAGTACGATTTGCGCGATAAAAATCTTTATTGGTCGGACAGCGTGCGGGCCATTCACGAGGTGCCCGCCGATTACGTACCGCAGGCGGAAACCGCCATGCAGTTTTACGCGCCGGAAACGCGGCCCGTCCTGCAATCCGCATTCCATCGTTGTTTGACGGAGGGCGAACCTTACGACTTGGAATTGCCATTGATCACCTACACCGGTCGTCGGATTTGGGTAAGAACTTTGGGCCGCGCCGAAGATCACGGCGGTCGCCGCGTGCGGCTCTACGGCGCGTTTCAGGATATCACGTCACGCCACGAGGCCGAAGAAGGCCGGCGTCAATTGGAAACCCAGCTGTTCCAAGCGCAGAAAATGGAAACACTCGGCACGCTCGCTGGTGGCATCGCGCACGATTTCAACAATCTGTTGACGGGCATCATGGGTTATCACGATCTCGCCGCCGACGTTTTGCCGGAAGAGCATCAGGTGCGCGGTTACCTTTCCGAGGCGAGGCAGGCCAGCATGCGGGCGAGGGAACTGGTCGAACAGATTCTTACGTTCAGCCGGCAGCAGGAGTCGCCGGAAAGAATGCCGGTGGATATGGCTTTGCTGGTGGCGGAAGCCCGGCGATTTCTGCGCGCGACCTTGCCCTCAACGATCCAGATCCAGTCGGAAGTGGCGGAGGAATGTCCGCGCGTGTTGGCGGACAGCACCCAACTTCACCAGGTTTTGTTGAATCTCGGTTCCAACGGCGCACAAGCGATGGGCGATCAGGGCGGCGTATTGAAGTTCACGCTCGCGCGCGCGCCGCTCGACGCCGCGCATGCCGCTGCGCTGGGCGGCCTCTCTCCCGGAAAATATGTCTGTCTGTGCGTCAGCGACGTCGGGCACGGTATTGACGAATCGACACTCAAGCGGATTTTCGATCCCTTTTTCACGACGAAAAAGCCCGGCCAGGGCACCGGACTCGGCCTGTCGGTGGTGCACGGTATCGTGCGGAGCCATCAGGGCGGCATCGAGGTCGACAGTCAGGTGGGTCTGGGCACCACGTTTCGCATTTATCTGCCCGAGGCCGACAGCACGACCGAAGCGCACAGCCAGCAAAACTTTTTTGTGCCGCAAGG
Organism: Verrucomicrobiota bacterium; assembly: GCA_041691855.1. Lineage (GTDB taxonomy): Bacteria > Verrucomicrobiota > Verrucomicrobiia > Opitutales > Opitutaceae > Lacunisphaera. Next base: position 13,521 of record JBEPTW010000028.1, on the reverse strand, counting down.
CCATGGCGACAAAATCTTCCTCGTGGACGACGAGGAGGTCGTCGGGAAATTTGCGGCGATTGCGCTCGAGCGCATCGGTTACAAAGTGACTAAATTCGATTCCGCCTTACCGTGTCTGGAGGCGATCCGGGCCGATCCACGGGCCTGTGACGTGCTTGTGACGGACCAGACCATGCCAGGCCTGACCGGGACCAATTTAATCGAGGCCGTGCACAAGATAAATCCCGACCTGCGTGCGATCCTGATGTCGGGATACTTCACGAAAGTTTCGGCCCAGACGCTTGATCAGCTGCGTAATGTCGAGCTGCTCAACAAGCCATTTACCTCCGACGAACTCGCCTTGGCGGTCCAAAGAGCAGTCGCTTTAAGTAGAAAATAGTCAGCGCATCCCGGGCGCGACGACGCTGTCAGGTGTTGATCAGGACTTGGCGCTTTGGCGGCGGGCGGCGCTGATGCGATTCGCCGTGAAGGGCAGGGGATCAAACATCACGCGCGGATTCTGAAGGGATGGCGGCCGGAAAAGAGGGCGGTCCCAAGTGACATCGTGGGTCAAACCTGCGGCGAAATTTTGGGACGAATGGGGTAGGATGAATTTTTTTAGGATCGAGAGGGGCATGGCACCTGATTAAATCGGTCCTTTCCGCCGGAAATTTACTGAAAAAAAGCGCCCGCCCGTCCCTGGCACCACCCCAAGATGGCGCCAACACGCGGGCCGGACGGGCGCTGCTCCCCGGGCAAAGTGATCAGGTGCTGCCCTTGTCTGACGATGCGATCTGGTCCTTGGCTGCAACCTGCTGGGTCAATCCGTTGCGGAAATTGGTGTCGGCGGTCGCGAAGGCCTGAACGACGACCCCGATCAGATTGCCCTCGTTGACGACTTCCGTGTCAGCTTCGTCGTTATTGATCCCTTGAACCAAATAGCCGCCCCGGGTTTCGCCGATCACCGAATGGGCGACCCGGCGACCGTTGCGTTTCACGTAGACAACCGTCATGCCTTTTTTGACGTCATCGTATTTGATCGGCGCCACGACGACAGCGGTATTCGGGGCGTAAAGCGGTTCCATCGACTGGCCAACGCCCCACAGGGTGATGGCGTTTTTAATTTGCGCGGCCGTTTTTTCGGCTTCCCTCAACTGCTCGCCTTCCGCCACCAGATGCGGGGCTGGAGTCTGTTTGATGATCGCGGCCAGTTGGCGTTTGGATTTGATTCCCGCGTGAACTTGGGTGGCAGCAAGACTGAGGAGAACCGCGGCAAAAACCACCGTCGCGCGGAAAAAACGCGAAAAGTTTCCGCGTGAGGAAACCGGGTGGGAATGCGATGCGTGGTGCATGGCATAAATCTACTGGAATCAATCGATTCCCAGAATCCGTCGACACCCGGATTAGCGGCGGGGAATAGCCGTAGGGACTTCACCTCCCGGGTGTAAAATCAACGCAAGGCGAGGCTTGGGTTTTGGTCCAAACGTGCCGATAGTCCGCTTCCATGGTTCGCGTACTCTACGCCGAAGACGACACCCAGATTGCCCAGATGGTGCAGCTGTATTTTACGAGCAGTGCGCCCGACTACCACCTTGAAGTGGTGAATTCCGGGCGTAAATGCCTCGAACGGATGACTCACGAACACTTCGACGTCGTGATGGTGGATCTGATGATGCCCGAATTGGACGGCTTGGAAGTGTTGGGCCAGCTTGCCGCCCGGCGGGATGCCACACCGGTGATCATGGTGAGTGGGCACGGGCAAAATGACCTTGCCGTGCAGGCCTTGCGGGCCGGAGCCGTGGATTGCATCGATAAAAATTCCGCCGAGTTCCGGCAGATTGCCCAGATCGTCCAGCGTGTGCACGCGCGGAATCTAGCTCGCGCCGCCACACCAGAATCCGACGGATTGCCGACGGAAGCGCAGATCATGCTCGTCGAATCTTCCGAACGGGAAGCAGCGATCATCAACGGCTTTTTTCGGCAAAGCGCGCGCCTGCTGCATCTGACCGTGGTCACGCCGGAAAAATTTGAAGCGGGATTGGGTGGCGATCTCACGTGTGAGGCGTTGGTGCTCGGCCCCGGTTTGAGCTCGGAGCTTGCCTTGGAATTATTGCGCAAGGTTCGCACGCGATCAGTTGATCTTCCCATCATCGTGGTGTCGGCGATTCCGCGCAGCGAAACCGCGGTGGCGACCTTCAAACTGGGCGCTCAGGATTTTCTCGTTAAGAAAGAAGGCTTCCAACTGGAATTGGTTTTCTCGCTGAACAACGCACTGAAGCACGCCACCACGAAGCAACTGAACGTGCGGCTCACGCGCGAACTCGCGGAATTAAATCGTTCGCTCGAAGGACAAGTCGCCGCACGAACGCAGGAATTGCGGGCGCTCTCCGGCCGTCTGCTGCTCATTCAGGAAAGCGAGCGGCGCGTCATTGCGCAGGAATTGCACGACCAGATCGGGCAGATGCTGACCGGCCTGAGATTCCAGCTCGAAGCCAGCCAGAAAAGCGGCGCCAATTTAACGGACGCGCTGCAACTGACGGACGAAATTCTCCGTTACGTGCGCACGCTGACACTGCAGTTGCGCCCGCGAATCCTTGACGATTTCGGACTGCAACCGGCGTTGGAATGGCACGTCGGCCAGTTTAAACAGCAAACGGGAATGACCGTCGGGTGTGAGTTTGCGCTGCCGCCGAAACGACTGTCGAGTGCGATGGAAACCACGGTGTTTCGCATCGTACAGGAAGCGCTCACTAATGTTGCCCGACACGCGCGCGGCGCGGAAACGAACATCGCGGTGATCCTCGCGGACGACGGCAATTTGATTGTGGAAATCAGCGACCGCGGACCGGGCTTCGAAGTGGACCGCGCGCTGGCGAAAAGGGATTCCCTTGGTCTCGCCGGACTGGTCGAGCGGGTGCATCTTTCCGGCGGCCGCATCGAAATATTTTCCCGGCTGGGACAAGGCACGCGCATCCACGCGGAGTTTCCCCTTCAAGGAACAGAGGGCGTCGTATTATGATCACCATTGTCATCGCTGATGATCACGAAATTGTTCGCCGCGGACTGCGCAGTTTACTCGAAGCCGACGGCACCTGCCGGGTCGTGGCCGACGTGGCCGATGGCCTGACCGCAGTTCAAACCGTGGAAAAATTAAAGCCGATGCTACTCGTGCTTGATTTGAACATGCCGCGAATGCACGGACTCGAAGTGTTGAAACATGTTCGTGCGAATTGTCCCAACACTCGCGTCATCGTGTTATCGATGCACAACGACGAGCCCTATGTAATCGAGGCGTTGCGCGCTGGTGCGGCGGCTTATCTGCTGAAAGGTTCCGAGTCGCAGGAGATCGCGCAGGCGTTGAAGGAAGTGATGGCGGGTCGGCGGTACTTGAGCGCTCCGCTGTCGGAGTGGGCCATCAACGCGCTGACCACGCGGGTCGCGGAAACGACCGATCCGCTCGGGTCGCTTTCGCCGCGCGAACGCGAGGTGTTGCAACTCGCCGCCGAAGGCTACGCCAATCCCGAAATCGCCGAGAAACTTTTCATCAGTCCCCGGACCGCCGAAACCCACCGCACCAATCTGATGCGCAAACTCGCGCTCCAATCCCAGACCGACCTCGTGCGGTTTTCGATCCGCCGGGGAATCATTCAAGCGTAGTCGAAAAAGAGCGGAAACCGGTGAAAAAGGCGAATGCCGTGCGTGGACGCCGTCTGTTCCGCCCCGCTTTCCAACCTCAAGCCCGGTCAATTTGCGCCGAATTGATGGGTAATACTTATGGGCTTGGATCGCGCTACCATTGTCACTCTCGGTTCTTCATTGCCACCGGCCATCGGGATTTTTGGCCGGCTGGAATCGTTGCTGCAAAAATCCGATACCGATCTCGATCAAATCGTGGATTTGGTGCGGGTTGATTCAGCGCTCACGTTTCAAATCATCCGGTTGGGCAATAGTGCGTTTTACGGACTGAAAAACCGCTGCGATTCGCTGGAGGAAGCGGTGGCGAGGATCGGCTTTGGCGATATTCACAGCCTCGTGGGATTGGTGGCGGCCAGACATGCCTGCCAGAACGATCTGCAAGCCTACCAGATTCCCGCACGACGTTTTTGGGAAAACTCCGTGGCGACCGGCCAATTGATGGCGGCATTTGCCGCGCGCAATGGGACTGAGGTCCGCACGGCTTATTCGACCGGTCTTCTGCGTAATCTGGGTCGGGTTGTCATCAACAACTACGCCGGAGCGGTCCGTTATCCGGGAGCTTCCTCGGGCAAAGATTTACCCGTTTGGGAATTGGCGACTTACGATATCAACGGCGCTGAAGTCGGTGCACTCCTTTTGGAACACTGGCGATTTTCACCCGAAACGGTCGGTGCGGTGCGCGCGGTCTACAATCCCGCGCTTGCGACCGACGCCATTCTTACCACCGCCATGCTTCATTTGGCCGCGGCGGTAGTGGAGGGTTGGAGTCTGGGATTGCCGGGGGAACAACGCTTGTGGAAGGAAGATCCCGCCATGCTCAGCCTTGCCGGTCTGACCGAAGACAGTGCTCGCGAAGCGATCGCGGCAGCCCAGGAAAAATTTAGCCGCATCGCTGGTATCCAGTGGGCGGACGCGGCTTGATCCGCGAACGGTTGGGCGCTTTTCCACCCGCCAGAGGCTGGTTCGCACTCCTTCCTCGGCTCTTTGGCCAATCCGAAAAACGACACCTCGTGGGTTACTGGAGCGTGTTTCCATACTTACGGTCCACTCCAGCTAATGGGGGGAAACAGCCTGCCCAAATAAACATTTTAACGCGGAGTTCGCGTCCGTTCGGCTTCGCTCAGGACGGCTGAGCCTGTCGAATGGTCGGAGGACGCGGAGTGAAATCACCTCAAGCTCCGCGTTCTCTGTGTCCTCCGCGTTAAATTCGTTTTATCCCGGTTCGCGGAGGAGGTCAGGGCATCGATGACCTCTTTTGCGTTTTGAAGATATCCGGCCGGGGTAACCGGGCGCGGCGATCTTATTCTTGGACCTAAGCTCATCGTGCGATGAGAGCGATTCTTGTTTGCCCCGGTTGCGTAATTTTTAGCGTGCGGGTATTTTTTGCCGCCGGGCGAAATTCATTGGTGGATCGAATTAAAAATCGCGTATCATGTTTAAGGTAAGGAGATAAAAATCGATTAATAGAGCTGGCATGCTTCCCGCTAAAATGAGGAAACAGCATGCCAAAGATGAACCCATTCCCTCTCTGTCGCCGCACAATCCGTAGCTCCATGGTTGATCGCTTGCCTAATCAAAACCGCGCTCCGCAGCGGCCGCAAAATGCCCAAGCAGTGGCTGAGAAATTGTGCGCCGCCATGCGCATGATGCTCTCACGCTAACCCGATCTCGTCCCGCGTTTATTGAGGTTTATTCAGCGTGTCATTGGCGGAGGAGGAGGGATTCGAACCCCCGGTGAGCTTGCGCCCACGTCTGATTTCAAGTCAGGTGCCTTAAACCACTCAGCCACTCCTCCGAAACTGAAAACTGAAATGGGTGATGTTGGAGTTTAGGTCAACGGCGCAAATGATCGCGGTTTAATTTATACGCCGCCGCTAAATCACCTTGGTTTTAAGCGACTCGTCTGTGGTTCGTAGCCGAATGCCTTTTGCTCGGCACCGAGGCGCAGGAGTTGCATTGCGAGAATCGCATTCCGATTGCGCAATAACGCCCGCGACAGAAATGCCGCGAAGCTCAGGCGCGATGCCAGTACCCGATGATGGCCGCGATAAACCATCAAGGAAGGCCGCGCCGGCCATCAGCCCGGTTTGCAATAAATCGCACAGAGCAATTTGCCAGAAACCCAACGACGCCTCGACCCGCACGATGCGTTCTATTTGGAAACAAATGTGCGATTCCTCGTCGGCGACGATCTTGTCGCAGATTCGTTTCAGCGCAGGGTGATCCGTCGCGGCTTGCAGGCAGGGATAATATTCCTGCGCGATCAATTCGGCGATGATGAGCACGCGGCTGGCCCAGCCGATGTCGCCCAAGGCTCGGAGCAGGCGAAAAACCCGGTCGCCAAAACTCCGGGTACTCGGCGGAATTCCCGCAAGCTGCATGAACCGCAGCAGCAGCGAGGCGTGTCCGTTTTCTTCCTGAACAAAGAGGATCGAGGTCCCCTGAAACGCGGCATCGCCGGTGCGAGAACTGAAGCGTTCCGATTTCGCCAGATAGATCCGCGCTTCCGACGATTCGCCGCGTTGGAATTCCGCGATGGACGCCGCAATTCGCTGAGAGAGGGTCGGGGACAACGGTTGTTTTATTTGCCACGGTATATTCCAATCGCGGTGCCGGTTCCTTCTGAAATGTGACCACCACCAGGCCGATGATTTCACGCGCCGCACTTTAATTTGTTCGATGCCGTCAATTGATTGATCCATCCACCTATATTGGCGGACGCGGATGAAGTCTTGATGAAGACTGGGTGAAAAAGCGCGGATTTCGGCTCGCCGGCAGCGCGCTCATCGCTCACGGTACGCCTGCAAGTTCACCGCAGGGCCATGCGGCGCACACGCGTACTCATGGCCAATTTATCAACTACTCACGTTGCGGAGATGCAGGGACTTTACGGTCCGTTCACGATGGCTGAACGGGTGGTGCAAAAGATCTGGTTGCAGCGGGATTTCGACCACGACCGCGCGAGGTTGACGGATGGTCGGACATTGCAGATCCGGACCACTGGGGTTTGGAATTTATTAGGTGGTCCCGATTTTCGGGCGGCGCGGCTGGTGATCGATGGCGTGGAATGCACCGGCGACGTCGAGGTGCATTTCCATGCGACGGATTGGAGTGCCCACGGGCACGTGCGCGACGTCGCTTATGATCGGGTCGCGTTGCACGTCGTGCTTTTTTCGCCGGGAGCCGACGAGCGTCCGGCGTTGAACAAAAGGGGAGAACCGATTCCGACACTGGTGTTGTTGCCGCTGTTGTATCGCGATCTCGAGGAATACGCTTCGGACGACGCGCTGGAAGCGCTCACCGAGCGCGACGAATGGCGGTTTTTTGCGGAGCTGGCGGGTCGGCCGTTTGGGGAAATGCAATCGCTGATTCGCGATCGGGCGCGCCAGCGCTGGCGCCAGAAAGTTTATTTCGCGAAACTGCGAATCGAGAAACTGGACTGGGAAGCGGCGCTCCATCACACGGCATTGGAGATTTTGGGTTATAAACGAAACCGGGCGCCGATGTTAAATGTGGCGACGCGATATCCGATCGAGAGTTGGCGAAAAGGAGTCGACGTTCAGGCAGTTTTTTCCGAGCACCACGCTCAGTGGCAATTGCACGGCATCCGGCCCGCGAACCAGCCGCTGCACCGGCTTCTCCAATATGAACGGTGGCTCAAACAACGTCCCAATTGGCCCGAAAAAGTTGCGGGAGCGTTTGAGGGTTTGCTGGCGACGAGTCTGGCAGAGGGACCCACGCGGGCCGTCCGAAAATCGATCAACCTTCCGCAGTGGAGAAAATCGCTCGCTCAAACGCTCACTGCCGACGTCGTCGTGGGCACGCGATTTGACAACTTAATCTGTGATGGCTTGCTTCCGTTGCTCTCGGCTAACACCGGCAGCGACTTCTTTTTCGTTTGGTTTCACTGGTTCATCGGCGATGTTCCGGAGCAAATTAGACGAATGATCCCGAAGCTGGGATTGGCTGACGGCCAAATGCAACCCTTTTGCCATGGATACGCTCGTGGTCTACTAGGGTGGTTTCTGGAATCGGAAGCTCGCGCAAGTGGCTGATTCGGTGGAAATTTGCAGGGGCTTGACAAGCGTTCGGGGCGTTCAATATCTTTATCATCCTACAACTAGTTCACTTTTCTAAAAGTGGGCCCTCGGGTCCGCTTTTTTTTTCCATTAATACAAACACACCATGAGCAGCGAAATCTTGTCCGTTCTCGAGTACATGGAGAAGGAGAAAGGCATTCCACGTGCCGATATGATCTCCGCCATCGTCAACGCGATTAAAACTGCCGCATTGAAAGGCGTTAATTCAGGTCAGGACCTGAAAATCGAAATCAGTCCGAAGAACGGACAGATGAAAGCATGGTCTGTGCTCAAGGTGGTGGATTCGGTGGCGGATCCGAAGACGCAGATTCACGTGGAGAAAGCCCAGGCTTTCAAACCGGGTGCAGTGATTGGAGACATGTTGGAAAAGGAGATTGATCCGTCTTATTTAGGACGCATCGCGGCGCAGACCGCCCGGCAGGCCATCATGCAGAAGCTCCGCCAATTTGAGAAGGAGCGCATCTACGACGACTTCAAGGATTCCGTCGGCGATATCGTGAGCGGCACCGTCCGCCGTCGCGAACGCAACGATTTGTTCATCGATCTGGGCAAAGCCGAGGCTGTCATGCCCGGTAAGGAACAAGTGCCGGGTGAGGAATACGCGCCGGGCGAACGTATCCGCTGCATCCTCCTCGAAATCGAAAGCGGCAGCCGCGGTCCCGAAATCATTCTCAGTCGCGCCAGCCCGAAATTTGTCCGCCGCCTGTTTGAACTCGAAGTGACCGAGATCGCCGACGGCACGGTTAAGATCGAAGCATTCGCTCGCGAGCCGGGTTACCGCACGAAAATTGCCGTTACCAGTACGGATCCGAAAGTCGATCCAGTTGGTGCCTGCGTCGGTGCCCGCGGTGCCCGCGTGAAGAGTATCGTCCGTGAATTGGGCGGTGAGAAAATCGACATCATCCCGTATCACGCCGACACCAAGGAAATGCTCATCGAGGCGTTGAAGCCGGCCGTGCCGCGCGAAATTATCCTCGATGAAAAGAGCAAGCGTGTGTTGGTCCGCGTGGTAAACGACGACCTCGCCGTGGCCATCGGCCGCAAGGGGCAGAACGCCCGCCTGACTTCCCGTCTCGTCGGCTGGCGCCTCGATATCGAGGAATTCCGCGTGGTCGCCGCCGATCCGCGCGCGCAGGCCATCGGTTTGCTCGTGACCACCTTTGGATTCGATCACGGCATTGCTGAGCGTCTTGTTGCCCAAGGCATTAATTCCCCAGCGGCCTTTGAAGGCGTCGAAGCCGCCGATCTGGCGGATTCCGGATTCACCGCCGCTGAGGCCGATGGTATCATCGCCAAGGTTTCCGGTTCCTAATCATCTTATCATCCGATCGCATCCCAAGTATACTGAATGAGTTCCCGCATCCACGAGATAGCCAAGCAATACAATGTTGAGCCCAAAGACATGCTGGGGTGGCTCAAGGAGCAGGGCTATGTCTCGTCAGATACCCGTTCAGTCTCGAGCACGGTCAGCAAAATCTACTACGACGAGATCGAGAAAAAATACGGCAAAAAGACGGCTGAAGCTGACGTGGCCGTGGCCACCGCCGCTCCCGAGCCTGAGGTGGAGGTTGAGCAGCCCAAACTGAAGTTGCCGCCGGGTGTTTTTGTTAAGTCCGCCGACGATGTCGTTCGCGAAAAGGAAGAGATTATCAAGGCTGCGGCCGCGGCGCGAGCTGCGTTGAATCCTCCGGCAGCTCCAGCGCCGATGGCGCCAAAATTTCCCTCGGCTCCAGCGGTCAAAGCTCCGCCACCGCCGCCCCCGATCGCTGCGCGGTCGCCTGCGATTCCGCCGCCGATTCCCCGTCCGGCTTCCAATTCGCCCCTATCTGCGCCCCCGATTCCGGTCGCCAAATCCGCTCCGTTGCCGCCGCCACCACCCGCTGCCAAATCACCGGTTGCGCCGCCGCCGTTGCCCCCCGCGCGTCCTTCGTTTTCAACTACGCCATCAATCATAAAGTCCGCGCCAGCGTTGCCGGCGACACCTTCCCCGGTGTCGGCCATTACGGTAACCCAGGAAGGTGACGTTAAGATCATTCACCTGAAGCCGCCGATCATCGTGCGGGAATTCGCGGTCGCGCTCGGTCTCAAGCCATTCAAGCTGATCTCCGAGTTAATGGAGATGAGTATCTTTGCGTCGATGAATCAGTCGATCGACGATGCGGTCGCGACGAAAGTGGCGGAGAAGCATGGATTCATGCTGGATATCAAGCACCGCGGCGAGACTCAGGCGCCGGTGATGACTCCGGAGAAGGCGAAGATTTCCAAGGAAGAAAAAGCCCGCGAGGAAGACATCAAAAATCTCGCGCCGCGTGCGCCGATCGTTTGTATCCTCGGCCACGTTGACCACGGTAAGACCTCGCTGCTCGACGCGATTCGGAAGGCCGACGTCGCCGCCGGCGAAGAGGGTGGCATCACCCAGCATATCGGCGCGTATCAGATCGAGCACAACGGCCGCAAAATCACTTTCCTCGACACTCCCGGCCACGCGGCGTTTACGAAGATGCGCGCTCGCGGAGCTTCCGTCACCGATATCGCCGTCCTCGTGGTGGCCGCTGACGACGGGTTCATGCCTCAGACCGATGAGGCATTGAAGCATGCGCTTGATGCCAAGGTCGCGCTGATGGTCGCCGTCAACAAGATGGACGTGAAGGGCGCTAATCTCGATCGCGTGAAGCAGCAGATGCAGGAGCGCCAGATCGCCCCCGAAGATTGGGGTGGGGAAACGGTCACCGTCCCAGTTGCCGCTATCAAGGGACAGGGTATCACCGAGTTGTTGGAAATGATTTTACTTCAGGCCGACGTCTTGGAGTTGAAGGCCAATCCAAAGACTGAGCCGAGTGGCGTCGTGATCGAGTCCCAGGTCGATGCGGGTCGTGGACCGCTCGCGACGGTAATCATCGAACGCGGAACTCTCCGCGTCGGCGATGCGATTGTTTGCGGATCGCACTACGCGAAGGTTCGCGCCATGTTCGACGATCAGGGAAATAACATTAAGGAAGCCCTGCCGGCGATGCCCGTCCGCGTGATCGGCTGGTCCGGCGCTCCGGATTCCGGCGCTAAATTTGTATCGGCGAAGAACGCTCGTGATGCGGAACGTCAGGCGGAGGAAGCTTCTGACCTCCTCAAGAAGTCCAATGTCACCGATGCGGCTGTACCGAAGGACACTTCTCTCGACGCCCTGTTTGCAAATATCGCGGCCGCTCAGGCCAAGATGTTGCGGATTGTGCTGAAGTCCGACGTGTTCGGTTCGCTCGAGGCCGTTAAAAACGTGCTTGAAGGAATCAAGAGCGCCAAGGTTTCACTCGATGTGGTCGCTTCGGATGTCGGCATCATCAGCAAGAACGATGTCCTCATGGCGAGCGCGTCGAAGGCCGTCATCATCGGTTTCAACACCAAGCAGGAAAATGGCGTCGTCGCGCTCGCCAAGCACCATGGCGTCACGATCCAAAGCTTCGGCATTATCTACGAATTGGGTGACAAGGTGAAGGAACTGATGGCTGATTTGCTCGAACCCGATCTCAAGGAAAACAAGCTCGGCGTGGCGGAAGTCCGTCAGGTATTTCCCGTGGCGAAGGGTTTTGTGGCCGGCTGCTTGGTCACCGAAGGCAAAGTCAACCGCGGTACCACCGCTCGCGTTCGTCGCGGCAAGGAATCGTTGTTCGAAGGCAAGGTCGGCACACTGCGTCGCTTCAAGGATGACGCCAACGAAGTGCGCGCCGGTCTCGAATGCGGTATCCGCCTCGACGGCTTCGACGGCTATCAACCCGGTGATCGGATCGAATGCTACGAAATCCAGAAGGTCCGGGCTTCGCTCTGATCTTCACCGCCCGATCAGGCCACGGTTTTCCCGTCTGTCTTCGCCATGAGCAATCGACTAATTCGCGTCAACGAGCTGCTTCAACGCGAAATCAGCGCGTATCTGCATTCACGCTACAGCTCCGAGTCCGTTAAAATCACGATCACCGGCGTGCAAATCACCGGTGATCTCCGCGAGGCGAAGGTCTACTATTCGGTCCTCGGCACGGAAACCGATGCGACCCAAGCCGGTAAATGGCTGCTCGGAAAGCGAAACGAGATTCGCGAAACCGTGGCCAAAAATGTCGTTATCCGTCACGTACCGCTCCTGACTTTCGTGCACGACAATCACGCGCCCCGCACGCTGCGCGTCGAGCAATTGCTCGGCGAAATTGATCAGAAAGAAAAAAAACCGTGAGCCACTACCCGAAGTTTGCCGGCCGTTTCGCGGTTCTTCTTCAGGAACTCAAGGACAAGTCCGTCGTGGTGATCGGGCACCAGCGCCCGGACGGTGACTGCATCGGTTCACAGGTGGCGCTCTGCCGCGTGCTCCGGTCGCAGGGGATCGACGCGATTTGCGTGAACGCCGATCCTGTTCCGCGCCGCATTAAATTTTTGGTGGGCGACACGCCCTTTTATCAACGCGATGAGCTGCAGCACACGGGACGCATTGCGCTCTACACCGATTGCGCCGATCACGGACGCGCGGGCGATCGCATGCGCGAGCTTTATCCGACACCGTGGGCCTGTTTCGATCATCACTTGTCCAATGCTGGTTTTGCCAAATTGAATTTTGTCGACACGGCCTCGGCCGCGACCGCAGAGGTTTTGGCGGGAATCTTTTTCGACGCTGATCTTCCCGTCGACCCGACCACCGCTCAGGCGCTGTACACGGGCATCATGACCGACACCGGTCAGTTTCGGTTTCCGTCCACGTCGGGCCGGATTTTTCAATTGAGTGCCGATCTGATGGCGCACGGCGCGGACCCTGCGCAGGCCGGACAGGAACTCTACGAACGGGAATCATTCGGTAAACTGAAATTGCTCCAGTCCTATCTCGGTTCGCTCAAACTGGAAGCAGGCGGACGCATCTGCATCGGCGTATTACCCAATGGGATTTTTGAAAAGGTCGGCGCCACCGTCGAGGACACGGAAGGGCTGGTCGATTACGCGCGCTCGATTGAAGGCGTGGAAATCGGCGTGCTCATCGAGGAACGCGCCGGCGTGATCAAGGGCAGCCTGCGTTCCCGGCACGCGTCCTTCCGCATGGACACGGTGGCGGCGGAATTTAACGGCGGCGGACACGCCAACGCTGCGGGTTTAAATTATAAATCAACACTCGCGGATTTTTATCCGAAGCTGCTCGCCGCGCTCACGAAGCGGCTGGCTGAAGTGGATGCAACCAAGCCATGAGTTTATTACCGCCCCGGGAAATGGAAGGAGTGCTCTTGGTGGATAAACCAAGCGGCCTCACTTCGCACGATGTCGTTTATCACCTGCGCCGAAAATTGCAGATGAAGAAGATTGGCCATGCCGGCACGCTCGATCCGATGGCGACTGGGCTGTTGGTCATGTTGATCGGCAAGGCCACGCGCATTTCCCAATACCTGATCAGCGTCGACAAAGTCTATGAAGGCGAAGCGACGCTGGGCGTGGTCACCGATTCGCAGGACGCACAAGGTGAAGTGATGGAAACGCGCCCCGTGCCGCCGCTGACCGAGGTCGAGGTGCGTGACGCGATGAAGAGCTTTCTCGGCGATCAATATCAGATGCCGCCCATGCATTCCGCGATCAAGATTGGCGGCGTTCCGCTCTACAAAATGGCGCGCAAGGGCGAGGAAATCGAACGCGAGCCGCGCTTTATTCGCGTCGCCTCCTTCGAACTGAACACCTTTACGCTGCCGACGCTCACCTTCACGTTGCACTGCACTAAGGGCACCTACGTCCGGAC
>JBEPTW010000027.1:0-31802 GCA_041691855.1 Verrucomicrobiota bacterium | reverse complement strand
ACACAGAGAAAATCACCTTAAAATATCGCTTCTACTGCATGGATACGGCTTAGGATGAATCACTCTGTGAAGAATTTCTTGTCTTGAATGGGGCGTAAAATCCCGGGGTTCGGCTACGTCTTTGAAATAATGATACTCAACCGATGCCGCCCTGCGTCCCGTTCACAGCTCTAAAAAACCAAGTCGTCTCCATCGGAATTTGCATCACAAACGGGTGGGCCTGGCACCCAATAAAAATCGCCGCCAGTTGCCCGAAAGAAACACTACGAGCCCGGCTCGGTAATGTCCATGGTTGCAGTCCCCTGCACGAAATCTTGCGCAGAATTCTTTCCCGTAGGCCAGCGCACCCGCACCCGGATCGGACGGTTGTTCTCCAGATAACCGAAGAAACAGGCGGCGGTGGACTGACTGCCAAACCCTCCGCCGGCGTAAATTTCTTCCGTTTGCAGCGAACCGTCGCCCAGCTCCAATTGAACGCGGGCACCGACCGCTGTGGGATTGCCCGCGAAACCGTGCAGTTTCACCCGCAACATCTGACGGCCGGAAAGAGTCCGATTGCGAAAGGCGAGCGATGTGCCGTTGTTGCGAGTGGCAAAAAAATCAGGCCAGCCATCGCCATCCAGATCGACCACGACGAGGGATTTTGCGTCACCTGGCACAATCAAATGACTTTCCGTAAACGGCACCGGCGTGAAATTTCCCGCACCGTCGCCGCGCAGTAATTGACCCAGTCCTCCGTCGAATCGTCCCAGTGCAGCCACGGGTTCGTAGGAGTTTTGCACCGCGTAAATATCCGCCTTGCCATCGCCATCGAAGTCACCGGCCACGACCCCTTGCAAGGGCGCAATTTGAGCGATTCGGGGTAATGGCGTGAACCGATAACTTCCATCCGGCTGGCTGAGGAAGACGCCGCTCTGCAGTTCGGTGACAGTCTCGCGTTTCGCCGCAGCCAAGCGTTCGCGGCCGACGATTTCCTCCAGGGTGGCTCTGGCGTAAAGGTCGTTTTTCGGGAAACGCCGGAGAATTCCCGGTAGCTTTGCCCCAAGCTCGCGACGACTGCGCCAAGGGAACAAATGATCGCCTTCAAAATAGGCATCGATCACCAGGGGATTTCCATTGCCGGCGAAATCGCCGGAGAAAAGTTCCGTGGGATGATCCGCCGTGGCACGGAAGGGAGTGTTCAAACCGAGATTGCCGACGACATAGTCGGGATGACCATCGCCGTTAAAATCGGCGGCGGCGATCGCGCTCCACATTCCTGTTCCCGCCATCGCAAAGCCAGCGGCAGTGGATTGGTCTTCAAATCCACGGCCTTGGTTGTTGTGAAAATAATGAATCCCACCCCAGTCGAGGGCGAGGAGCAGATCAACCCAGCCGTCACCGTCCACATCGGTCCACAGCGCCGAAGTCACCATTCCCACGTGGCGCAATCCCGGTGCGATTTTGTCGGTCACATCCTCAAATTTCCCACCGCGATTAATCAGGAGCGCGGAAACAGGCGCTTCCGGAAAAAATCCCGGAGTAACGCGTCCCCCGATAAAAACATCCAATCTCCCATCATGATCGAAATCGGCGCTGGCGACGGCACCCACGCTGATCGGCAAGGAGGGCAGGGCGTTGGGCGCGGCGCGCAAGGCACCCTTCCCGTCATTCAACAAAAGCTGCGGTTCATATTCCGGTTCCTCCGCCGGCAACGCGGCCCCACCCGCCGTGAGCAACAAGTCATTCCTTCCCTCGCCTTTCACGGCGAACACCAGCGGTGGTCCGGCGTTGATTCGGGGAGCGGTGGCAATCGCCGGAATGGGCAGCACCTCATAGCGGCTGCCCGTGCGGTGCAAAACACGCACGGGATCCTGGGTGGTCGCTCCCAGCACAATTTCATCTTCGCCATCTCCGTCAAGATCGCCCACCGCGACCCCCGGGCCACGGCGGTTGAAACGCATCGGCATCAGGGGCTGATCAACCGTGCCCTCGAGCCGCTCTTCGCGTGACGATAAGGCCAGGCCCATCGATTCGCTCACGTCATCGTACTGGCCCGCTTGCGCCATTTTCGCCGCAGCAGGAGAGTCCTCCCGGTCTTTCGGTTCGGTGATGACGTACTTTGTATCGACCGCGAGGTCGTCGAACTCCTGCGTACGGCCACTGGGCCACGAAACCATCACCCGGTTGATCCGGTTCTCCTCCCCCAATCCGAAATGCAAAATCGGTTCGCTCGAGGAAAGATAACCCCGGGCCAGCGAGAGTTGCCGGATTTGTACCCCGGCTGCGGTGAAAATCTTGATCGTCGCGCCCACCCCAAATCGATTGGAAATGGTACCGTGCAAGGCGAACACGACGCGATGACCTTGGTCGCTGTCGTTGCGCAACACGGTTACACCTTGCTCAAAATTCGTGTAAATCAGATCAAGATCGCCATCGCCGTCGAAGTCACCAAAGGCGGCACCGAAGCCCACGCCCTTCTGGTCAAGACCCCATTTCGCACTGACATCCTCGAATCGCAAATTCCCCAGATTACGAAACGCCAGATGCGATTCGCTCATTACCGGCCCGGCTTTCATCAAGCGGACCCGTTCGCCGGCGCTCTCGGCCTTCATCATGTTAAACATGAGGTCGGCGTTGATTTGCTCGCGGTTCATTCCATTGGTTACGTGCAAGTCAATCCGTCCATCATTGTCGAGATCCTCGAAACGAACCGACCAGGTCCAGTCGGTCGCCGCCAGACCCGTAAGGTATGCCGCCTCGAGGCAACGATCCATGCCCGTGTTCAGGTAGAGGGCATTTCGCGCCACCTGCGGAGCGACCGTCGCATCAGTGGAGTCGAACTCCTTGGCCATGCCGCGTGTTTCCGCCAGCCCGCGCTGATCTTTCTCGTGGGTGGTGGCCGCCATATCGGCCACGAAAAAATCGATGAGACCATCGTTATTCACGTCGCCCAGATCAGCCCCCATGGCGGTTCCGGGCGTATGCGGGAAAACCAGCCCGGTTACTTTCGCAAATGTTCCGTCACGATTGTTGCGATAAAAAAAGTCCGGCACGGCGAAGTCGTTTGCCACGTATATATCCGGCCAGCCATCGTTGTTTTGATCCCACCAGGTAACGGAATGTCCCTGCGTTTCGCCGGCGATACCCGCGCGGTCGGTCACGTCCGTGAAAGTGCCGTCGCCGTTATTATGGAATAGGTAATCCCGCCTTCCGTTGGGATGCGTGGCTGAATTGAGCAAATTAGTCTGGATGTAAACATCCAGCCAGCCATCGCGATCATAGTCCGCAAACGCGGCTTGACCGCACCCATCCACGACCGCCAAGCCGCGTGCCGCTGCCTCCTCCTTGAACGTGCCATCGCGCTGATTGATAAAAAGCAGATTAGGCGCATCAAAACGGCAAACGTAGATATCGAGCCAGCCATCGTTATTAACGTCGGCAAAAGTAGCACCCTGCTTCCATTCTTTCGAAGCATCGCCGACCCCCGCGCGCTCCGTCACATCCTCGAACTTCCAGTCGCCCCGATTGTGAAACAGCCGGCAAGTGCCAGTTTTGCTCACGACAAAAATATCCGGGCGGCCGTCGTTGTCGTAGTCACCCACCGCCACTCCTGTGCCAATCGCGCCCGCACCGAGCTCGTGATAACGTTCCGCCCACATCCGCGGATCGTCGTAAGGATTACTCGTGACAATACCGGTCTGTTCCGCCGGTAACTCTGCAAACATCGTGGCCCCACGCGGACCTGATCGCGGCTGAAGTGGCTGCCCGGATATTCCTTTGTTCCTTTCTTCTGCAAATCCGCCGGTGGTCAGCAGCAACATCGTGACAATAACCGCGAGCCACGACCGACGTCTGATTTCGTTTCGCAGCATCGGTCGGTCATCGCTCCCTTCGAAAAAAAACATGCGTCTGATGACGCATATCGCCGTCAGCTGAGTCAAGGTGCAACGTCGCCGTTACCGCCAATCGACTTGCCACCGAACGGTGGGACACACACGGTGCGATCCGTTTCCCATGAAATCGCCTACCCTTCCGGTCACGAATCCTCTGTTGCGATTCAGGTCCTACGCCTGGTGGCTGGTCGTTCTGGCTGCGCTGGGTTTTCTCATATGGGAAAACAACATCCGCATTAATCGTGTGGACTATCTGTCCGGTCTTCCCGGCTGGTCAGCAGCCGCACCCGCGCTCGATTCACAATCAGCGACCGGTTACGTCGACGGACAGCGGAAGTTGATCGTGGCCGGCCACCACAATGCGAGTTATCCTTGGATCATCGAAACGCAACAGATGCTGGCGCAAGGAACCTGGCGCATCCGTCATGTTGACTACGACAACGCGCCTCTCGGTCGTAAGACTCGGGCCACTTCGCCCTATCGGTGGTGGCTCGCACTGGTTGCGTGGATCGATCATTTTTTTTCCGGACGTTCCATCGGACTCGCGGTGGAACACGCCGCACTTTACGCCGATCCTGTCCTTCACGCCATTCTGGTGATCAGCGTCGCCCTGTTCGCCGCGCGCTATTTCGGCAAAATGTCCGCGCTGTTCGGTGCGGTCGCATTAGTTGCACTTTTCCCGCTGGCCGGCGCATTCCAAGCGGGCGCTCCCGACAATCATGCGCTCACTTGGCTCTGCGTGATGTGGAGTGTCCTGCCGCTGCTGGCGGGATTGAACAAAGACAATTCAACTAAAACGCCACCGTCGGAACCTGGTCGTTCCCCAAACCCGGCGCGCCACTTATTTATAATGGGCGGCATTGCCGGCGGGATCGGCCTGTGGACTGACGTCGTCGGTGAATGGCCCATTGTCGCGGGTATTTTTCTCGGTGCCCTGTTCGTCGTTTTCGCGCCACGGTCGGAAAAATCAGCGACGGAATCAATCGCCCTGCCCTGGCGCGCGTGGGCGATCGCGGGCGCGGCGACCAGTATGGTGGCCTATCTGATCGAATATTTTCCCGCAGACCTCGACTGGCATGTGCAATCCATCCACCCGCTGCATGCCATCGCGTGGCTTGGGCTGGGCGAACTTCTGGTCCGTTTAACCGAATACAGGAGACGGGAGAAAGCGTTTTGGAACGGGCGATCCTTTTCCCTTGTGTTGATTTCAATCGCTGGCGTGGCGGCGTTACCCGTCGTGATCCTTTCCACAAAAATCGGGTGGTTCATGGCGGACGATTTATTTGCCGCTCAGCTCGCAAACGTGCCCTCCGCCACCATGGCGAAAAATCTGGCCGCGTGGATCGGACGCGACGGAATGACCGCGGCAGTTTTCGCGGTCTGGTTGCCAGCTGTGGTGTCGGTCGCGGCCCTCGGATGGATCATGACGAGAAAAATTTCATCCGTCCATCGAAGCCTGCTTGCGCTGTCGCTCGGCCCCGCCGTCATGTCCCTTGGTTTTGCCTGCGCGCAACTGCGCTGGTGGAACACTTTCGATCTCACCAGCGTGGGGATTATAATCGTGATCGTGAAGGTGGGCGGAGATTTTCTCACCGCCACGACCAGTCGTATCGTCGCAGCCAGCCTGCTTGCCTTGCTGATGATTCCCGGAGTTCTGCTCGTGCTGCCTCGCCCCGGCTCCAGAGCGGGCGATCCTTTGAGCCGAACCGAGGCGCAGGCCATGGTGGAACGCGATCTTGCGTATTGGTTGGTGCGACAAAGCGGAAGCAATCATCCGGTGATTTTTTCAACCCCCAGCGTCACGGAAACATTGATTTTTTTCGGCGGCGTAAAAGGTCTCGCAACATATGATACCGAAAATAACGACGGTTTTAATGCCGCTGTTCGGATTGCCTGCGCGGCAAGCTGGCCGGAAGCACAGGCCTTACTCAACAGCCGGGAGACCACACATCTGATCTTTCCCGCGTGGGATCCGACCTTCGAACAATTGGTCCGGCTGGGTCGACGGGTCGATGAAAAAACCGCTCTTCCAGCAAACACCCTGATCGGCTATTTGCAAAACTGGAACCTGCCGCCGTGGCTGCGGGTGCTGTCCTATCATTTACCGAAAAATTCCGGGTTTGAGGACTTGGGGGTCACCGTCTTTGGGATCCATGGAGAACAAGACGAGGCCCTCGGCGTCTGTCGGCTCGCCGACTATTTTGTAGAAATGGAAATGGTCGACCAAGTCCGTGCAGCGCGGGAACAACTTCTTCTCTATCCACGAAATCTCGCCGCATTAATTGCCCTGGCTCACGTGGATCAAGTCCTTGGCAACACGGACGAGTTTCAAAAAATCGTGGCGACACTGCTGCCGTATTTGACCCGTCGATCGGCCCGCACGCTGCCTTTTGACCGGCGGCTCAGTCTTGCGGCGCTGCTGGTGCAGGCGAAACAGATGGAGACGGCTCGCGAGCAGATGCAGCTGAGCGACCAAGATCTTTCCGCGGTCAAAATCCGCGAACTAACGACTGGCGCCCTCGTGCAGTTGCTCGCCCTCAACCAACTGTTCGGCCTTGAATTGCCCGACCCGCAATTGAAGCAGTTGGCGCTCTCGCTGCTGCCGCCAGCCCTTCGCGCGCGACTGGAAGAAAATAATGCAGCCCATGGCTGACGTCCGGAAATAATTGGTTCTCAAATCAAACGTCCCTGTCGCGGGCGTCTACAGATGAACCCGGATTCCGCTCTGTCTTGACCGCACTGAAAGGGGAGCGCGACCTCCGTGCGGGCTGATGGATGCGCGCACGGAAAACCTCGTTTCTACTGGAACGTTACGGCTTAGCCCAGCCCGCAGCACACGCAATGTCGCTCCTGCTACCGAGGTTTCGTCCCCTTTCCGGGCAAGGGATCTACTCCATTTCCATGGAATGTTTAGGGCGTACCTTCAAACCGGTATGTCATTCTGAAAGAAGTGAAGAATGCCATCGTGGGGACTTGGCGTGGTTTGAAAACACCCCCTGGCCAGAATAAATCACACCTGAGGAATCCATAATTCAGTTTCACAGAGGATACGGAGCACTGACACACAGAGGTGGAAGAAGTATCCATGGTGGAGAACCGGATATGACGCACGTGCTTTCACGGCCTGCCGGGCGCACAATAAAAAAAGGGCCTCAGATGAGGAGCCCTCTTGAAGTTGAAACTTTATCGGGCAAATTTCCTCGCAGCATCGGCTACCACGAAAATCCAGTACTTATGGACGACCTATCGCCAATTGGACTAAATCTCTGGCCGAGAACGTAAGTGCCCGGAGGGTGATTGGTAGCGCATCAGGCCTAAAATCACTGGCGCTCAAAACGAAAATAAAGGTGTCATTTTAATTGATAGCCTGAAATACACGCCCCGCCACTTGTTCAATCAATGCTGGAGACCTGCGCCTTGGTCGAGTGCTTGCAACGCTGCCGCTAACGATGGACTGCCGGCGGGATCAGCCGGTACAAGCCGGATATAAATTTGCCACAACGAAACGGCTTCCTGCCACTGTGCGCGCCGGAATGCCAGCGACGCGGCATGTTTGATCAGCGGCGGAAAATCCGGAGCGACTTTCAATCCTTCCCGGAATACTTGCGCGGCCTGCGTCAAATCCCCCGCATCCTCCGCGTCGACTCCCCGTACCACATAAAGCGCACCGATGAGCAAATGCGTGCCGGACTCATCCGGCTGCAAAGTTCGCAGTCGGTCGATTAAAGGCTCCGCGATAATCACATTGCCGGCATTGACCGCAATTCCCGCAGCAAGCACCAATGCCTCAATGTAATCCGGCCGCAACGAAAGGGCTTTCTGAGCTTCACTTAATGCTTCATCTGTTTTCCCGGTTTTAAGAAGGGTGAACGCCAGATCGTAATGCGTCTCAGGTAGCAACGGATTCAGCCGGAGCGCATCCCGTAGCGTGGCTACGGCCTCACTGTCTGCGCCGTCGTTGCGCAGCGCGTTGCCCAATGCGTCCCGCAAATCGGCGCGGTCCGGCCATTGAACCACTGCCCTTCGCATTGTCGCGACGGCGTCCGCTGTCCTCCCCTCCCGACCCAATGCCCGCGTGAGAAGCAAGACCAGACGCGGCTCCGACGGACAGGCCACGACCGCTTGCTCCAGCGTCGCGCGCGCATCGGCCAATCGATTTGTTTTTTGGCAAACATCCGCCAGAGCCTCCCACAAACGGGCATCGTGAGGAACATCCCGCGTGGCGTGGCGTAGAACCTGTTCCGCTTCCTGCATCCGTCCTTCGCGGGAAAACTTAAACGCATACAACACCAACCGGTCCGCATCAAAACACTGCAACGCCATCTCGTCCAACCATGGATCTTCCGTTCCGATGTGCCGCCCAGCTTCAGCGGCCAGATGCTTCTCGCGTTGAGCATGGCTCTCGTCGCCCGACTGCCGGTAAAATTTTTCCAATGTCTCGTGGAGCTCTGCAATCTGTGGGTTAACTTCAGTCAATCCGATCAACTCTTTGAGACTCGCTTCGATTTTTCCTCGCGCCGCCTCGAATACCATCAGGTTGAGCTGCGCGCGAAGATCAGCCGGTGCGATCGAAACCGCGCGACGGAAACACCTGGCCGCGTCATCCATTCTCTTCTGCTCCGCCATCAGTGAGCCGAGGCGCAACCAGCCCACCGCATAGCCGGGTTCCAGTCGCACCGTTGTTTCGAATTCTGCTTCCGCCTTTTGCGTCTCACCCGAACGCATCCAGAGATCAGCCGATAAATAGGGCCAGCGGGGATTTTTTGGGTCCATTTTGCGGAGACCGTCGAGCACCCCCGCTGCCTGCGATGCGAAACCGTTGATAAGATAAATCTTGGCGAGCTCGCCTAATGGCGCAACTGGGTCCGGATTGTGGGCTACGTTTGCGGAAACCTGCCGCAACAACCGACTCAACTCCTCGGGCCACCGCCTCAGGTCGGGAACGGGAGGGACCGCAGCAGTTGCGACCGCCGTTCGTCGCTGCGCTCGCCAGATCCGCACGGCCATCGTGCTGCCCACTCCGATGATTCCGAGCAGGATCGCAACCGCGACAATGTGGATTTTTTTCATGGCTGGCTCTGACGCCAAAGCGTGACGCGGCTTACGGCATGGTACGGGGGATAAGCATGAAATCCACCGGTCACTAATACTGGAACCCCGTTACCGTCGAGGTCCCCCGCTGCCACTGTGATCAGACTGCCAGGATCGTGCGCCAAAGGTATTGGGGTGAAATGTTCCTGACCGTCATTCATCCAGGCAATCAGGGACGAACTCGCGGCGTCAGTGGTGTTATTGAAACCGGAGACCGCAATCACATCGATGTGTCCGTCACCATCCAAATCCACCCCCACCGGACTGTAGCAACCGGGCATGTCGCCGATCCGGTGATAAACAAAATTCCCTTTTTGATTCTCCAGCCATTGAAGTCCGTGCCACGGCGAAACGGCGGCGAACCCCACATTAAAACCGTCTCCGTTGCTCATCAGAAGATCAGGATAGCCATCGCGATTAAGATCGCAGACCTCAATGCCACTGCTGCCCCATGACTCATCCCGGGCTTTCCAGAGAACATGATCATCAAATTCCCCTGCGCCCAGATTCCTGAAGAGATGAACTTCCTCCGCATCCTGCGAGATCAGCGCCGCAAAATCCGGTTTCCCATCGCGGTCATAATCGGCCACTGGTGTCATGATCGTGCCGGGCTGATGTGAGAGAAGATGGCTGCGAAATTTCCAATCGCCCAGATTTTCCATCCAGCGGATCTCCCCTTGCAAATAGCCGAATTGGCCGATCACGAGATCAATTTTCCCATCGGCGTTGAGGTCGACGCCACGCACGTCCGTTACCCGCGCGACATTTTCAAGCAGCACACGATTGCGAAAGCGATTGCCGCCCAAATTTTCCATCACGATCACACTACCGATCAAATCGTTATTGGGCATAACCACACCCATGCTCGCCACGAGCAAGTCGGGTTTCCCATCCCCGTTGATATCACAGACTGAAACATGCACGGGAGCAGCGACGGGATCTCCGAGCGGCGATTCCGTAAAAACGCCTCGCGGAAATTGTCGGATCCAGCTCACCCGATTAGCGAGACAATCACATACAAGGATGTCCAATAGCCCGTCGCCGTCCAAGTCCGCCATCGCCACCTGCGCGATGAGTGGATGTCCCTCGGCCGGCCATCCAATCGATTGCGGCTGATAGGAAAGCCTCGGTCCGCTAACTTTTCGCGGATTATCGGCCTGGGCCGCCGCGATGGCGACGCCCGGATCTCGTAAACAAAGATAAGCGAGTGCACCAATCACCAGGCATGCAACGGAAATGAGAATCAAAATCAGACTCGTGACTGGCGCGTCTACTTTGCGATCATTCGTCGTCATGCGGTCGCAAAGCGCAGGCATTGACAGATCATCACAGGTTCAGCGCGGCCGTGCATTAACATTTCAGTCAAGAATGGCACGCCGGTAGCGTTTAGTCGCCACTGTAAACGCTAAGAAAGGTGTCATTTCGATCAACGCCACATACGAAAGAAAACCCGCTGTCGTCTTTCAACGTATTTCCCAATGAAACCAAATCCGACTGCGACGAGAATACGTATGCAACGTTCGCAGCCCGAAGTGGATTTTTCCCCAGATTTTGCGACGGGTCTTCGACGCGGAAGCCAAAGCGTTGGAAGACCGATGCGGTAACGCGCAGCGTATGAATCGACCGAGCGGCGAAAACGATCTCGTGCTGCTCGACCGCGCGCGGAGCAAGATCCGCCCGTGAAAGACCCTGGCTGATTCATGACCCGGCGATCGCCGCCAGTTCGGATTGCCGGGCCGGCGCTTCGTCGGTCGGCGCAGGCGCGCCGCGTAGAGTGCGATCAAAAAACGCCTCTTCGATCAGGCTGATCTCCGGCACGGGAAAGCGTTCGCCGTGTCCGCCGCCGTGGATTGTGACGAAATGCACTGGGACATGCACGGTCACCAGGGCGGCGTAGAGCAGCTCACTCTGATAATGTGGCACCATCGGATCGGCGTCGCCATGAATGATGACAAACGGCGGTGCCGACGACGTCAGGTACGTCAGCGGATTGGCGCGACGCACGGCGGCGCGATTTTCCGGATCTTGCACGGGGCCTCCTAACAACCGTGCTTCCGCCGAATCCGAAGCGTTATGGCGGATCTTTGAGCCGGACAGCCTGTGCGCGTCCATTTGCGCGAGATCGATCGGACCATAGCAATCGACGACGGCCTGCACCGCGCTGGAGAACTTCAGATTTTCACCAACGTCGAAATCGCGCGTGCCGCCGGTCGTGCCAAGCAGCGCCACCAGATGGCCGCCCGCCGAGGGACCGACGACGCCGATCCGGTCGGTGGCGAGCCGGTAGTCCGCAGCATGCGCCCGCAACCAGCGGATCGCCGCCTTGCAATCCTCGAGCTGCGCGGGAAAGCGCGCGTCCCGGCTCAGCCGGTAGCTGATGCTGGCGACGGCGAATCCTTTGCGCAGCAGCCCGCCGAGCGATTGCGGACAATCGGCCTTGCTCCCGCACACCCAACCGCCGCCATGCACGAAAACGACGAGCGGATGTGCTCCGTCCTTTCCGGCGGGCAGATAAAGATCGAGCAGCCGGGCTTCACCGCCATTTGAAACATAAGGCAGACTGAGCCGGGTCGTGACGCCAACCGGCAGGTGACGACCGAGCGTGTTTTCCGGCGGCTCGGAAGGAAAGTCGAGTTGGGCGCGAGCCGCGGCAAGAATGAAACAAAAGAGAAGAGCTCTGACGGTGAGGGCGTTCATATAGAAGTTCTACACGGGAAATCCGTCGGTGAAGGCGCACGGAGCCTCGCGCGAAGCGCCGATCGTCGGCGCGGTGGCATCACCGGTGGATCCGCCGGATTTCCAAGGCAGACCGCTTCGGCCGACCCGCGGCTTGGACGTAACAGCGCACGCCACTACTCCGAAGCCGAGAAGACGCGCGGTCTGCTGGCGAAGCATTGGGCAAGCTTGAGAAGCATTCATCACGGAGTGCGCGAGGCGTGGTCAGGGGAGTAAAGGCGGGCCAAATAGGAAGCAACGAGACGCATGAATCCGGGAATGCGCGTCCCTGACCTTCACCAATGGCTTTGAACGTTGCGTTGAATTTAACGTCGTTACGCTTTCCTGTCGTCAGTCAAAACGAAAAATCAGGTGTCATTTACCGACAATTGCGAACCTTAAAAACGATGGACGCCCCGGGGGACCGGCTTACCGAATTAGCGCAAAACTAATTCGCTCCCTGCAGAGGAGACCAGCGCGACGACTACTTGCGCACATTCGCCGATTCCACGTTCATCACGCCCGGCTCGCCGCAAGACCGGCGCGCCACCGCAATGGTGGAATCTCTCCACAAATTTTTAGCGCAGCGAAGATCTCAGCGCGGTCACTGCGTGTCAGATCGGCGAATTCAATTCCCCGCTAGCAATTTGCGCAGCTTTCCAGCGTGCTTCTTCCATTGCAGTAGTCTCGCCTGCAAATTGCTTCGTCTTCCCTCCTCCCGGCGATCCAAGCGACTGGATAAACGTATCCTCCAGTTGTCGTGTTTCCTATAGAGGAAAATTCTCATACGGATCTCATCCAAATTATTTCTTTCTGGAGACGTTGGGGCAAACCATGGTTGCAGTTAAATGAATTTGTAATTTCTGCGTCCGGAATAAAATGTTCGGGGGTGGCCAGTTTTTCAGGAGTTTTCCGTCGGGCTCGCGGGTCCATGCCGCTACTTTGCGGCTGAGTTCATGGGGGTTTCCCATCGGCAGGGTTTCGGCCAACCTCACCTCGATTGAAGGCTAGATCTCCCGCGCGCTTCCCGCTCTGCACCTCCACCATAATTGAGGGGGTAAACACTTCGGCCAAGAACATCATCTACGACAACAAGATCGCTAACACAAAGTTCGATCAATTCACATTCAACAATATAAAAGGCCGCGCAGGCCGAATGTTTAGGCATTTTGTAGGGCACGTCTACGTGCCACACCAAGACCCTCACCCCGAGTTGCCGATAGTCGATTTTCCATCGATTACACAACCTGCTGATTCCCCAGAGTCCCTTTTGGTACAGCTCAACGCTCGGGATCTTTCTGAACACTCAATGGAAAAACTACGGTATTTACACGCTCAAGATACTCTCCCCATTGCAGGAATAAGAGCGAACCAGGGTTTGATGCAACCCTCCAAATCAATTTGGCAGCTGAAATTTCAGCAAACATCAAAAAATATCACCCACTGCTATCGTGGGCTGCTTTTCCTCAATCGGCCCAGCTTTCCGAGGTGTGCTCGCTAATTTTCACCTACTTGATGGAAGGTCGGGGCAAAGATGGCGTGTTCAATGCAGAACAACTCAAGTTCAAGATGGTACAGCTGATCACCCTGAAGTCCATTCCGCGGCTTATCGACGCAGAACTAAATACACGTATCAGAAACAGACCGCTCTGGAGGCAATTGAAGCGACCTTACTTTTTTTACGCCGGTGGGCAGAATTTCATTTCTCCGAGATATTTGGCGGCGGTCGATAAGATTCAAACGAATGTTTTTACCCGAGCCGGCCTGAAGCCCGGAAACTACGAAGTGTTTGGATCGGCCGTTAAACATTTGTTGATGCTCGTGGCCGCGACCGTTCTTGAGGAATACGGATTGCCATTTCAGGTAACGCTTCGGCTTGAATCTCAGCACAGCCTCGGGGCGAGCGTCGATGGTATTCTAAATAGCCTGAGGGCCATCGACACTTCCTCAATGAAACTGCCCCGATTTGAGACTGAAATGCTTAAAGATGCCGTGGAGAATCTTTGATTGGAACGGAAGTCGTTTCACGTCTTCGGGCCTTTGAGTTCAGCGGACGCCGCCATCTCTGCCGCGACGAAACGGGTAAAATCGCCAATGTCATGGCGCACCGACGCATTTTCCAGCGCAGTCATGTAGGCTTTGCGATGCTCCACGCGGATAACGGTCCATGGATAGCCGCCCGATGCCAACAGGGTGTTTAGGATGAACCGGCCAATACGACCGTTGCCGTCCGAATAGGGATGAATGTAGACAAAGAGAAAATGACCGAGGACCGCTTGCACCCCGGCGGAAGGCTCGGCAGCGAGGAGCGCAAAGAGAGTATCCAACAATTCCGGTACAGCCTCGTGCTGTGGCGGCACGTGTTCGGAGCCCCGAATAAAAACCGGCCGGTTGCGGTAGCCCGCGAGCGCGTAAGCCGGAAGCAAACCCGATTGTACAGATGGAATGAAGAGCGCGCGATACCAGGCTGGCAGGTCGCGGTTGATGATCGCGGGCGCGGCCTGACCGCCAAGGATTTCTCTCAGGCTCAACAGGACTGCTTGGAATGTCTCGTGATAGCCTTTCGCGGCCATCGCGTTCACCTGCCCACTATCGGCCCCGTCCGTTTCCGGATTCCATTCGCCAGCCGCTATCCGCGTGATCAATTCCGGCGTTACCTGATAACCCTCGATGGAAAGTGAATGGTAGGCGTCGTGCGTGTAAATTTCGGCGACGCGACTGAGATAGGTGTCGGCTTGGGAGGCACCCGGCACAGCGGGAAAAATTTCGCTCACGACCGGACGCATGTGCTTCCAGAGGGCTTTCAGCCGGCCCACATAGGGAGAGGTAAAAAGCAGTCCGGCTGGCAGTCGGGGAGGAGCGACAAACGGATTGGTTTCGACGAAATCAAGACCGGCAGCGGTGAGATCGGCGGCGAGACGGTCGGCCTGTTTGGTCAGGCCGCAGTGCCGGAAGGCACCGACCAACCGACTGGCAGCGGTCGGGGAACCCGCGTCGCCCAACAGAACACGGCTGAGATCTTCCGGGCGGACCAGGCGCAGGGCGATTTCCGCATTGGTAGAGGAAAGTCGGAAAAACCCGGGACTTACTCGCACCATGGCGAGGGCCAAGGGCATGACCTGCACGCCTTGCCGGATGTCCGTGGGATTGGGCAGGTTTTTTTTATCGGCGTAGAGCAGCAACGAGGTGCGGTTCGGCAGCTTCACCGTGGAAGTGCCACCCTTGCCGGCGATGACGATCAGTTGCGACGGGGTATGGGTGTTTCCGGTCCACAAATCGAGGGAATGCTCAGCGGACAGGCTGTAAGCGGTGCCAAAGCGATGGCGTAAGTAGGCACTGGCGAAGCCCCAGAAATGGGCGTGCCAGAAGGTCGTGTCGCCGGTCTCCGCTCGGGGAGTGGTCAGCGCATACCAGCCCTTGATAATTTCGACGAGAAAACCGCGCTTGGTCAGTAACAGGCGATCCGGTCGGGCGATGTCCGGGCCACGGACGACTTCGCCGGTCGCTTGATTGCGCACCCGCTGGAGGGCTTCGGCCAAGGTCTGTTGGGGCGTGGGCATCGACTTTGTTTTGTGGCAGAATACAACTATGTTTTAAGATGAAAATCAACTTTGTTTTTATGTTATAATATTCTTTTCCATCTGTTCTAAAAATGGTTATGTGTTTTATTTCCTTGTTATTATTTTCACTGATTTGCTGTTAAATAGCACTTTGGTGAGTTTGGTTGAGCGGTAAGGGTGTCGCCGGAGCTCCGCGCGCCGTTCCCTGCGGCGCTTGGCTTCGGCCCGTCCAGCCCCGAACGCCGGCGGGCCTGACTGGGTGCAATCATTCCCCAGCCCCCCTCATTTGAATTTCTTCGGCCGACCCGCGCGTTCGTCGCGCCGGATACCGTGTCGTATGCAGAACCGCCGAAAATCCAGTGAGCTGACCACGAGACCGAGACCGGCAAGATGGGTGCGCACGTCGCGGGTGCGGTAGGCCGGTTGGGGATTCCGCAGGATGTAGAGCGCCGTCTGCAGTTTCCACCAATCGGCATGACCGATCTGTGAGCGCAGGGTGCGAGGATTGGAACACCCGAGCAACTCAACCGCGCGGGTGAGGCTAGCCAGAAGGTGCGTTTCGCCGCGGTGGATCACCGCATCCAGCAGTTCCGTCCCGGCGCGCTGCAATTCCGGAGCGTACTTGGCGCGGGCTCCGGTCTTTCGCCAATGGCGCGCCAGAACAGAAACTCCCTGCGCGGAGACACCGCCTTCGTAACGATAGGCGATCTGTTCCATTTCGTTCCAGGTGAGCCCGCCGAAGAGGCGAAGCGCGGATGCACCGGTGCCAGCTTGCATCCGCGCCTTTTCTTTCCGCCATCCCCTTGCTTCTTCGGCCATTTCAGCGAGCCCGGAACTGACGGGATCAGCCAACTGGGCCGGCGCATCGACCAGCTTGAGGAAATTTTCGCGGGTCTTGCTGTTGCCCACGAAATCCTCGCAGAGCCATTTTCGTAATTCCGGCCACTCCCGGCAGGTCTCAACCAGCGTGTGCAGGAACGCGAAGCTACGCCGTTCCATCGCTTGGCTGGTGATGACGGGCCGTTTGGTGTTTGTACCTGTGGCGATCATGACATTGCCGTTTACCGACACCGTGGGCGCGCCGCACGCTCCCGGCGTTCATCGGCGGGAAACCCGGCAAACCACGGACGCAGTGTTTCGAAGAGCAGTTGCAAATCGCGACGGAAGGCGCTGTTTTTTTCGTTGTCGGCCGAGCGGATGCGCTCGCGCTTGAGTGCCCGAATGAGCCGATTCGCCAATGAAACGTGAGCAGGCAACTGACGCCTGAGCGCGCACTGTGCTGGCGTCCTGGTCTTCTGCATCGCAATGCCCAGGCGATCATAGGCCTCGCGCAGGCTCATACCTCGGAGAAATGACTCATCGGCCACGCGCCGCGCGAGTTTCATGTAACGCTGGGCCGTGCGCGGAGTGCCGTCAAAGTTGGCTTCGAGCCAGAGCAGCCAGGAACTTGGTCCCATGGAATGCCGCACACGCTTTTTCTCCGCGATCAGAAGATGTCCCGCCTGCCAGGCTGCAACGAGGGCCGCGTCGAGCAATTCGCGCGACCGGGTGGCGTGCAACAGCGCGACCTCATACAACCGGTTGATTTCGGCCGCGACCGAGGAAACAGGTTCGGCGTTCATGGTGAAAGCCCTGTCGTGGTGCGGAAACTCTCCGCGAGTAGATACACCGCCTGTTTGGAACGGCCGGAGAGATGGCCCACTTCTTCGAGCGTGGCCCGATTGATGAGATCCGGCCGGACGCAATAGAGGGCAACGGTCGCACGCACGCCGCGTTCTTCGAGGGTCAACCCTTCCGCCATCCAAATAAAAAGCCGGCAAACCACTTCCAGCGCTATGGCCCGTGCCTCGTGCTGGGAATCAACCGGCTCGACAAAAAAACTATCGGTATTGGTTTTCATGACGCCGCGAATGTAACCGGTGTCGATATTTCCTAATAGGTACAGCCACGGGGGGGTCTGATTTGATCGTATTAATTGGGCAGGTTAATGGTCGGGTATCGGAGCCTCGACAAATCAGCAAAACAGTTCTCAGCTTGCTGACGACTCGGGCGCCATCCCTTGGCGAATTGTGTACCCTCTGGGTGCACTGGCCCTCCCATGAGCCGAAAGGCTGTTCGGTAGTGAGTGCCCGAGTCGCCCCCTGCAAACCCGGAATCGATTGCGACAATGGCGCTGTCGTTTTTCCCGATTTGCCCCGCGCCGGCACTTTCAACTTGGTGCGAATATGCTCTGCCACCTCCGCGGGATCGAAGTACACGAAATGTCCAAGACGGTGATGAGGGATACGCCGAAGTTTTGTCCAATCGCGTAGCGTGCGGATTGAGGGTTCCCTCCCCCTGGGGAAAACCCCGCTAAGACGCAGGCCGGTGATGTCTGTGAGCTAACTCTGCCCAGATGATGGGACCGATTGTGTTTCCATACCCTTGCTTGCCGGTCAAGTCCGGCAAGCAAGGTACGAGACGGGGGACGAGCCGATCTTATGCCGCCACGGTCAATGCTGGGGTCAGCAGTTTGGCCGATGCTGTTCGTTTTGGCATGATACCAAAAAACGCCTCTGCCTCGGCGGTACTTTTCAGGTCTAAGTAATGCTTGCGGATGATACTCTCGGAATTGCCCGCTTGCAGCGCCGCTTCCCCCATCGACCGAAACTTGCCTACAAACATCGAAATGAACGTGTGCCGCAGCACGTCATGCGTCAGATTGAATCGCTTACTGATCTTCGATCGGTGATATTCGATGTAGCCGGAGTTGATCGGCTTGAACGGGTAGGCCTGCAACCATTCCGCCAAGTTAGGCTGGATTGTGACCAATCGTTTCATCCGAACTTTGGATACTTCTGGCTCAATCAAGATTACTCCCGTGTTCAAGCGAATGTGATCGGAACGAAGCTTAGCGACTTCACCGTCTTTCGGACTGGGACGGATGCCAGCAAAAAGACATAGCGAAAAATAGGGCACCACGTTTCCATTTTCGTAGTTTTCCAAGTAGGCCATAAGATTCCTTGAGATCTCAGCAGTGATAGTAACGGCAGAGCCGCGCCGGTGGTTAATCCGATAGTGCGGCGTCTTTTCGACGGGATTCGTCACGACCCAGTCATTGCGTGCCGCGAACTTGAAGAAGGTTGAAAGTATTCCGCGCCGGTTGTTGTGAGTTTTAAGGGATGGATGGCCTCGCCCCAAATAGCTGGTGAGCATAACAGGCGTAAATTGAGTGATGAGCCCGGAAGGAAAATTTTTCTGAAGCACCTTCAATTCATCACTGATAGAGCGTAGCTGACACTTTGAGATAAGCCTGCTTTCCAGCTCTTTTTGCTTAACCGCGACATATTCAGAAACGGTCGCGCTAAGCGTTTTTTCCCGCTCTGGTTCCCGATAGTTCGTCAGGGCATAATCGAGATAGAACAGCAATGAACGCCGGTGACTTTCCAAGCGTCTGAACGCGTCTTCCGCTTCACGCAACTGAGCGTCGTTCAAATAAGTCGCCTGAGAACGAAGTCCCGCGGTTAACTGCAAGGCTCCAATTTCCCGTGCGGCCATTTCGGCAGCAGCTTCCTCGCGGGATTTGAAGTTCTTACGAATTCGAGCGCCGGCAATCCAGCCAGCGAGGCGCCAAGAAACCGTACCTGAAGCGTTTTTGAAACGCGTAATGACAAACGTCTTTTTGTTGGTGGACATGCTATAGTTGCCACGTCAATTGGCAACTATGCCTCGCCCAAAACTTAAGTCCTTATGGAAATGTACCTTCGCGCACAATATGTCCGCTTTGTTGACCTATCTTGTCGTGGAAATCCCTGTAAACGGTAAGGCCCGGATTCAGCCGTCTTTTTCAAGACTCGCCGAAAACCGGGTCGATGATCGCAGAAGCGCGTCGTTAAGTCGTAATTAAATCCGCTTCGTTGACGTGAACTCTGGAAATTTCCGCGCCGCCCGAGCCTTGATTGAGCGACTTCAATCTGCCCTTTCCGGTCGCTTGCAAAGGGGTTGAAAGACGATTGCCAGGCGCATGCACCGCCTCTGCATGAGGCGGATTCGGGGCGTTCAGATTAAGACCATGCTGCACGCAGACTTCATCGATGGCTCTTTCAAGGAGTGCCGATTCAGAGCTGTCGAATTTCCGGCTCATGAAAAAATCGACGCGCTTTTTCAAATGAACCATGGTCGTCAAATAACCCGTGGTCAGGGCCGAGAGGTAAGCTATCCGAGCCGAGTCTTTGGGTGAAGCGTGAGGGAAATAGAATCTAGCCATCGCTAGCGCATCCGCCTTTCCCAACGCCTCAGGTAACGCCACGGTTTGGGCCAACCGACGCTGAATCTGATTCGCATTCCAGCCGCCCTTGCGAAAACGGTCACACTGTAGCTTAAAATATTGAGGCGTGCTAATCAGGACCACGGGCACGCCCTCATCGATCAAGGCGGTTCGCAACCAATCAACGCGCTTTGGAGCGGTCCTTTGCGCACGGTCACTCTGGGGCCAAAGGAAATGAGCTTCGTCTAACACAAGCGTAAGATGACCAGGTTTCAGCGCTTCTTCGATCCGTGCCTTGATATCGCCGGCCCTTCGAGACAATGCGCACGCCGTGCCCAACACCCGCGCGATCGATCGGAACAGGGTCATCTCATCAGTGCCCGACCCGAGCGAAACATAAATTGCCGAACCCGGATTTCGCTCACACCAGGCGCGAGCGGCAGCGCTTTTGCCAATGCCTTCCCTGCCCTCGATCAGCGTGAAGCTTTTCGACTCATGGGCAAAATCCAATGCGTCATGAATACTGGCCGTAATTTCGGTTTCAACGATCCGACCTCGCGATGCCTCAATTTCATTTTGGCGCCATGCGAGGATTGCCGGCCAAAGATCGGGGAAATTCCAAAAACCGTCGCGCAAACTTTTGCTCTGAGGGTTAACGAGCGCTTCCTTCAACGCATTCGAAAACACTTGATAGGGAACCTCGCACTCATCGACAAATTTGGCCGCCGGATAACTCGTAGGATGCAGGCTCGACCGCTCGGCGCGCTCACGGTTTCGTTTAATCCTCTGGTCGTAATTTAGAGGCGAATCAATGAAATCGTCCATGGAAACAACTTCTTCTCCACGCAGTGGGAAAGTCCGCTCGACGTCTCTAATTTGCATTTCCTTGCGAATCACCCGGACTTGATCAGCCGAATAAATCTGGCCTTTCCGAATCCCGAATTTGTGCATCGATTTCGTACCGAGTAGGCTGTGATTAGCATCCAAAAATGCGCGGGAAAACAAATCCATCCCGCCTTCTCGCCAGGATAATTGCTGGAGCCACCAGTGCATCTTTATTTCCTCTCGATCGTTCAATTGCTGGCAGCGAGCGGCCGTCAAGTTGCCGAGGACGCCTCGATCAAACTCTGCTGATGAAGCGTAAGCGGATTGATTGAAAATGCGCTGTTCAGGATCTTGTCGGCGTGTCGGCATGGTCGTTGAATTTCTTTTGCAGTTCAGCGGCGACGCGGAGGCGGGCGTCCACAATTGAGTTCGGGTCGGAACTGACCCCAAAGCGAACGCGAAGCCGGGAGGTTTGCCGCCGCTTCTTCGCCTCTTGATTTTGTTGCTCCCTAATGACGGTTTGATCGGCGGCGATATCCATTCCCTGTGCGACGGTTTCCTCGTCGGCAACGATGCGCCGGAATTGCGACGGCCCATTGTCCGGGAAATGAGATTTCACGGTTTGATAGAGAGTCCGGGCCGGGCGATTGTGGGCGTTGACGCTCGCCATGGCAGATTGCATTTGCTCGCGAGTGGCAGACATCGCTGGAATCCTCGGTGCGGCCGGGACCACAGTTGCGACCGAATCCTCGACCGAGGATTTTACAAAAACACTACTCAGGTCCTCTGGATCAAAATAAACCTGAACGGTGCGTCCGACAAATCGGCCGGTAAATTCGTTCCGGAAAAACAACCGCTCTTTGCCGATCTGAACGCAAATCCCGTTGCGGCCAATTTTCAGAGGGCGGCGATGATTCGCCAAAAGGTAGCGCGTGCTTTCGCCCAATTTCAAAAGCGGCTGCGAGAAATCGAACAGAGAGTCCCAGGCTTCGCGTGGAGACTGGCCCTTAAGCATTCCGCCCTGCTGGGCTTCGCAATTGTAAGCGTCGGAAATTTCCTGAAGACGCTCGATCCATTCGTCGCGGTGAAGGAGCACGTCCTTGGGATGGCTGCACCCGGATTTAAAATCCAATAACTCCCGCTGCAATCGCTCAAATTTTTCCACCTGTTCATTGCGGCCGCAGTAGCCGGGTTGATTTTCCATCCGCGTTTGCATCAGGCCGATGATTCGCTCCACCGTCTTGGCGCGAGCGTTGCCCGGTTTGGCATGTTTGAACTGCACCCACTCACGCAACCCGAGTTCAGTCTCCGTGCCTGAAACTTCGTCGCTCACTCCTTTGATGAGCTTCGCACTAGCCCACATTCCGTTTTCAAAGTAAAAGCCTTGCCGGGGTAGTCCGTAGGTATCGTGGCCTTTCATGATCAGGCCCCGAATAACCTTTGCGGTGTAGTTGCGCTCACTATGCAACGCGAACGCTAGGATTCTGCCGGTGCGGCAATCGATCATCACCAAGCACTGACCGCGCAAGACGCGCGGACTTCCATCCTCGCTCTCTTCCCAATAATAGAGGGGCAGAGTCGTATCGTCGGCCGAGTACCAATCACCCGGTGAAACGCTGGTCCAATCCCTGGAAATGTAGGCCCCGCGTAGATTCGCCTGGCGCGGTCCGCGATGAATATTTTGGAGCATCGCGACATCTGGCTGCAAAAGGTCGCGTACCCGTTGAGGCACGTAGGACTTGCTCGCCGGATTGTTCAGATACGATTGCCGCGCCATAGCCGAGAGATCGCCGCGCGCCATCGAATCGCGCCAAGCTTTCGAGAGCCCCCCCTGCAAACCGCTCCCCGTCAGCTTGTGAAGATCCTGCTGGGTCAATGGCAGTTCCGCCCAACGCCCCGAGTTCACTTTGCGCAGATCACGAATAGCAGCCGGCTTGCTTCCACCCTCGATCCACCGGTTGAGTTTACGGGCAAAGTTCCGACGCAACGCACCTCTGGTGCTCGCCAGAGGCAGCCCGCTTGCAGCCAGTGCGACAATTACGGCGCGGCGGGCTTTTCCGTCACTGACACCGCTATCGAGCAAGCGCTGATATTCGGCCATGGCCGAGTCCCAAACTAAAAGCATTTCCGAGCTGGTCGGATTATTGGCATCGTCTACAGCGCACACGGCCCCCGCCAAATTGGGCATAATTTCAACGGCTTTGCGCGCCACATCTGGCGACGGCTTGCGAATCAATCGACCGGGCAAATAGAGCGAAAGATCGTCGAAGCAAACCTTGCCCGCGTTGCGCTCAAGGACTTGGTCGAACAGCCGCCACCAATGGCGCGCGGTTACGGCATGGCCTAACGTATGGCGGTAATCCCGCAGGCCGGCGGCCTCGATTTCCTCGCGCCCCCAATTACCGCTCAGGTGCAACTCCACTGCGCCAGCGAGCGCCTGCCGTAATTTATGGGCATGCTGTTTGGTTTTATTGCTGAGTCGATTCCACGCAGAGGTTCCCTGCGGCGGAAGATCGGCGGAGCGTTTCGGACGGTTACTTAGAATCGCTGCAATCATTTTGCCTCTTGCAAGTGCCTCAGTTGCTGGAGCACAGAATTCATCTGCTGGTTGAGGCGTTCCGTCTGATTGCCGAGAACTCCGAACGCGGCGATGGTGGTCGCGTTGGTTTTCTCCAATGTCGCCCCGATTTTCGCGGCCGCTTTCGATATTTCCGGTCCCTGTTTTTCGACGGCCTTGGCGGCGTCGACCATCGTCGCACTCGTCTTCTTTAATTGTGCGACCGTGCTGTCACTAGTCACCTTGATAGTCTGACCATCTTTTTCGATGGTCCCGCCGCCCCCCTCGTCACCGCCGCCGTGGACGTCAAAAGTTTTGCCATCTTTCTGAATCGTTCCACCAGGTCCAGTTTTCCGATCCACCAAATGGACGTTCCCGTCGGCATCGACAATCGTTCCCGGTCCCGCATCTGGTTTCGGAAGGTCCCCGCTTATTTTTGGCTCAACCGGCTGAGGCTTCTGTTTGATCGATTTCTGTCCTTCAAGGATATCAGCCGTCGATTTCTGCGCGGCGACTTCTTGCGCGCGTGCATCCGCGAGCTTTTTTTCGAGATCACTGGTGTCAGCGGTCTGACCAAACGAACCCAGAAATGCGTCGTCTTTCCGTTTTTTGATTTCCGCTTCAATTTCCGTGGACCTCTTTGCCGCCGCGCCAGCAGTGGCGCTGCTTTGCTGAATAGCGGCATCCGTTTTAGTGGTCTGGCGAATCTCTGCGGTTCCTTGCTGAATACCCGCGACCTTTTGCGTGGTTTTCAGATCGTCATTGACCAGCTTGATCCGTTCCTCGGCCTTCGCCTTGGTCGCTTTTAATGCGTCGAGAAATCCTTGGAGCGCACCGTTGGATTGGGCGAGCGTCTCGTTTGTCTTCTGCAAACTTTTGTCGAGTTCGTCGGACTCCTGCGCGAGTGGGGTGACTTTCTCCGCATACCCGGAGAGTGTTTTCTGCCGGTTTTCGTTTACTCCTTCGATTAGTCCTTCGAGGATTTTATTATCGAGCAATTTTTTTCCGGCCTGAACTGGATTATCGAGTAGATCGGGCTTCTTCTTTTGGTACTGGAGGTCAGCGACCTTTGCGTCGAAAGCCTCATTGATTTTTTCGGCGGTGTCTCGGAGCGTGCCTAGCTGGTCGGTCACTTCCCCTTTCCGCTTTTTATTTTCGTTCTGAGCCTGCGCTTCCAACTTCCCAAACAGCAATTCGTTCTCGACGTTTTTTTGCGCCGCTTCGACTCGTTTATTTTCCTGTTCCGTAATCTTGCCGGCGAGTTTTTCTTGAGCGGCGACGTCGCCGCTCGCCGAATCCCGGCTTAAATTAAATTTCGCGGCGTCAGCTTTTTCTGGTGAGATTTTCCCGGATGCCTGGTCGGCCTCGATCTTCGCTAGCTTCTGGTCGTTTTCTGCCGCTCGGATCTTCGCGGCGGCGGCCGCTGCCCGCTCGATCGCGGCAGACGTCTTGTCGAATTGATCTTCCAATTCCTTCGCTTTGGCCGTCGCGTCCGTGAGCCCTTTGTCGGCTAGTTCCTTGAGTTGCTTGTCTGCGTCGTCGGCACTTTTTTTCGTTTGGTCGATGGCCGTGTTAGCCTCGCCAACACTGGTTGCGGTTTTTTCCGCCGCTTCTCCCGTGCTGGCAAATTTCTCCCGAATAACCAGAAGCAACCCGCCCAATGTGCCGAGAATAGTAACGAACAATCCAATCGGGCCGCTGGCCGCAACACCGCCACGAATGACGTTCAGCAAAGCGCGGACCGCCTGGGCGACACCGAAGATTGCACCGGCCCCGCCCTGCGATGCCCGCGCCACACCTTCAACCGCTTCTTTCGCCTCATTTCCACGGTGGCCGAGCGCTCCGAATGAATCGAGCAGACCCTTGCTGGATTCTTCGGTCTTCTCCGCTGACTTGCTGGTTTTATCGAGCGTGTTGCCGACCTGATTCAGGGCCGCGACGGTCTGGGTCGCTCCGGCGGTATCAGCGCCAACCTTGATTCCGATTTCGAGTTTCTTTTCTTCGGCCATAAAATTCCCTTAGCGTCCGTTTGGTTTCCCCTGGGACAGCGGCCTCTCCGCCACGCAACACACCACGCCAAATACCGGCGTTGGCAGCGGGCTGCCGGAATATTCCATCGCCGCCGCGCCGCGAATCACCCCGACTACTTCGCCAGCCCTGGGATGGTTCGAGCGCTTAAACTCCGCCACGGCCTTGGTGATGGTGTCCGCCTGACTCGTGAAGAATCCGCCGGTCGAGGTAAAAATGAACCATGAATGCATAGGGAAAGTGCGTTCAGCCTGAAATCAGGGCGTTTGTGGCGTTCACACGGCTTGCGCGATGCCGTTGCAAAGCCGTTGCATCGGAAAACTGAGCGATTTTGACCGGGTGGTGAGGGTCCGCGTGCCCCCTCGGGCTCTTTAGGCCCGTAAATCGCCTTAAAACAGGTCGTCGGGAACCTCCGCTCAGGTTCTTTGTTTTCCGGTCGCCGCGGAATGCGGCCGACTCCGGACTATTTCCCGCAAAATTTCGTTCGCCACGACCAGCAAACGCTCCAACCGCTAACGGTGACCGACCAATAAACGGCTGCGATGGGAGCGGCGACTGATTGTCTATTGAAGAGCGTGGTTGGTCGGTCTGTTTCATTGCTATGCGGAAACGCGTCGATCCTTGGGGAGATCGACGAGGGTTGAAACTCGCGGCGCGCCGACCCGGCGGATATCGGGGCCGTCTACACTGTAAGAATCGATGGCGCGCATGAGGCACTCGACCTGCCCGTATAGGTCTGCCGCGTCGGAGTGGGCGGCCTCGGCTGCCTGCACCTCTTCGGCGGAGAATTTTTGTTTTTGCATGGTTCTCCGATGAATTGCGATTTCCGCGTCCAGCGGCAGAGTATTTCCGAACAACATCTCGCGCTCCTCTTCCCCATGACGTCCCGCGAAGACGCGCGTGAATTTCATTTCGACCTCCGTCGAACGCTTGAGGAGGGCTTCCGCACGCCCCTGCAAGAAGCCGTTAAACTCCAGGAGAGCGCCATCGGCGATTAAGATAAGCGTGTATTGCAGACTCTCCTGACTTTCTTGCAGCGCCTTTTCCAGCATGTCCGCCACCATGCTGACTCGGGTGTAAGCGAGGGTCTGCTCACGGCTGAGCGGCGTTCGCGGAAAGGAATTTTCTGACGTGGAAGCGGAACGGACGGGGGTGGTGTTCATGGCGGTCATGGGTGTTGGACGGTTGGGTTGAAGTGTAATCCTAACGTGAAAGCTTGATGACGATCGTGAGGGTGTGGGTTTGCGGATCGAAAATTGTCTCGGGCGTGACCAAGTTGATCAGACGATTGCGGCTATAAAAGCCACTGAGCCCCGAATTGGATGTCTTGATGCCGAATTCAGTCAGGATTCGTTTCTTTGCCTCGTCATAAGAGATACCGAGGCCGTCCCGGCCGCCCGTGGTTAGCCAGCCAACTAGGAGCTGCTTTTGGTGAAGCGTAAGGCGGTCAAGTTTTGCGCGGATGCGTGGTCTATCCATTGGTGACCTGGTTTAATTCTAGGAGCCGTCGATCAATTGCGTGAGAATGGCGATTGCCTTGCGAGCGTCTGGCACAAGGGCCCGGCTAGCATCGCCGAAATTATCTTTTTGGGCCCGCAGAAATCGAATTGCCGCTAGCTGGTGCGCAAAGTCGTGAGCAACTTTATCGTCGTTGTTACAATACGGCAGGACCGCCGCTGAAGCCGCGACAACCGCCTGGTCGTATTCATCGATGAGAAAGGGCCGCAATGATTCACGGTACGGATCAAGCGTCATGAGAATTTCGCTTTTCAGTTCACCGTCCCTGCCATTTGAAAAATTTACTGGGAGCGCATCAAACTGACTCACTAAAGAAGTGAGGGTGTCTTTTAGATTTTGGGCATCTTGAATATTCATAAAAAATTGGGAGGGAGTTTAAACGATCTACCTACTTTGTTCCGCCATGCGTCAGTTGCGGCGGCGAGAGCTGGTGCTATTCTCGCCGCCGCTTCCACTTTCAACTGATCTGTTACTTCTTTGCCGCCGAAACAAACGGCAAAAATTGCATTAAATCCGGGGATTCTTTGAGGAATTCTCGAAGGACTGACTCAATTCGCTTCGCAAATTGAATGCCCTGTTCTCGCGAGCTATAGCCCGACATTTGGTAAAACCGACCAAGGTGCCAAGTGGCACTTTGACAAATATCTGTCTGCTTGGCCAATTGCTGACATCGCTCCAATGAGCTAAAAAACGCCTGGGTGCAGGCAACCACGGTTGAAAGTCTACGCTCATACACCGCCGCCAGGATATTTCCCGCCAATTCCCCACCTTTGTCCAGCAAGGAGGGCAGCTCCTTATCAATACCTTGAAGTTGCTGCTCAAGCTTGCTAATCTGGCGCTCACAGCGAGCGAGAGTCGTTGTGAGTACAGGAAGTTCGTGACTGGATTTCTCGTCCTTATAGTCAGATTCTTCGGTTTTTTCGATCTTTGCGCGAAGCCCTTCCGCGTCTACGGTTGCGATCGTGATAGCGTCGATGGTTTTAATGAATGGAGCTAAAACAGCTTTATGGCGTTCCAAGTATTCTTGGACGTTTTCTTTGGTGATTTTCATTGGCGGTTGGATTGATTGATAGAAATATTTGGAGTCGATTCCCCGCGCGGTGCGCAGTCAGAAATCACGCCATGGATTTTTTCCAAGTCCTGATAAATTCCGTTGATCGGTTCCATTTTCATTGTGGACGATTTGAGCGTCAGGCGAGGAACGCCGCAAAATCCGGTTCCGTGCGCTGCGCTTGAGTCAGAATATTTTCCGCGAGTTGGAGCGCTGCCTTGATTTTGAGGTAGCTCGCCGGGACGGACTCATTGCCGAACTGCGCAAACGTGCGTTGGGAAAGGAGGGAGAGATCGGCAATGCGCGCATTCGCCGTTTTGATCGCGGGAATGTCACCGGCGACCGCCTCGGCCTCGGCTGGCGTGACATAATATTTCGCGAGATCGAGGGCGATTTCCGCCCGCCACGATGCGACCACCAATTCCAAAACGCTTTTGACGACGCGGGACACCTCCGCGAGGATTGCCGGCGTGTGATCGAGAAATTGATACCCGTTATCTCGCTCATTTTCGAGGATCTGTTTGGGAACCTCGGCTTGCGTACGCTGCTCAACGAGCTTTGCCACCGCTGGGGCGTCCGCGAGTGACGGGGTGTCGCCGATGCTGCTCAGGACCGCGTCCGACTCCGTGAAATGGCTTTCCAATTCGAACGTGGCGGCGATGACCGGAAAGATTTTCTCCTGATTTTGCCGAAGAGCGGCCAATGCCTGACGAATTTCGGTCTGCAAAATCGCCAATTCTTTCAGGGCGGCTGGATTCAATTTATGATCTTTCACGGTCGAAAAAATTCAGGCGGATAGTCGCTCCGCTGTGGGCTGCTCGCTGGCGATTATCCAGCGTTTGACTTGTGAGGTTTCGACCACGCATTCGGGGCGGTCGCAGCGGAAGACATCCGATGAGATTTTTGTTTCGAGTCCGAGCGGGAGCATCGGACGAAAGTTGTCGCCGCAGACGACGCAGGCGCAGCCGTCGAGTTGGCCGCGAGAAAGCTGTCGAACCGGAGCAGACCTGCATTGGGAAACGGTCCCGGCATCTTTCCCGACTACGGTAGTTTCCCCGTGGCCGTAAGCAGCGAAACCCTGATTGTTTCCGGCGCGTGGATTCGTAATGGCTTTCATCGAAAAAATTAGGCGGCCGCACTTGCCCGTTGCTGAGAAATCGCCGGCACGAAGTACCCGGCCGCTTCCAACGTTTCGCGGGTGACAGTCGAACCGGTTGTCCGGTCGGGAATCGGCGCGGTGAGATTGTAGAGTTCGCTGTCGGGAATCACGCCCCAGCCTTCCTGGACGCCGATGAACACGGCCGGAGCCAGCGGAAGCGACGCACGGCGACGGGCCGCGATGCGAAGGGCCGTTGCCTCCAAGTCATCCCGCACGGGCATCGATGAGCGCGACGGAAAGCGGTGAAAAGAGGCGGGGCGGTACATCGTCGTAGACAGCATGGTTTATTTTCCTTCTGGGTTTGCCTGGCTGTCCTGGCTTTCGAGCCAGATGGGAAGTCCAAGCGCTTGTTCAATCTTCCGCCTGGCACGGGGCGAGGTGCTGCCTCCGGAAGCCACATTGTAGAGGGTGCCGATGCTGATCCCGGTGCTCTGAGCCAGATCCGTGAAGTTTTTCCCCTGAGAAATCAGGAGTTTGTTGACCTTGGTAACAGCCGTTAATCGCTTCACGACGTCACGAAGACAACTTCCTATCTTCCTGTCAACTGATTTGATTTCGCCTGCTAGTTTGTGGAATCTGTTTCTGTGCCCCGTACCAAACCTATCCTGCCGGTTGAGAAGCTAATTGGCGCACGTCTACGCGAATTGCGTGAAGGTCATCTCCTTACCGGCACTGCGTTTGCAAAAAAGTACGGGATAAACAGTGGAAACCTTTCCAAATACGAGAATGGCTGGGTTCCGTTGCCGTGGGAAATCGGCAATCGCATAGCTTTTGTCGAAAACGTGAGCCAAGAATGGCTAGCGACGGGTGCACTACCTCGGGCTCCCTATCTCTGGTTTGATGAGGCTGTTTTTAAGACAATTCCTCGGAGATCCACATTCAACTTCGCATATACAAATTATCTAGCTCCTCGCTTTGCGGGCGCTGATAAATCATTCCGGAAAGAAGGGAAGAAAAGTAAGCTCCCCAAAGCTGCCTATCGAGATGCATGGATGCTGGGCGAAGAGTACTCGATCAGAGATCAGTTACCGATGATCATCCATTTAATTGAAACTTGGTATAGCAATTTGCCCAAGGAAGGACGGCGTGGGCTGATACAGTCATTGGACAATACGATATCCGAGTATGTGGCAAAATACCTCCCCTCCGTGGACACTTCCGGCGTCACAGTAAAGGCCATCGATCTTTATTTCAAAAATCGCCAGCATCACCGGTCCAGATTGTCCAGTGATCAGACGCCGCCATCGTAGCATGATGTGCAATCAAGTATCGAACCCTTGGAACCAACCCGTGATCGCAAAGAAAAGTCACGGTGAATAATTTTTGCAAATTCCTCCTGTTCGCCATGGCCTTTGCTGTATCTGCAATCGCACGCGCGGAGGTCTATACTCACAAACACCGGCCGGAAATTTCTGAACTTGCGCTGAGCGATGGACGGACCTTGAAGGACGCAAAAATTCTGTCCGACACCGCGTACACAGTGACCGTCGCGAGTGAGGGAAAAATCCAGCCTGTAGATAAGAAACTTTTGCCGGCTAAATTGCTGGCGGAATGGCCGATTGACGAG
Source organism: Verrucomicrobiota bacterium (assembly GCA_041691855.1). Classification (GTDB taxonomy): domain Bacteria; phylum Verrucomicrobiota; class Verrucomicrobiia; order Opitutales; family Opitutaceae; genus Lacunisphaera. Next base: position 1,610 of record JBEPTW010000027.1, on the reverse strand, counting down.
GCACGCGGCGAAAAGGAACGCTCGGCCGAGCGCGCGAAAGTCCAGGCTCGCGCGGACAAGCTCGCTTCCGACGCTGACAAGAACGCTAAAATCGCGGAGGCGATGAAAGCGGAAGAGGCCCAAAAGAACGCGGCCTATGCCGCCAAAACCGAGGCCGAGTGGAAAGCATCTGAGGCGAAGTTCTATTCCGGAATAGACGCGCTCGCTCGAAGCCGCAACGGGGCACTCATCGAAGGCGTCGCCTCATCCTACGGTAACCTTTATGTCCTGGTCAGGAACGTGACCGACGGGTCCGTTGACTTCGACTGGCCGGCGCTGCGCGTCACTCCTCTAATATATAAGGGAGAACACCAGCTCGCGGGCCAGATCGTGATGAGAGGCCAGACGGAAAACGTAACCATCCCGGCAAAGTCGGCTCGGGTGTTTCGGCTCAAGCTCACTTCCCAGATGGAATCGAAGTCACTCCGCTGGGTCGACCGGCCTGAAGTGTACCCGGTTAAACAGCTCTACCGGCAGAGGAATTCATGGGACATGCGCGACGAGTACCAGGTCGAACGCAACGGACCTCCGCCCAACGATGACGAGGTCACCAACGCCCTACTCCGCGCAACGCGGCCGTTCGTGGTGGCACCGCTCCGCAAATAGCCATGATCCTGAGCACCACACCCAATATCGAAGGAAAGATCGTCACCACGTATCGGGGTGTCGTGGGAACCGAAGTCATTTTCGGCGCGATGTTCATTAAAGACTGGCTGGCGAGTGGGAAGGATTTCACCGGCGGCCGGAACACCATTTACGAACAGGTATTTCAGGACGCACGAACGGAGGCGTTGCGCGAAATCGAACTGAAAGCCCGCGAGGCCGGGGCGGACGCCGTGGTCAACCTCCGGTTTGATTACCAAGTGTTGGGCGAGAAAAACGGAATGATGATGGTCGCGGCGACGGGTACCGCGGTTTGCCTGGACTATTCAAAGGAAGAGCGGGCCGAACTCACCAAGCGGCAGGAAGCTCACGCAGCCGACGATGCGTCCATCTATATAGTGACCATTGCCGACAAGCAACGCGGTCCGTTTTCGATCCTTCAACTGCGCGATCTGCACGCGTCCGGGAAGATCAACCGTGAGACGCTTGCGACGGATGAGAATGGCAACTCCGTTAAGCGGATTGCGGATTTGCTCGGCCTTCAGTGAGTCCGATTTCCGCAGCGGCGGCGGCGGACATTTGGTCTTTGCACGCACCGATTAACGGCATTGCAAAGCGCCGGCAAAAGCCATGCATCGCTGATTTTACACTTTTGCTTAACACTTGGCCTTCGCGGACAATATGTCCGCTTTACAAAATGTTTTTCAAACAGGCCAACGAGTTGCGCGTGCCACGCTGATTTGTAAAGCGGACATCTTTTCTTTTCGGACGGAATCGCGAGCGCGCTGATTTTTCCTTCGTAAGTATCCGAGCCATCAACAACGCCTGAGATAATTCGTGATCCTATAACCTTTTTTCGAAAGCGGACATATTGTCAGCGAAGCAACAGAAAAGTGCTTAAGATGGTGCCCGAAGTGGGACTCGAACCCACACACCTTTTCAGGTCACAGATTTTAAGTCTGTTGCGT
>JBEPTW010000026.1:0-31884 GCA_041691855.1 Verrucomicrobiota bacterium | reverse complement strand
ACTCTACCCGATTCCTCGACCGCTGTCGTCACGTCCAAGTTGTACGCTTACGCTGCATCTGCATTCTTGGGTGTAGGTGGATTTCTGGTTGCTCCAAAATCAAGGTTTTCCCTAGAGGAATGCGAAGGCCCTCTACAATAATGGGAAAAATTTGGCTGATCCCAAATCCAGAATCTGCAATATTCACGCGAGTTGGTGTCGTACACGGCGCGCGATGTGTGAGCTGGATAAGTTCGTTTTGCGTCTCGGTTTGAAAGTCATCGATACCTAAAAACGAGAACCATTTTCTAACGGCGTCTTCGAGTGTGATTTTGCCTGTTTCGACGAAATTTTCCTGCGAGTCGTCCAGCATGTAGGAACCATGTATGGGGCTCGCTTTTTCTTTCAGATAAACAAAGGCAGCATTTTCACCTTTTACGCCAATTTCGAGGACCTCATCTTCATAAATATAACGCCTTGCGGGTTCCTCTCTTAACGGACCGATGTAAGAATAATTCGTGGTTAAAACTTTTAATAGGTCTCTGATGCGAGTGAAGAAATACGGATCAAAGCTTGGACGTTTTTCCGATTCTACTTCTTCAACAGTTCTAATTCCAAGTGGAAGAAGATTAGCGAATACTGCGTGGCATTCAGTGGAACCTTCGGGAAGTATTTCCATGTTGCTGTGGGGCCGGCTTCGGACATTCGACCAAGATAAATCGTATTTGCTTCCAGATTTGTAGCGCATTGATACGCGGGGTCCTGACACCCATGCCTCTTCTTTGGTTAAAACCTTAAGGGAGAAATCTAAGGAGTCTACGTATGCTTTGGGCTGCTGTGTCGGTGTGTTTCCGACATCAGTGTTTTTCAATCCGACATCGAATTGGAATATGTATCTCTTGTTGTCGTATATCTCTTGATTACCACCTAGTAGTTCGCGAAAAATGAGGGGTAAAGGCAGGCGAACCTGGCGCATGTTCCTCAACATTCTGATCTCATCATTCGACAGATCGAAAGTCTGGCTTATCTTAAGAGTGCGCTTTGGATCATTGGAATAGATAATGTTTCCTAAGTTGCCCAAATGAACTAGTTTGCCATTTAGTAGCGCAATTTGATCGTTGCCTTGGCTTTCGAAGCTTTGTTTTGCGAGTAGCAAACTCTGTAAGATTGTCGATTTACCACTACTGTTTGTTCCACACAGCACAGTGATAGGGCTTAGGCCAAAGTTTTTTAAATCGGCAAAGGACTTGAAGTTTTCCAGTTCGAGATGCGTAAGCATTTGAGAGATGGGGCAGGCCGTGAAGATTTACTTAGAGGCGATGTGGTCGAGCGGAGATAATAAAAAGGCAGCCGTTGCCGGCTGCCTTTTGAGGACAATGATTATTAGCGATACTCTTCGTTCGTCATCGCGTTGATGATTTTGAAATTTTCCACGTGGTAGTTCGGGTCGGCGCGGAACGCCAACTTGATGCCGTAGGTTTTTTCGATGCGGACGAGGAGCTCGGAATCCTCCACGCGGAGGCGGTCGAGGATGCTCGGGTGGACGTGGATGCGCAGGGCGTATTCCTTGCCGTCTTTGCGGGCTTGCAGCCGGCGGGCGACGGAGGAGAGCTTGCGCTGGAGTTCGACCGACATCGTCGTCGCGGACTTCACGATCCCGCGGCCGCGGCAGTACGGGCAGCTGGTGTAGATGTTCGCCGAGAGGGATTCCTGCTGGCGCTGGCGGGTCATCTGCATGATGCCGAGCGTCGAAATCGGAAGGATGTGCGTCTTGGCCTTATCCTCGGCCATGAGCTCAATCATTTTGTCGTATACCGAATTGCGGTGGCGGCGTTCCTTCATGTCGATGTAATCCATGATCACGAGTCCGCCGATGTTGCGGAGTCGGATCTGGCGGGAAATTTCCACGGCGGCTTCCATGTTTACCTGGAAGATCGTGTTTTTTTCGTCGCCGGAACGGGACTTGTGCGAGCCAGTGTTGACGTCGATCGAGATGAGCGCCTCGGTTTCGTCGATCACGATTTCACCGCCGGATGGCAGGGTGACGCGGCGTTGGAAGGTCTGCTCGATCTGACGTTCGATGTTGAAGCGTTCGAAGACCGGGATCGCTTCCTTGTAGTACGCGATCTTGCCGCGGGAGCGGGAGGAGATTTGCGAAACGAGTTCCTGCGTGCGCTTGTAGTCGTCCTCGTTGTCGATGAGCACGCGGTCGATGTCCTCGGTGAGGAAATCGCGCACGGTGCGCTCGACGATGTCGGGCTCCTGATAAAGGCAGGAAGGCGCGCGGTCGTGCTCCATCTTGCGCGTGATTTCCGTCCACTTGGTGAGGAGCAGATGGAGATCGCGGACGAAGTAGCGGGGTTTCTTGCCTTCGCCGGCGGTGCGGACGATGACGCCCATACCTTCGGGAATGGTGAGCTCGTTGATGAGCGTCTTGAGGCGCTTGCGCTCCTGTGGATCCTCAATCTTGCGGGAGATGCCGCAACCGTCGGAGAATGGCGTGAGGATCAGGTAACGGCCGGGCAGGGATAGATTGGTCGTCGTGCGCGGACCCTTGGTGCCGATCGGGCCCTTGGTGACTTGGATGACGATTTCGCTGCCGGGCGGATAGAGTTGCGGGATGTCTTTGACCGTGGGAGCGGCGCCGGAGCGGTTCTGGCCTGAATCCTTCTTTTTATTAACGCGGACGACTTCGACGGAGGAGTCGGCGGCGGCGGGGAGCATGTCCCAATAATGCAGGAAGGCGTTTTTATTATAGCCGATGTCGACGAACGCGGCTTTGAGGCCGGGGTCGAGATTCTTGATGCGGCCCTTGTAGATGCCGCCGACCATGCGGCTGTCGGATTCGCGTTCGATCTCGAAGCGATCAAGTGTGCCGTCGATGAGCAGAGCGACCCGCTTTTCGAGCGGTTCGGAATTGATGACGAGTTCGCGGAACGTGCCCTTTTCCTTGCGGAAAACGTTCAGGATTTTCTGGAGGATGGGCCGGTCAGCGGCGCGTTCCTTGGATTCCTTGCGCAGCTGTTCGGCAGTGAGCTGCTCGGTGTTGGTTTGAGGCGGTGGATTGGCGAGTTCTTCCTCATAACGGGCAGCATCGTCCTGGGGGGACGTGTTGGGGTTGGATTGATTGTCGTTCATGGTGGGGTTGATCCCTGGTGGTGGTTGACACGGAGCGCGGGTGTCCAGCGGTCTGCCTGCAGGAAATTCCGGCAGAGCGGTCCATATCGCGTGGCAGGAGACTCATTTAAAAGTCCCTCCGAAAACGATAGACGCTTTGAACCAGTCCTTGCAGTACGCAGCAGCTGAGCACGAACGTGCCGCCGTAGCTAATAAATGGAAGCGGTATACCTTTCACCGGCAGCAGGCCGATGGTCATGGCGATGTTGACGAACACGTGCACGGTCAGGAGGACCGTGACGCCCAGCGCGATGAGCGTGCCGAAACGGTCACGAGCCATGCTCGCGATCCGCAATCCATTCAACAACACCACGCCAAACAGACCAATGACGGTGATGCTTCCCAAAAATCCTCGTTCCTCCGCGATGACGGAGAAGATAAAATCGTTATGCGCGACGGCGCGCGGCAGGTAGCCGAGCTTGGCCTGCGTGCCCTCGGTCCAACCCTTGCCTACGAGACCGCCGGAGCCGACGGAGATGAGGGATTGGCGGCTGTTCCAGCCGATGCCGAGCGGGTCAACCTTGTCTGGCATGGCGAACGCGAGCACGCGGTTACGCTGGTAGTCACGCAACGGGAGCCAGGAGTGGTATTCGCCGTGCGAATTGGAATAATCCAAGTGATGCGATTCGATAAAAGCCGCGTAACGCCACACGTCCAACGCCACGACGCCGATCAGGAGGGCGAAGATGCCCAAGGCCCCGGCAAAGAAACGCATGGAAAGGTTGGAGACATAAAGCATGGCAAAGACCATCGGGGCGATCACAAGCGCGCTGCCGAGATCAGGTTCCGCGATGATCAACAACATGGGAATCCCCACCGCAAGGGCCAATTTGATCAGCACCTGCAGAGAGTCGCGCACGGTGCCCAATTTCGACCCAGTCAGAATGGAGGCGGTGGCGAAAAGGACGGCGATCTTGGCCACTTCGGAAGGTTGAAAAGCGCCGAGTCCGGGGATGTCGAGCCAGCGACGTGCGCCCATGCCATGGGTCGTCCCGATGAATGGAAGCAGGACCAGCAGCAACATGGCGATCGCGAGCAGATAGACCCAATGGGCGTACTTTAGCCAGAGGCGGTAGTCGAACAGCGAGGTGGCGATGTAAGCGCAGGCGCCGAGTGCCATCCACGCTACTTGAGTGGTCCACTGATGTTGGTTGGTCGCCAGTTGGGCGCTGTAAATGAAGAAAATCCCGATCGTCGAGAGCAGGAACATGCAAACGGGCACCACCCAATCGAACCGCTCACGGGTGGTGAGCTTGAAAAAACTTCCGAGGTCGAGGGCGCGGATTAACTTCACAATAAGAGAGTGCCGTCACTAAACACCCGGCCACGTCGCTGGCAACGGCGCATTCGGTTTTGCGGTAAATTTCGGGGCGGGGATTTTGGGGAATGCGAGATCGGGTCATGTGATTAACGGTGGGGCGTGACCGCCGGGCGCGCCGGATTGCTTTTCACACGTAGCGACAGGCGTCCCGCGTGTCAGAGGGATGCGGCCGGCGAAATCCCACAGGCACGGAGGCCTGTGGCTACGTGGGTCTCGGAGTTGGAGCTGCCCGGGACCACAGCGAGGTCGCTATGGCTCCAAATGATCGAGTGGGAAGTTGGGTAGCGGCAGGCGTCCCGCCTGTCAGAGGGATGGGGCTGGCGAAGATCTACAGACACGGAGGCCTGAGGCTACGACGGATAGTGGCGGTATTTTGGGTCGCAGATGATTTCTTGGAGCGCGGGCGACCTCGCCCGCAGTGCCGACGCGGTGTTTTCCCGATGGCGGCCCTGTTATGAGGTGTTGCCAAGCTCCCAGACCATCGTAGGGTCACGGCCCCTGAGATGCTGACCTTCATCGCAGCCACCGAGCCTGCTTTTATCCAATCCAATTCGGCCGAGCCGTATTTGTGGGCGTTGTTCGCGTCTGCCTTGCTGGGAGTGCTTGGCGGATTCATCTCGGTGTGGTTCATCATGCGCCAGACCCGGCGGCTGGCAGAACAGAACGCTCAATCCCACCTTGAACTCGCCAAGCGCGAGGCGGCGGTCGCATCACAGGAGTTGATCAGCCGGGCCGAGGAGGAAATCCGCACCCGTGAATCCGAACTCAACCGCGATCTTGATCGGCGCAAAATCGAAATTGAAATGATGCTGCGGGAAATTCGCTCGCACGAGGAATCGCTCGCGTTGCTCGATTACCAATTGGAACAACGTCAGGAGCGCCTCGCGCGCGAAGGCAACGCGATCAAGACGGCGCGTGATGCGATGCGCGATCTTTCAAAGAGCCTGCGCAAACGCCTCGAAGGCGTGGCGTCGCTCGACGGCGAGGAAATCCGCAAGCAGTTGCGCGACGAGGTGACCTTTGAATGCCAGGAGGAATTGCGGATTTTGCGCAAGGAGTTGCTCGAACGATCCGAACAGGACGTCGTGCAGGAAGGGAAACGCATTCTGGTTGCCGCGATGCAGCGGCTCGCGAGCAAGCCCAACAACGATCTCACCGCGACGATTGTGCAATTGCCCAGCGAGGAAATGAAGGGCCGCATCATCGGGCGCGAAGGGCGGAATATCAAATCCTTTGAGGCGGCTACGGCGACGACGCTGCTCATCGATGAGTCGCCGCAGATGGTGTTGATTTCGTCGTTCGATCCGGTGCGACGCGAGATCGCGAAGCTGGCGCTGGAGGGCTTGGTAAAAGACGGCCGCATCCATCCGGCCAGCATCGAGGAATTTGTCACGCGCGCCCGACAGGACATGGATTTGCACGTGGCTCAGATCGGCGAGGAAGCAGTGGACCGGTTGAAAATTTCCGGACTCCATCCAGAGGTCATCAAGTTGCTCGGCCGCCTGCGTTTTCGTTTTTCGTACACCCAAAATGTGCTCGATCACTCCGTCGAGGTCGCGCAGCTCTGCTCGATGCTGGCGGCGGAACTGGGACTGGAACCGAACGTGGCGAAACGCGCCGGACTGTTGCACGACATCGGCAAGTCGATCGAAGGTGAATACGAGGGCAGCCACGCCTTGATCGGCGCGGATTTTATCCGGCGGTACGGCGAAACGACCATCGTGGTAAATGCCGTGGCCGCGCACCATGCCGAGGTTAAACCGGAGACGATTTACGCTGGGTTGGTGATTTTGGCTGATGCGATTTCCGCGTCGCGTCCGGGAGCCCGGGCGGAGTCGATGACCTCTTATATTGAGCGCCTTGGCCGCTTGGAAAAACTCGCGATGGCGATGCCCGGCGTGCAGCAGGCGTTTGCGATTCAAGCCGGCCGCGAAGTGCGCGTCGTGGTGCAGCCCAGCGTGGTAACGGATGAACAGGCGCACGCCTTGGCCAAGACATTGCGTTTGAAGATCGAGCAGGAGCTCGACTATCCCAGCACGATCAAGATCACGGTGATTCGCGAGCAACGGTATACGGAAACGGCGACTTGAAGGGAAAGGCTGAAGGACTGAAAAGCTGAAGGGCTGAATCCGGAAGTGCAGCGTGAAGCTTTTCGTGGCGATGGGATCAGGTCAGTTCTTAGCGACCTTTGCTTCCTTGGTGTAAAAGCCTCAGCGTTTCGCGTTTGAATTTCAGTCTTTCCGCCCTTCAGCGTTTCCGCCTTTCTCTTCCCCATGGCTGATCCAAAGATTCTCGAAACCTTTCCCAATCCCGCGCCGCATCGCGACTTTTTGATCGAGCACACGCATCACGAGTTTACCTCGGTGTGTCCGATGACTGGGCATCCGGATTTTGCGGACATCACGGTGAGCTACATCGCCAATAAAAAGTGCGTGGAGCTGAAATCGCTGAAGCTTTATTTCCACGCGTATCGGAACGAGGGGATTTTCTTCGAGGCGGCGACGAACAAAATTTGCGACGACCTCGGCACCGCGTTGCAGCCGCGGAAGCTGACGATCATTTCCAAGTGGAAAGCGCGCGGCGGTTTTTCCTCGGTGATTACCGCCGAGTGGAAACGGAAGAAGTGATCGCAGAGCAAAAAAGGGAAACCACAGAATACGCAGAAAATTGACTGGTCTCGGGCTTTCTGTGTGTTCGGTGTATACCGTGGTTAAAAACTGGGCAGATCATCCGATTCACTTCATCGACTTCGAGGGCAATGGCACCTCGGGGATTATTGAGTTTGGTGTGGTGACGCTTCGCGGCGGCGAAATCGTTGAAACCCGTACGCGGTTGTGTTCGGCGATCGGGCGCGTGAAGGCAGAGGACACGGCGATTCACGGGCTGGCGGAAAGCGAGCTGCGTGCCTTTGCGCCGTTCCGCGACGAGTGGGAGTATTTCGCGTCGCTCCGGGAAAGGGGACCGCTCGCGGCGCATTTCGCGCAGGCGGAAAATTATTTACTCAAAACCGTCTGGTCATATCCGCGCACGTCGCCGGACTTTGCGCGTCCCGGTCGCTCGACGACTGAGTGGGGCGCGTGGATCGATACGGGCCGATTGTATCCGCAATTTTTCCCGCAACTCGGCGACGGCAAATTGGAGCAGTTGGTGACTGCCTGCGGACTGCAACCCGAACTTGATGCGCTGGCGGCGGATCATTGCCCGGCTGATCGGCGCATGTATCACGCGGCGCTTTACGACGCGCTCGCTGGCGCGCTGTTGTTGCAAGCGTTTTTGCGCAGACCCGAATGTGCGGAAGCTACGTTGCCGTGGTTGTTGCAGATGAGCACGGTCGACGGCGCGAAGCGCGACGCCTTGCAGCAGGGCGATTTGTTTTAGGCTCGCCGTTAATTCCGAATGGAGCGGCAGCGACCCCGCTGCCGGAGATCCACGGAGCGAGGTCGCTCGCGCTCGAGCTATCAGCCGAACTTTTTTAGAAGCTCAGGCAATGATCGATCAGCGAGTGATTTGAGGATCAGATCGGCATGGGCCAGGTCGTGGTTGACCGACGATGGGCCCGGAATGGCGACGCACCATAATCCAGCGCGTTTGGCAGCGAGAGCACCGTGCTCGGAATCTTCAAAAGCGATCGCTTCGTTTCCGGCGACGCCAAATTTTTCGATCACGGCGCGATAGAGATCGGGCGCGGGTTTTCCGGCGGGCACATCTTCGATGCAGCGCAGGTAGTCGAAGAAGGAAATCAGACCAAGGCGGTCGAGGTGACCTTCGACATGCGCGTGGTCGGAGTTGGATGCCAACCCGATTTTCAATCCCATTTGCCGCGCCTGCTGGAGGGAGTCGAGCACGCCGGGAAGAATGGTCAATTTGGCGGTGAGCGCTTGGTGGATCCGTTGCATCTCGCGATCAAGTTCCGCGCGATTTGCGTCGGCGCCAAACGCGGCCCACGCATCGAAGTGAATGCTGGCGCGCCCCACCGCCTCGTGGGCGAGATACCGCGAGAACACTTTGCCGGCATTGCGATGGACCTGCTCGAAGGCATCGATGAGGGCAGTTTCGGTGTCGAGAATCAGACCGTCGAAATCAAAGACGAGCGCGCGAATCATGAGGGAGCCGAGGGTGCGTCTAGTCGAATGGCGCGCGAGCACAATCAATGCTCCAGACGGACGTGGTCACGGCGGAGATAAAGGCGAAAGGTGCCCCTGGTTTTGATTTCCGTGTAGTCGCGGGTGATCAAGTCGCGTAGTTCGGGAAAAGTTTCGTGGCCTTGGAGCGATGGCTGGTTGAGTTGAAAATCGTCTGGGCCGACGGAATCGATGAAAAATGCCGGACGGTTGTCACGGACGTCGGCGACGAAGCGCGCCCGGAAATAATCGCGTTGGGGATGGCTGTTCAATTGCGCTTCCGTGTGGGCTTCGTGGGTCGCCTGGGGTAGTTGCGTTTCCACATAAAACTCCGGCCGCCAGCCCCAGACGGCAAGTGAGTCGCCGGGCTTTTTATTTTGATTGATGAACTGATCCACGGGAGCGCGGGGATTGGCCGGGGCGATAAGCCGGTGAAGAGAATTGCGATCGACGACGCGGTTGACGAGCTGGCTGATGACTCCGACCGCGAGGAACGATATGATGGCAATCGTGCAATACCGGCGAGTTTGTCCGGCGAGCAAAAATCCCCATAGCAAGCCCACCGACAGCGACAGCGGAAGCGCGAGGAAAAGCAAGTAGTGCGGATAAAGCCGACCCGGGACCAGAACTGAACAATAGGCGGCGATGAGGAGCGTGACGCCCAGTAACAGAGGGCGCCAGGCCGCACGGCGCAACGCGGGCAGCCCGAGCGCCAGTAACAAAAGTGCGCCGTAGTGAAAAAACGAAAATCCCCAGGAAAAATTTGTAAGGTAGTTGAGCAAATATCCGGAGTCGCTCCACGGCAGGCCACGGGCTTCAGCGTAGTGGAGATTGTGCACGATGTAGGACTGGTACACTTCGGACCACTGGCCGCTGTTCGAGAGGCTGATGAGCAGAGCGCCGGTTCCGAGGACAACTCCGCCAACCAGCCACAGCAAATTCTGTCCGATTTTTTTCCGATTCCTAACAGGCGGGCAGAGAATCCAAATCACCAGGCTAAGGCCAATCACTGCGCCTAACGGTAGAACCTGTAGTTTGCTGAAAGGAATGGCTCCAAGGGCAACGCCGCACGCCAATAATCGCCAGTGACGGAACATCGTACCGTCAGGTTGAAAGGCCGTGACTCCGAGCCACGCCGCGAGCACACACAAAAAAAGAGGGGAAAGTTCGCTGCAATAGGGGACGAAATCCCAGAACCACAAAAATATCATGAAGCACGCGAGTGGCATGATCAGTAGCCGGCCCTTTTGGTCACCGTGAATGTGACGCAGCATCAAGTAGCCGCCAATCACGGTGCCCCATTCCAGCAGCAGGCCGACGATCCGGCCGCTGGCGAAATCCAATGGAAGTCCAATGAGGCCGGGTAACGTGAGCGGCAGTATGTTTAGTGCTCCGCACGTGTTTGAATCGATCCACCACAATCGACAGTGATTGAATAAAGTGATCGCGCCTGCAAGTAACTGCGCCTCATCAGGGTTGACGGGCTTGTAGTGAAAGATCGCGGGCCAGCGCCAGGCGAGCATGGCGATCAGCAATGTCGCGCAATAAACCCACGGACGGTTGAGCCGGGCGAAGGCGTTTCCCGTTGGATTCCAGCCCTTCATCGCGGAAGCAAACCAGAGCAGGAAAGTGACTCCGGCCAGCAACCAGTAGGTTATTGCGCGGTAACCGAGTTCCTGGAGAAATTCAGACATGGCAGCCGCGTTGCACGGACCAGTGATTCGTCAAAACCATTTCTTCTTTTTCAGATAGACCACCATTACTGTCGTGGTGATCACTGTCGCGACAGAAACAACAATGTAACCGTGTGGCGAGTGAAGCTCGGGCATGTGGTCGAAGTTCATCCCGTACCATCCGCCGACCAGCATCGCCGGCAGCGTGATGGCAGTGATGGCGGTGAGGAACTTGATGCCCTCGTTGGCTTCGAACGCCGCCTTGTTGAGGTAGATGTCGAACGCCATCATGAGGCGTTCGTGATAACCAATGGCGGTTTCGTCGAGGCGGTTGAGGTTGTCGCGCAGGTCGCGAAAATACGGCAGGAGCGCCGCGCGGATATACTTGCTGTCGCCGCGCGCCAACTTGTCGATCACATCGCGTTGCGGGCGCACGATTTGCCGTAACTTGGTGAAATCCTTTCTGACGTTGAGCAATTCGGAGACGAATTCCTTGGAGCTTTCCTTGCTGAGCACCGCTTCCTCAATCTCCTCCAGCTCGTCGTGCAATTGGCCGATCGTGGGAAGGTAATTGTCGACGAGGAAATCGAGCAGCGAATGCGCAAGCCGGTCCGGTCCGCGCGGACCGGGTCCGGCGTTTTTCGTCAGCCGGTCGATGAGGGCGGAGACTGATCGCAACGAGGTGCGATGAAACGTGACCAAGTAGTCCTTGCCCAGAAAGAGATCGAGTTCGGTCGTGGCGAATTTGTCCTGACGGGTGAAATCGACGCCGTGGGTCACCATGAAAAGATAGTCCTCGTAATCCTCGATCTTCGGCAGGCTGCTCGGTGTGACGCAGTCCTCAATGGCCAGCGGGTGGAAATGGAAAAGACCTTCCAGTACTGCCTTGATTTCCTCGTCAGTGGGGGTTTCGAGATCGACCCAAGTAAGGAGACCCTTATCCGCTCGAACGAGGCGGAGCGCCTCGGGTTCGAGATCGCGGCCGACAATTTTGCCTTCGCTGAAAATGAAGGAGTGAATCATGGGCGGTGATTTTTCCGCTCAATCGAAAAGCGGAGGGTGGGTTTTTATGCTGCGCTTTATTTGGTTTCCGGGCCGAGAATCTTGTTTTCCATTTCCTGGATCGTGGCGATGAAGGCCTCGGGCGTGGGCGCGGCAAACAATGCTTCGCGTTGCGCGGTTTCCTTGATCAGGCGGCAAAGTGAACCGACGAGCATCAAATAGTCGCCGGGGTTCGACTTGGGCGTGCCGAGCACGAACATGAGGCGGACGTTTTGGTTGCTGTTTTCAAACAACACCCCCGCGTCGCTCCGACCGACGGCGATCACGATTTTTTTCACGTGTTCCGTGCGTGCGTGAGGCAACGCAATTTCGTTGCCGAGACACGTCGTGTCCAACCGTTCGCGTGCGAGCAATTCGTTATAGAAGCCCGGAAAATTAACCACGTCGGGATGGGTTTCGAGCAACCGCGCCACCTCGTTGATCGCAGCCGTTCGCTTTGAATTCTGCAAATGAAGGAGAATCCGGTCTGGGGAAAGAATTTGGGAGAGGCGGACGGCCATACGCGGATCGGTAACGAAAAGAGATTCGGCGCCCCGTCGATTGGCAAGGCAGGAGTAGGAGATTTCGGGCAACAAAAAAGCGCGCCTCGAAAAGCGCGCCTCGAAAGGGAGACAAACGGATGTTCAGGAATTCTCCGGTGGAATCTCCATCGGCGGGGTGGAGTTGGCTTCCAGCTCCTCCGCGGATTCCACGATCCGGGCGATGGCTAGGAGTTTGTCGCCTTCCTCCAGGTTCACCAAGCGGACGCCTTTCGCGCCGCGTCCGGTTTCGCGGATTTCCTTCACCCGCGTCCGGACGCTCTGGCCCTTCGCGGTGAGTAGCATGACTTCATCGGTTTCGCGGACGCTCAGGGCGCCGGCGACGGCGACGGAACCGTCGTCGGGAAGATCAATGGCGATCACTCCGGTGCCGCCGCGGCGCGTCAGACGGTAATCAGCGAACGGTGTGCGCTTGCCGATCCCGTCCTCGCGAGCCACGAGCAGGCGGGCCTCGGGATCACAGACTTCGATGGCTTGGAGATAGTCGCCTTTCTTTTTGAAACGCATGCCGGTGACGCCGGCGGTGAACCGGCCCATCGAACGCAGCCCTTCCTTGGGGCCGGTGGCTTCACCTTCTTCTTCGACGGCCGCCATCGGTGGAATGGTCTCGCCGGCCTCGATGACGTGTTCCGCGCTGGCCGCGCCTTCAAAAAAGCGCACGGCCTGACCTTGGTGGGAGACGAGCACGATTTCGTTGCAACCGTTGGTCAGTACGCAACCGATGATGGCGTCGCCCTCCGCGACTTTGATGCCACGCAGTCCGCCTTCACGGGTGGCGGTTTCGTATTCGGCGAGGGCGGTTTTCTTGATCGTGCCTTCCCGCGTGGCCATGACGACGTACTGTTCCGACGAGAATTCCTTTACGCACAGCATGGACGCGAGCTTCTCCTCGGCGGCAAGGCGCAGGAAGCTGGAGACGGATTTGCCTTTCGAGGTCCGGTTGCCTTCGGGGATGTCGTAGATTTTTTTGGCGAAACACTGGCCCGTGCTCGTGAAGAAGAGCACGTAGTCGTGAGTCGACGCGGTGAAGAGGTTCTCCGCGAAATCCGCCTCGTAGGTTTCGGCGCCGATGACGCCCTTGCCGCCGCGTTTTTGCGAGCGGTAGTCGGTGACCGGTGTGCGCTTGATGAAGCCGAGATGGGACACCGTGATGACGCAGCCTTCGTTAGGAATGACGTCCTCCATGCGGAGTTCGCCGGCGTCGTCGACAATTTGGGTGCGCCGGGGAGATTTGTATTTTTCGCGGAGCTCGAGGAGTTCGGTTTTGATCAGCGCGAGCAGCACGGGCTCGGAATCGAGAATACCCTGCAACTCGGCGATGAGTTTCATCAACTCAAGATACTCGGCCTCGATTTTGCCGCGTTCCAAACCGGTGAGCTGATAAAGGCGCAGTTCGAGAATGGCGTTCGTCTGGATTTCGGAAAGTGGATACTTCGCCATCAACTTAATCTTGGCCTCGTCGCGATTGGCGGACGCGCGGATGATTTTGACGAAGTCGTCGAGATTATCGAGGGCGATGATGTAGCCCTCGAGGATGTGGGCGCGTCTTTTGGCCTGATCGAGACGGAATTGGGTGCGACGCGTGACGACTTCGCGGCGATGGTCGATGTAACACTCAAGGAGCTCCTTGATGTTCATTTGCTTTGGACGCTTCTTGTCGAGCGCGAGCAGAATGACGCCGAAGGAGGATTCGAGCGCGGTTTTCTGGTAGAGCTGATTGATGACGATTTGGGACTGCTCGCCACGTTTCAGCTCGATGACGATGCGAGTGTTTTCGTCGGACTCATCGCGTAGGTCGCGGATGCCGTCGATCGCTTTTTCCCGGACCAGTTCCGCGATGCGCAGGACGAGCGTAGAACGGTTTACGTTGTAAGGAATCTCGGTGATGACGATCTGTTCGCCGCCGCCTTTCATTTCCTCGACCATGGCCTTGCCGCGCGTGCGGACGATGCCGCGGCCCGTGGTGAGGTAGGATTTGATGCCGGCTCGGCCGGTGATGAAGCCACCGGTGGGAAAATCCGGGCCGGGGATATAGGCGACGACTTCCTCCACGCTGATCGACGGGCGGTCAATGATCGCGCAGGCGGCGTCGATGATCTCGCTGAGATTGTGCGGCGGAATGTTGGTCGTCATGCCGACCGCGATGCCGGTCGAGCCGTTCATCAACAGATTGGGCAGCGCCGCGGGAAGAACGGTGGGCTCGGTGGTTGACTCCTTGTAGTTAGGAACGAAATCGACCGTATTTTCCTCGATGTCCTTGAGCAGGTCTTCCGCGATATCCTTCAGACGGGCTTCGGTGTAACGATAAGCGGCGGCCATGTCGCCGTCGACCGAACCGAAGTTACCCTGGGGATCGATCAGCGGGTAACGCATGACCCACGGCTGCGCGAGGCGGACGAGCGTATCATACACTGACGAATCGCCGTGAGGGTGGTAATTTTTGAGCACTTCACCGACGACACCGGCACACTTGTCGAAGGGGCGGTTGTGCAACAGGCCTTCGCGGAACATCGCATAGAGCACGCGGCGTTGCACGGGTTTCAGGCCATCGCGAGCATCGGGCAACGCACGGGCGATGATGACCGACATCGAGTACTCGATGTAAGCCGTCTGCATGATGTCCGTGATATTGGCGGTCGTCAGTTTTTCGTTAGCGGTCGTGTACATGCGGGAAAGTAGCGAGTAGCGGGTAGTTGAGCAGCGAGTAGAAGTGTGCGGAAGGAGGTAGAGATTTTGCGGCGGCTATGTTCGCTACTCGCTACTCGCTACTCACTACTCGCTACTTTGATTAGACGTCGAGGTATTGGACGTTGAGGGCGTTGTCTTCGATGAATTGGCGGCGGGGAGGCACTTCCTCGCCCATCAGCAACGTGAAAAGCGCGTCGGCCTTGGCGGCGTCGGGAATAGAAACCTTCAAGAGTCGGCGATGTTCCGGGTCCATGGTGGTTTCGTAGAGCTGCTTCGGATTCATTTCACCGAGACCTTTGTATCGTTGAATGGAAAGGCCCTTGCGGCCGTTGGCGCGGATTTGGGTGACGATCTCGAGCGGGCCGAAGAGTTCGGTGATGTTTTCCGTCTTCTGGCCGGCGTTTTCGGTCATCGTGTAACGGGCCTTTTCGGTCGCGCTGGTCTGGACAATATCCAAGCCGGTTTTCGAGAGAGCGCTGAGCAATTTCGTCATTTCCGTGCTCTCGAAGATTTCGTGGATCGTGATCCGTTTGACCGCGCCGGCGGGCTTTTTATCGGTGGAGAAAGGAGCGACGGTGCCGTCGATGCTTGGTGTGGTGTCGATCTGTTCGGTCAGATCGGCATTCAGCTTCCGGGCTTCGAGAAATTTGGCGCGGGCGGCTTCGTCCTTCAGAAATTCGTGGCTCTCCTTGTTACCCTGGCGAATGCGGGCCACGTAACGGGGCAGCGCGAGAGTCGCCGGATCGTGCTGGTCGAGATATTCGGCGAGCGCGGCACCATAGCGCGTGACGCCGCCGCCGAGTTTTTCGAGGACGGAAAGATTTTCGACGATCTGCTCCACTTGCGCGGGCGCGAAAATATGGCTGTCGGATTCGCGCTTGAGGACGATGTCTTCGGAGCCGAGTTCAAGCAGGATGCGGTTGAGCTGGTCGTCGTTGTCGACGTACTGCTCGCGCTTCTTGCGCTTAATTTTGTAGAGCGGCGGCTGGGCGATGTAGACGTAGCCGCGCTCGATCAGGCCTTTCATCTGCCGGTAAAGGAATGTCAGCAGCAGCGTGCGGATGTGGGAGCCGTCCACGTCGGCGTCCGTCATGATGATGATCTTGTGGTAGCGGGCCTTCGCGGCGTTGAAGCCGCCGACTGATTCGTCGCCCTCGCCAATGCCTGTGCCGCAGGCGGTGATGAGGGTTCGAATTTCCTCGTTGGAAAGCACTTTATCGAGGCGGGCCTTCTCGGTGTTGATCAACTTGCCGCGTAGCGGAAGAATCGCCTGGAACATGCGGTCGCGACCCTGTTTGGCGGAACCGCCGGCGGAATCACCCTCGACGATGTAGAGTTCGGTCAGCGCTGGATCGCGCTCGGAACAGTCGGCGAGTTTGCCGGGCAGACCACCGCTGGAGAGGGCGCCTTTGCGCACGGTTTCGCGGGCTTTGCGCGCGGCTTCGCGGGCGCGGGCGGCGTTGAGGGATTTATCGATGATCTTTTTTGCGACGCCGGGATTGGCTTCGAAAAAGAAACCGAGTCCTTCGTAGCAAACGGAGCCGACGATGCCTTCCACCTCGGGCGAAAGCAGTTTTACCTTCGTCTGCGATTCAAACTTCGGGTCGCTGTGCTTGATCGAAATCACCGCGGCGAGACCTTCGCGAACATCGTCGCCGGTGATCTGGGGATCCTTGTCTTTGAGGATATTATTCGATTTGGCGAACTGGTTGATCGCGCGCGTCAGGGCGCTGCGGAAACCGGAAAGATGGGTGCCACCGTCGGGATTATGAATCGTGTTCGTGTAACAGAGAACCTGATCGTTGTAGGTGTCGTTGTACTGGATGACGATTTCGGCGTGAACCTCGGCGGGCTTATCGTCGAGCGTCACGGTCGTTTCCTTGAGGATGCGGATTGGCTTCGGATGGATCGGCGTTTTGCCGGTGTTGATCTGTTTAACGAATTCCTCGACGCCGTCTTTGTAGTAATAGATTTCGGGTTTCGGATCGGAAGGACGTTCGTCGGTGAAGACGATTTGCAGGCCGGAATTCAGGAAGGCGAGTTCGCGCAGGCGCTGGCTGATGCGGCCGCTTTGGAAAACCGTCGTTTCCTTGAAGATCTCGGAGTCGGGTTTGAAGGTGATGTACGTGCCGGTGCTGCTCGCTTTGCCGATCACTTCAAGTTTTTGCATGGTCTTGCCGCGCTCGAATTTCATGTGATGCACCTGACCGCCGCGCGAGACCTCGACCTCGAACCATTCGGAGACGGCATTAACACATTTCGCGCCGACGCCGTGGGTGCCGCCGGAAAACTTATAACCACCCTGACCATATTTCCCGCCGGAGTGCAGAGTGGTGAGCACCATTTCCACGCCCGGAATTTTATAAATCGGGTGGATGTCGACCGGGATGCCGCGGCCGTTGTCGCGAATACTGATCGAGCCGTCGACGTGGATGTTTACTTCGATGCGGGTGCAGAAGCCTGCGAGATGTTCGTCCACCGAGTTGTCGAGAACCTCGGAAACGCAGTGGTGAAGCGCACGTTCGTCCGTGCCGCCGATGTACATGCCGGGCTTTTTGCGCACGGCTTCAAGCCCTTCTAATTTGCCCAGTTTTGAGGCGTCGTAGGCGTCAGCGCCCGCTTGATTTTTTGCTTGTTGATCAGCTTCTTCGGAATTGGACATTTAGAGAGTAAAAGTGAACCGAAAATATCTAGGAAAACGCCGTAACTCACAACGTTTTTTTCCTTAAAAACCGGGGTATTTTTTTGAGAGAGCACTATATTTTAAATCACTGGAGATGAGTAATTAAAAATAGATGAAAATGAATGGATTTAAGCGCTGTTTTTTGGGATGAGGGAGATGAGGATTTTCACTGGATGGAGATGGGAAAATTTGCGCGGTTTGGTTTGCTGAAGATGGTTTCGTTTGACCGCGTCCGGTCGCGTTGCACAGTGGCGCCAACATGGTTGCCATTAGTCTGGAAAAATTGCTTGTTTTACAGGAACGCGACCGCAAACGACTCGCCTTCGAGCATCAACTTTCCGCCGTGCCGCGTGAAATCGCGGTGATTGAAGGGAAAATTGCATCTGAGAAAGGCGCCATTGAAGCCGCCAAGGCTGAATGGCATGGCTTGGAATCGAAAAAGAAGCAGCTGGAGATGGAGATTGGCAGCGCCGAAGAAAAGATCGGCAAATACAAGACTCAACAGGCCCAAGTGCGCAAAAATGACGAGTATCAGGCGCTCACCCACGAGATCGAGACCACGCAGGCCGGCGTGGGTAAGTTGGAAGAGCAGGAAATCGGAATCATGCTTTCCATCGATGAGGCGAGGAAACGATTTGTGGCCGCCGAATCTGAGTTGAAGCAGAATATCAAGGGTCACGAGACCAAGATCGCGAACTTGAAAGAGCGCGAAACGCACTTGCGCACCGATGTGAAGGAAGCGCAGGACACGGTGGCGGAGGCGCGGGAAGGAGTACCGGTCCAGCAGCTGAAAATTTTCGATCGAATCGCCATCAAACCCGGCCATCCCGTCTGCGTGTCGGTGAGTGGAGCGCGTTGCAGCGGATGTCATCTGAAGGTTTCGGCCAACGTCGAGCTGGAGGCCCGAAAATTAGAACAAGTTACCACTTGCGACCAATGCGGGCGCATTGTCTATTGGTTGCCTTAGTTTTGGGGCCAGATCTTCGCTCCGCGTTCTTTGAACAGGAGAGGAAAGTCCGGACACCATAGGGCAGGATTCCCCCTGAAAGAGGGGGCAAGGCGCTTCAAGGCGCTTTGACGGACAGTGTCACAGAGAATATACCGCCCGGTGCGACTCGCCGAAAGGCGGCTCGCTCAGGGTAAGGGTGAAAAGGTGGGGTAAGAGCCCACCGCGCCGAAAGCAATGACGGCGGCACGAAAAACCCAATCCGGTGCAAGACTAAATAGGGGACTCGGCGGCCCGTCGGATAGTCCCGGGTTAGTCGCATCCCGCTGTGTTTCACGAAAGTGCAGCAACAGGGGGGCGGATTGCCTTCGGGTAATCTGAGAGAAATGAAGATCACGCCGCATTAATCGTGTGGTGGACAGGATCCGGCTTATCGGCCCCAAAACTAAGATTTTTTCCACCACTGTCAGTCTTCCGACTGCCGTAGCGCCGGCTTTTTGGGCGGCCGGTTACAGGCGCGGCCGGAATTCTCCCTTGACTCACCGCCTCAGCTCTGAGTTTTAGCCCTTTCCAAACTATTTAAGACCCATGGCCAATACCAAGTCAGCGATCAAAGCCGCCCGTAAATCCACCCGCAATGCGGCCCGTAATCAGGCCATCAAGACCCGTTTGAAGAGCCTCGGCAAAGCCGTCACCAAGGCCGCCGCGGGTACCGATGCCGAAGCGTCCCGCGCTGCCGCCATCGCTTACAGCTCCGCCCTCGACAAGGCGGTCAAGAGCAAGGTGATTCATCGCAACGCTGCTTCGAATCGCAAATCCCGTCACGCGAAACTTGTTTTCGCCGAGAAAAAGTAAGCCTTCTTTTCTCCCACTCCGCCCCGCGCTATTCCAAGCACGGGGCTTTTTGTTTTTGGACCTCAGCGTGGCTCTGGGCTTGCCGGCGGAACGATCGAACGGAAAGTTGTTCGCGTGACTCCGCCCGAACCCGACCGCCGACATTTTTTGACTTGGGCGCGTCCGCTTTTGCCGCAAGCGGCGGAATTTCTGGCCGGTGACTGGGACGGAAAAGGGCCGCTCGATTTTTCACGCATTCTGGTGATCGTGCCGACGAAACAAGCCGGGCGTCGCTTGCGCGAAACGCTCGCGGCGCACGCGGCGAAACGCGTCCAGGGCGTATTTGCGCCGCGTGTGATGACCCCCGATGCGCTGTTGAGCTCGCAGATGGACGCGACCGTCGCGTCACGGCTCGATTCACTTTTGGCTTGGTGTGCGGTCTTCCGCGATTTGCCTTTGGATGAATTTCGCGAGGTTTTCCCAGTCGATCCACCACTGCGCAATTTCTCCTGGACGCTCCGGCTCGCACAGGAGTTCAGCGGATTGCAAACCAACCTGGCGGAAGGCGGACTGAGGATCGCCGATGTAGTGGCAAATACAGACGAGAGTTTTGCGGAGCGTCCGCGGTGGCAACAATTGCGCGAATTGGAATTTCGTCACGATGCGGTGCTCGCTCGCGCAGGGTTGATCGACGAAAAAACCGCGCGTATCGCCGCCGCCGGCAAGCCGTGGCTGACCGACATCGACCGCATCGTGGTGCTGGCGGTGCCCGACCCGTTGCCGCTGGCGTTGGTCGCGTTGGAAACGCATGCCGCGTCGATTCCGATTGTCGTGGTGGTTTTTGCGTCGCCCGATGAAAAAGATAATTTCGACGCATGGGGCCGGCCGATTGCAGAACAGTGGGAACGACGGGAACTGCGTTTGGAGAAATTTGAATCACGGGTGCACGTTTGCGCCGATCCGGTGACGCAAGCCGATCGTCTCGCGGAGATCGCGGGGCAGTACGAGCAACGCGAAGGATGGGTGGCCTTTGGTATTGCCGATCCCGAAATCCTGCCGCCACTCGAGGGTGCTTTGGAACGGCTGCGCATTCCCGTGTTTAATCCCGAAGGCACGCCGTTGCGACAGGAAGGGCTGTATCAGTTGCTTTCAGCGCTGGCGGACTTGATGCGCGAGCCGGCTTTTTCGAATGTCGAGGCGCTGGGACGTTGTCCCGATTTTATTTTTTATTTGGAGCAGAAATCCGGGGGAACGTTTTCGGTTAAAGATTGGCTGGATGGATTGGATCGATTGCGCGCCAATCATCTTGCCGCCGACCTCGCGAGCGCCCTGCAACAAGCGTCGAAACCGGGCCATAAACTGGAAGTGATCAACGGACTCCGCGCGATGGATGCGTTGCGGGAAAAGCTGCGGGAAAATGATTTTGAGAAAGGCGCAACCGCCGTGTTGGCCGAAATCTATCGCGGGCGGAATATCGATTTGAAGACCGAAGAAAGCAGTCGTTTCGAGAGCGCGGCGACGGTCTGGATGGAGACCTTGCGCGCGTGCGCGGAGGCGAGGGAGCGATTTGGGAATCTGCAATCGGCCGACTGGTGGGAGCTGGCATTGCGGACATTCGGCGACAGCGCATGGACTGCCGAGAAATCGGAAGGAGCGTTGGAATTGCAGGGCTGGCTGGAACTCGCGTGGGAAAATGCACCACACTTGATGGTCGCCGGATTGAATGATGGTCGTGTGCCGGAAGCGGTGATCGGCGACGCGTTTTTGCCCGAATCGCTGCGGGCGCGGCTTGGACTCAAGACCAATCCAGCGCGGTTTGCCCGCGACGCGTATTTGCTGCAGGCGCTGGCGTCGTCCCGCGAAAGTGGCGGCAGGCTCGATTTGTTTTTTGGAAAAAATTCGCTCGCCGGCGAACCGCTGCGTCCATCGCGACTTTTGTTGCGATGTCCGGACGATAATCTGCCCGCGCGCGTCGCGTTTCTTTTTCGAACTCCAGAAAAAAATGAGCAACCGATTTCCTGGCGCCGGGCCTGGCGATTGAAACCGCGAAAAGAGAGTCCGCCGACGCGCGTGGCGGTGACGGGCTTGAAGGCGTGGCTTGAATGTCCGTTTCGATTTTATCTCCGGCACGTGTTAAAGATGAATGCGATCGATCCGGCGAAAAACGAACTCGATGCGTTTGATTTCGGGACGTTGTGCCACGGCGCGCTCGAAGGGCTTGCGGGCCCGGCGATGCGCGACTGCGCGGACGAGCCGACGTTGAAAAATTTTCTACTGAGCGAATTTGACCGCTTGGCGCGGGATAGGTACGGCGTGGCACTTTCGTTGCCGCTGTTGATCCAGATCGAGTCGGCTCGGCAACGGTTGGCGAAGGCGGCGGAAGTTCAAGCCCGCGCACGCGCGGACGGCTGGGTCATCATCGCGGTGGAGCGAAAAATTGAAATCCCGTGCGAAGGGATCGTCATCCGCGGGCGCATCGACCGGATCGAACGCAACGAAAAGACCGGTCAGGTGCGCGTGCTCGATTACAAGACGTCGGACACGGCGATTGCCCCGCGCGAGGCGCATTTGCGTTCGATTCACGCGGAGGAAACATCTTCCGATTGGGCGCGCATCACGGTGGATGATCGCGAGCGTGTCTGGGTGGATTTGCAACTGCCGTTGTATCGCGACGCGCTCGCGGCCGAATTCGGACCGGACATCGCTTGCGCTTATTTTAATTTGCCCAAGGCCGCGAGTGAAACGGGCCTGCAGTCATGGGAGAATTTTTCGCTGGAATTACAGGAATCCGCGATGCGTTGTGCGCGGGGAATTTGCGCGTCGATCAAAGCCGGCGTTTTCTGGCCGCCAAATGAAAAGGTGAAGGCGGAGCGCGACGATTTTGCGGCGTTCTTTCAGCACGGCGTCGCCGCCAGTGTCGATTGGGAGGTGTCGCCATGAATCCCGCGCGTCATGTGATGATCCGCGCTTCGGCGGGCTCCGGAAAAACGTATGCGTTGACGAATCGATTTGTCGCCTTGCTGGCGCATGGTGCGCCGCCGCAGCGGATCGTGGCGCTGACGTTTACGCGCAAGGCGGCGGGAGAATTTTTCGACGAAATCCTCAACAAGCTGGCGCGGGCCGCAAGCAAGCCAGCCGAAGCGAAGAAACTGGCGGGCGAGATCGGCATCCCCGATTGGACGTCGGCGGAATTTTTGCGACTGTTGCGGAGAGTCGTCGATGCCATGCCCGCGCTACGGCTCGGCACGCTCGATGGGTTTTTCGCCCGGATCGCGCGCAGTTTCCCACTGGAGCTGGGATTGACTGGTCAGTTCGAGTTGTTGGAAGAGCACAGTGTGCGAAGGGAACGAGCGCGGGTGCTGCGGCAGCTGTTTGCGCATCGCGGTGAACTGGACGACGCGCAAAAGGAATTTGCCGAGGCGTTTAAACGCGCGACGTTTGGCCGGGAAGAAAAGCGGTTGGGCGCGCAACTCGACGCGTTCCTTGATGATTTTCAGGAGAAATATCTCAGTGCGCCCGACGCGTTGCTGTGGGGAAACGAAAATAAAATCTGGCCCGAGGGAAATCGCTGGTTGGGCGTCAAGTCAGACGCACGCGCGGGGATCAGCGTGCTCCGGCGTTGGCTGGACGAAAGTGGTCAGGCCGAAAAACAACGCGGGCGCTGGCTGGATTTTTTCGAAGCGGTAGAAACGTGGCGACCCGGTGCGCCGGTGCCGCGAGCGTTGTCCTTTGTCGTGGAGAAGGCGCTGACGACTTGGGATGATCTCGTGCGTGAAAGTGCCGTGCTGGCGTTTGATAAAAAAAAGCAGGATTTAAATGGTCCCGCGTGTGTGGCGCTGGCGGCGATCGTGACGCAGGTGGTGGGCGGCGAATTGCTGCGCCGGTTGGAGACCACCCGCGGAATTCATGCGGTGTTGCGCAGCTACGAATCAACGTACGATGACGAAGTGCGTCGGGCGGGAAAACTCACCTTTGCCGACGTGCAACGGCTTCTCTTGCCCGGTCGCGCTCCCGTACTCACCGGTGAGGCGATGGCCGGCAGCGGACGACTGTTCATCGACTACCGATTGGATGCGGAGATCGATCACTGGTTGTTGGACGAGTTTCAGGACACCAGCGTCGGACAGTGGAGTGTGTTGCGCAATTTGGTGGATGAGGCGGTGCAGGATCCGTCCGGCGAGCGGAGTTTTTTCTGCGTCGGCGACGTGAAGCAGGCGATTTTTACGTGGCGCGAGGGCGACCCGCGGCTTTTTCAGGATATTCTCGATCACTACAACGAGATGGCTCCCGGAACTATTGCCGAAGGGAAGCTGGTTGATTCGTGGCGCTCTGGACCCGCACTGATCGAAATGGTGAATACCGTTTTCGGCGATCATGCGGTCATTGCCGAATTATTTTCCAAGCAAGTGGCCGACGCTTGGAATCGCGAATGGAACGACCACCATTCCGCCGTGCCCGAACGAACGGGTCAGGCCGCGTTGCTTTTCGCGGACGACGAGGCGATGCGCCGGCAGCGGTTGCTCGAATTGTTGGTGGAGATTGGTCCGCTCGAGCGCGGACTGACGTGCGCGGTGCTGGTCCGGAAAAATTCGGTCGCGGCCGAGATCGCCGATTTTCTCAGAAAAGCGGGTATTCCGGCGCTGGCTGAGTCGGATCTTCATGTGTGTACCGACAATCCCGTCGGAACTGCGGTGCTGGCGATGATGCAGGCGGCGGCGCATCCGGGCGACACGCTGGCGTGGGAGCATCTGCAAATGACGCCGCTCGGCTCGGCCATGCGCAATCGAGGGATTGAAACCCCGTCACGCCTCGCGGAAAGGGTGCTCGGGCAAATTCACGCGGGGGGATTTGAGCGGACGATTGAATCGTGGTGGCGCACCGTGGAAGAGAGTGTGGACCGCGAAGATAGTTTCAGCCGGTTGCGGGCGCGGCAGTTGATGGAAGCTGCACGAATTTTCGATGAGAGTAGCAGTCGGGACGTGGCGGAATTTATTGCGTTCATGGAAAGGTACACGGTGCGCGACGCCGAGAGTTCTGCGGTGGTTCGGGTGATGACGATCCACAAATCGAAGGGCTTGGGCTTCGACGTGGTGTTGCTGCCTGATTTGGAAGGAAACAAACTCGCGCAACGACGCCAAGGTTTGGCGATGCAAAAGCAGCGCGACGGCGGGGTGGAGTGGGTGCTTGATATGCCCAACGATCTTTTCCGGGCGGGCGATTCGGTCTTGTCCGGCCACGTGGCGGACGCGGAAAACGAAGCCGGATATGAAGCGCTGTCGCTGCTCTATGTTGCGCTGACTCGAGCCAAACGGGCGATGTACGCGATCATCGAGCCGGTGGGCGATTCGAAATCGATTAACTATCCCAAAGTGCTGACCGAAACGCTGGGCGATGATGCTGCGCCGGTTCGCGTGGGCACGTTGACGCTTTCGGGATCGTGGTCGGCAGGCGATCCGGAATGGCATCGATCGTTGAAGCCCGCAGCAGTTGAAGAAGAGATCACGCATGAAATTGAAGTGCTCGACGGCGCGGGCACGCAGGCAGCGATTCGCCATCCGGCCCGCCGGCCGTCGGATGGCGCGCAAGGCACGATCAGCTTGGAAAAGTTATTTACCCAAACTCAGGGCGGGGCGGCGAGTTTCGGGGCGCAAGTTCATGAACTGTTGGCGGAGGTTGAGTGGCTCGAGGGTGGCGACGTTACCAGATGGGAGAAAAAATGGCGAAACGGGGAAACGAGCGAGGAGGCGATTGCGGCAGCGGTTGCCAGTCTGCGGTCGACTGAACTGGCGCCTGTATGGCAGCGACCGGAATCGTCTCTCCGCGTGGAAGTGTGGCGCGAGAAAGCCTTTGAAGTTGTATTGGACGGAGTGTGGCTCACCGGCGTATTCGACCGGGTTGTGGTGGAATATGGCGCGGACAATCGCGCCCGGGCGGCTTGGGTGATCGATTTCAAGACGGATCGTATTCCGGACGCTGGACCGGCGGCGTTAGTCGCGAAGCATGCGATGCAGATCGACCTCTATCGCCGCGTGGCGGGGCTGCTAACCGGATTATCGCCACGGGTAGTGAGGTGTTCGCTGGCGCTTGTTATGATTCCCGCCTTGATCGAGCTTCCGATGAGATCATAAAATTCACGCTTTACACGATGCCAGCCGAGTTGCACGTTGACCCTTCACAAACTATTTTACCATGGGAAATCTTAAGAAGAAACGACGTCTGAAGATGTCGAAACACAAACGCCGCAAACGCCTCAAAGCGAATCGCCACAAGAAGCGTACTTGGCAGAAATAATCTGCTGCGAATACTCGAACGCACTTTCCGAACCCGCCGATCGAAAGATCAGGCGGGTTTTTTTTGCCATCGATTGGCGTTAGACTGTGATTGTAAAAAATCGGGAAAGTATTGGAGACGAGAGACTCTGTACTGGTTTCGACTTGTAAAGATCAACCCAAACTCGTATCGATCTTTCCTGTAAATTGTCCGCGGTTTGGACCGATGGACATTTTGCCTACCCTTGGGCAGGCTCACTTTACAACTCACCCACACCCCACCAGCCGAGCATGTTCTTCGCGAAAAAATCCAAGCGCTTTTGCGTGGAACTGGGTGAACAGACGACGTTGGCCGCCCGGTTTGTCGAGTTAGAGGGGGCACTACTTATCGAGGAAGTGAGGGAATTGCCAGCAAAGGACGTGGAAGGACTTATTGAATGGGTGAAGTCGTCCGATGGCAAAGGGGCGACAGGTTTAGCATCATCGATCTGCGGTGTATATCCTACCAAACGGATTGTTCGCCGGCAGACGCTCGATTTGAAGCGCGTCAAGGAGCCGACCTACTTCAACGAAATTTATACGCAGCAATTCCGGATCGAACCCGACAAATATTCGCTGAAGGTACTGAATTCAAGCGATGGCAGTCCGTATGATACGATTAAGGCTTCTCAAAAAGAGGCGATTTTTTGTGGAATGCCGGTCGACGATGTGACCGGGATTCAGGACAAGCTATTGAGTTATGGCATCTATCCCGAACGTCTTGAGTTGGGCACGCTAGCCACGTTGGGCGGATTGGTGAGTTATTTAAAATTCAAGCAGAGCAAATCTTCCGTGCTGGTTTTGGAGATGGGCGATGAGTCGACTCAGAGCTATATTGTCAGTGCCGATGGGGTTGATATCTCGCGATCGATTGCGAGTGGCGTCGCATCCATGATTCCGGTCGTGCAGAAGGAGCTCGGTCTTAAGGATCAGGAGTCGGCGATGAAGTTGTTTTACTCGAATACATTCGATTTCACGAGCATGGGAGGGACGCTCGTGAAGAAGCTTCTTAAAGAATTGCAGTCGATGATCGGTTTTTACGAAGTGCAGACCGGGCAATCCATCGGACAGGTGTTTTGCACGCAGCTTCCCGGCAATCTTAGCTGGATTGCAGCGACCATGGCGACTGCCTTGGGCGTGCCGCAGTTGAGTGTCGAAATGATGCCCTGGCTTGAGTCAATGAATATCAAACTGGGTGAAAGCGTGACGCCCAATCCACCTGATAAAGGCTGGATGGGGCTTTTCTCCCTGATCGCTTCCTACGAAAATGCTATCGCTGTCGAAAAAAAATGACGAGCAGGCGGACGTCGATCCGCTTTGGCATCCAGATTTCCGCAATGTCGAGCGATTGCCCGACACCAAGGTCGTCCGCACGACTTTCTTTATCAATGCGGCGGCGATCGCGACAACATTGGCGCTGCTAATGTGGCTCGGATACCGCGAGTTTCATATTCGAACCCTTGAGCAGCAAATCGCCGATGCTGAACATCAGATCGACACCAATTCCCGCCAAAATAAAGAAGCGCTTCGCTTGACCCAAGTCTTCGACGATGAGGAAAAGAAACTGGATGTGGCGGTAAATTTTGTCCACAGCTCGACTTCGATCACCGGATTTATCGAGATTCTCGGCAATACGTTGCCCGCGGAGATATCCATCGAGTCGGTTGATGCGAGACTGTCGGATGCAAGAAGCCGGTCGTATACCCTTCGCGGTCTCGTCGCAGGGACTCGCGACAAGGCCAGTGGCAGTGCTTCGGTTTATGTCGACACATTGCGCGCTAATCCCCGTTTAAAGAAAGTCTTTGACGCGATCACCTTGGAACGGATCGCCCCGGATGGTGCAACCGGTACGTTGTCGTTTGAGATTTCGTTGAAAGAAAAACCGGAGGGGGCCAAATAATGACCGCAGCCGATATTACTGCCTCCTTCAAGAAACAGCCCGTGGGTTTTGCCTGCGGATTGCTTTGCCTCATTTTGGGTGCGTTGCTCTATTTTCGCAGCGACGTGGTTGACGCGGACCAGGCGGATTACGACGCCAAGTCTGCCCAGGCCGCGAAGATCGTAGCGAATGTTAGTGCGTCGAAGAATCTGGCGGAGCAAGTGAAGGCCATTCAGACCGCGACCAAGGAGATGGAAGGTCGACTGCTACAGTCGGGACAATTGGGGATCAATCTTCAGTACTTCTATAAATTGGAAACTGAAACTGAGGTGAAACTGGTGGACGTGCGTCCGAACGGGGTTTCGAAAACCAATAAGGCCGCCTACCTCCCGGTGCCGTTCAGTGTGTCGATCCAAGGCCCTTACAAAAAGATCATGCTCTTCTTGAGCCGGTTGGAAAATGGCCCTCATTTTTGCCATTTTAGCAGCGCGACGTTCACCAAACTGGCGGGCGGGGAGGGGGCTTCCCAAGATACGATGACCCTGACACTCAACTTGGAACTTCTCGGCCAGCCATGAAATCTTCCACAATCGGAATTATCGTAACCGGCTGCGCGCTGATTTTGGCGCAGGGCAGCCTCTTCGCGGCAGGGGATGTCGTTTTGACCCCCGCCAAACGTCAGGAGGTTTTGGATAAAGCGAAAAAACTTCTGGCGAGTCGCGAGGTTACACCTCCGGCTGTCGACCCTTTCCACTCGGAGAAATTTGCCGAACTTATTGCCGGTCCCCGTGCACCTGTGGCCGCTGCGGTCGTGGTGGCGCCCAAGAGCGACAGGGATATATTACAGGGAATCGCTGCGAACCTAAAGCCGTCGGGAAATTTTGTGATAGATGGAGAGGCAATCCTGTTGTTCGGTCAAAAGAGGGTCAAAGCGGGCGATCACCTGACAATTACCTTTGAAGGAATTGAATACGCTTTAGAAATCACCGCTATTGAACGAACAAGTTTTACCCTTCGCTTGAACCGCGAGGAATTTACCCGGCCTATTAAATAACGATTGAACTATGAGCACACGCATCATCCTTACCGCGCTTCTAACTTCGGCACTTACCCTGCCGATGGTGGCGCAGACTGACGCAGCCCCCGCTGCGCAGCCGCAGCCCGCGGCTGTCCCGGCTCCCGCCCCTGCAGCTACTCCCGTCCCTGCGGCTACTCCTGCGCCTGCGGCCGCCTCCTCCGGGGCGACGACAGTCGGTCGCGACAAGGACACGCTATCGGTGGATTTCCCCGATGAGGATATCAAGACGATCTTGCGCAACGTCGCTGATCTTTTTGAGCTTAATCTTGTCGTGCCTGATACGGTCACGGGAAAGACCACCATCAAGATGCACGACGTTACCTGGCGGCAGATCTTCCACAATATTCTCGCCCCAATTAATTACACCTACGTGGAGGACGGAAATATCATCAAGATCGTCAGCAACGAGACGCTCCAGCAGGAACCTGGTACTACGGAAGTATTCATTTTGAACAACGCCAAGGCATCGGACATCAAGCCGACGATCGATGGTTTGGTGGAAGCGGCCAACGGTGGAAAAATCGTCATCGATGCGCGGAGTAATGCGTTGGTGATAACTGAACGCCCTTCCCGTATGGGCCGAATCCGCAACATTATCGAGCAACTCGATAAAGCGACTGATCAGGTGATGATCGAATCGAAATTTGTCGAAGTCACAGATCGTGACATCCGCAACATCGGTGTGAATTGGGCGTCGCTTCAGGGACAGACGCTTTCGGTGGGTAATATCAAGCAGACTTGGATGAAAAATGGCGGCCAGACCGGGACAGCCACCAACGGTAACACTGTAACGTACGTTACGAATCCCCCAATTACCGGGGCCAACGGCCAATTTGCCACTTCCACTGTGAGTTTGCCCTCTGGCACCGTGTCCGGTTTGCCAGCGACGGTCACCGCCTCGACGGGCTTGGCCAACTATGTCCCTGGAACCGCTGCGGTCGATCCAGTTGCCGGCGGGGCTGGCGTCCCGGGAATTGCTGGAGTGGCTGCTACTCCAGCCACGGCAACGGCGTTCGATACGGTTAACAACTTGATGAGCTTGACCAATACCAATGGTACTTCGCGTTTGGCTTCCGCTGTGTTCTCCGCTTCGGATTTCAACGTCATCGTATCCGCGCTCAAGACTCAGAATAATACCAAGATTGTTTCCAATCCGACGGTGGTGACCCTCAACAACACCGAGGCGGTCTTGAACGTTGGTCAGGAATTCCCGATTCCGAGCTATACCTACAATACCGAACGCGGTACGTTCGAGGTCTCAGGCTTCACGTACAAGCCGATTGGCATCATCTTGAAGGTTACGCCGCAGGTGAACGCGCAGGGTATCATCAAGCTCGCCCTCGAACCCGAGGTCAGCCAGCGCAATGGCGATACCACTTTCAATGGCGCCACCATTCCAATCATCGCTACCCGCAAGGCCAAAACTCAGGTGTCGTTGAAGGACGGTTATACGATGGGCATCGGCGGCCTGATCTCCGCGTCGACGAATCACGGCGGTACCAAGGTGCCGGTTTTGGGCGACATTCCCCTGCTCGGTCGCCTCTTCTCTTCGAAGAGCGTGGATGATGAAACGACCAATCTTTTGATCTTCATCACGGCGAAGACGGTCACTTCGGACGGCGCAGCGCCCGAGGAAGTATTCGATCCCCGCATGATCAAGGCCATCGGCATGACGCATGAAGACTTGCCGGGCAATCGCGCTCCGAAAGGTACTGATCTTTTCGCGCCGGCTCCTGCTCCAGAGAAGCAGCCGTAATTTTTCCCGGATCTGTTATTCTCGAGGCCGGCGGATTTTCCGCCGGCTTTTTTGTTTTTTTAAAACGAAGGTCGCGAATTGGCCACGCGGCATCGGACACCAAGGTCGTCACGTTCGGGCTCCATTCAGCGCACAATATTTGTTAGCCATTTGGGCCAACACACCTAGTTCTTGATCAATGTCTGGCCTCGCGAATTCATCCCCTTCATCCCTCCCGTCAGGGGATTTCCAAGAATTGTTTGAGCGGGTTCGTCCGCAAATGGCGGCTCTTGATCAGTTCATGCGGCATCAGGTGGAATGCTTTGAACCAGAGATTCGTGACATGGCCGCCTACTGTCTTGATACCACTGGCAAACGCCTGCGTCCGACAATGGTGTTTATCAGTGGATGGCAGGGCGACGGGGTTGTTTCCGACGATCTCGTGCGGGCAGCCGGTGTTGTCGAGATGGTACACCTCGCGACCTTGGTCCACGACGACATCATGGATCGGGCTGAGCTGCGGCGAAATCGCCGGACGGCAGCGCGCGAATTCGGACCCGATGCCGCAGTGTTATTGGGCGATGCGTTGTTTTCACAGGCGCTCCACATCGCCTCCCAATTCCCGACCACCGAGGTTTGCCGCATGGTTTCCGAATCTACGCGCAAGGTTTGCTCCGGCGAGATCATGCAGACCCTCCGGCGACGCGATATAACCATTTCGCTCGCGGAGTATCGCCGGATGATCGATTTGAAAACGGCGGAACTCTTCCGCGTCTCCTGTTATTTGGGGGCTAGACTTGCCGGACATGGGGACGATTTCGTTCAAGCAGCGGATCGCTTTGGGCACCATTTGGGTATTGCCTATCAAATCTACGATGATCTCGCGGACTTTGTCGGGGAAGAGCAACGCATCGGCAAGACACTAGGCACTGATCTCGCCACGGGTAAGCTTACCCTTCCGCTCATGTTATTGCTTGAACAGGTTTCGCCTGCGGAACGCGTCGTGATCGCCGGGGCGCTGAGCGGAGGACAACCGTTAGGTTTAGCCGCCAGCCGCCAACGCATGGCGGAACTGGGTATCGCCGGCAAGGTCGTGGTCGCGATCGATGAGGAATTGCGGGTCGCCTCCAACAATCTTGCTGCCTTCGAGTTTTTGGCGCCGGTGCCTTTTATGCTTCAATTGTGCGGCATGTTGAAAGCGCAGGTCGCCTCCCTCCAAACTTCCGCGGTGCCAGGCTAAATTACGTTTGCCTGATCCCGGCTGCCAGTTAGCCTGCTGCTTTCCGTGTGATGAATTTGTCCAAGGTATTCTCCAAGGCCATCATTACCTCCCCTGAACGCCTGCAGGAGGCGGACGCTGATTTCATAGTAGTGAAACTCGTGCAGGCTGGTGACGTGGCGGCTTTCGATCAATTGATCCTGAAATATCGCGAACGACTTTTTGGGGTGGTCTATAATCTCACCGCCAATCGCGAGGACGCAGCGGATTTGACCCAGGACGCCTTTATCAAGGCTTTCCAATCTATCAACCGTTTCCAGGGAAACTGTTCCTTCTTTACCTGGCTCTACAAAATCGCCCTTAATACGACGCTTAGTCATCTGCGTAAGAATCGTTTGCGTACTTTCTTTAGTTTGGAGAAACTCAACGAGGAGGGTATCGATGGCCACATGCTCGAGCAATTGACCGAAAGAAAAGGAGCCGACCGTGATACCTATCTTAAAGAGCTTCAGGAAAAATTGAACGAAGCGCTTCAAAAATTGTCTATCCCCCATAGAACAGTGATTACGTTATTCGAAATCGATGGTCTCAGTCATTCGGAGATAGCCCAAGTCGTTGGTTGCTCCGAAGGCACGGTCCGTT
>JBEPTW010000025.1:0-31943 GCA_041691855.1 Verrucomicrobiota bacterium | reverse complement strand
TCAGTTCGTTTCCCCTCTCACCCACGTTGCACGGGCTGAGGTCAGGATGTCTGAGGCGAGTCGGGGCATAAAAATGAGCACTCGGAGCGTGCGCGAAAAACACTCGAGTCCAGATTGGTCGGACGGTGTCATTTGATGCCGGTGAGTTGGAAGGATAATCGCTGTTGCTCATCCAGCGTTGCCGTCAGTGTCCAACTCATCGCTGCAGCAAATGTCCGCGCCAGTGAAAGTCCGAGGCCAAAAT
Source organism: Verrucomicrobiota bacterium (assembly GCA_041691855.1). GTDB lineage: Bacteria > Verrucomicrobiota > Verrucomicrobiia > Opitutales > Opitutaceae > Lacunisphaera. The sequence goes on along the minus strand of JBEPTW010000025.1, from coordinate 31,699 downwards.
GCTGGCCTCCGCTTCGCGAGGCTTCCTTGCGCCAGAATGGATCGAAGAGGACTGCCACATCAGCCGGGGTCAGATCTTTCGCGCGGTTTATTACCGTGATCGTCGGCCGGCTATTGCTGTTGCCGAGCGTCACCACGATATCGCCGCCTTCTGGCGCGTACTCCACCGCATTGTCAAAAAGATTGGTGAGGATCGAGCGCAAGAGGACCGGATCGACGACTGCGGCAATGGGCGTGAGTTCGAAATGAATGGCGAGTTGGTGCGCTTGCGCCCGCACGACAAAGTGTCGCCACGTTTCCTGGACGAGCGGGAGGAGTGGGTGAGATTCCGTTGGCACCGTGGCGGGGTCGGTACCGCCACGCGCGAGGGCGAGCATGCGTGTGGTAAGTCCCTCCATGTGCCGTGCGATGGCGAGAACTTCGGTATCCGTGGTTGGATCGCGTGATTCCGGCCATTTGAGCGCGCACTCTGCCAAGCTGCGCAATTCTGCGATGGGCGTGCGCAGTTCATGCGCGAGGTCGGCGCTGAACCGCCGCTCGCGTTCGAAGGATTGTTGGAGGCGGGCGAGCAGTTCGTTGAGACGGTGGCCAATGGCTTGCAATTCCTGCGGCAGATCCGCAGCGGGAAACCGGGCGGTCAACGAACTGGCGTCGATCCGGTTTGCTTGTTCGCCGAGCCGTTCGAGCGGTTCCAATCCATGGCGCAACACGCGGGGTACGACCCAGAGAGTTGCTCCGAGGAGAAGAATCGCACAGCCGGCAGCCAAGCTTCCGAGCTGGATCAGGGTTTCGTCAAGCTCTTCGCGATCAGTCGCGACGACGAGTTGAACTTCGAAGGGACGAGTCATTTCGCGGGTTTGCTTGGGTTTGAAGGCAAAGCCCATCGCCCGCCCGGGACGACCGGTCGGAAGTGTGCATAGAAAATAGACCGGCGAATCGAATGTTCCCACGCGGTGGGCCAGTTCCGCGTTTCCCATGGACTCGGAGCGTGCGAGCACAGTGCCATCGGGGAGCCACAGTTGGAAAAAGTCCCGTGGACGTTCGTCGTCGAAGCCGCGCAAAAAACGATCGCTGAAATCCACCCGCACGGAATCCGCCGTGACCACTGCGACGGTGCTGATCGCGAGCGCTTTGGTGCGGAGGGCCACATCGAATTGATCCACGACGGAGTAACACGCCACGGCCAGCAACGCGGTGAGGCCGAGGGCCAGCAGACCGAGAGTTGTGCCGAGCAGCCGGCGAGTGAGGAGGAGGCGAATCGAGATCATGGAACGGAGGGCGGAGATGCGCTATTCTCCAGCACGTAACCCAATCCGCGCCGCGTGTGGATGAGCGTGCTCTCGCCCGCGGTCCCGAGTTTTTTTCGCAGGCTGCAGATCGCCGAATCCACCACGTTGCTCATCGGATCGACTTGTTCGTCGTAGATGTGGGCTTCGATTTCAGAACGCGAAACCACCTGGCCACGCCGCCGGGCGAGATATTCGAGGAGCAGATACTCGCGCGCGGTGAGTTCGACGGGAGTTTCCTTGCGCAAAACGGTTCGCGCCGCGGTGTCGATTTCCAGTTCGCCGATCGACAATTTCGACTGCTTCGTGCCATAGGCGCGCCGGCCAAGGGCTTGGACGCGCGCGAGGAGTTCCTCGAGCGCGAATGGTTTGACGAGATAGTCGTCCGCGCCGGTTTGCAGTCCCTGCACGCGGTCCATCACCGTGTCGCGCGCGGTCAACAGCAACACGTGAACCGTTTTTCCCTGGCGCCGCACCTCGGTGAGAAGTGAAAGCCCGTCGCGCTTCGGCAGCATGATGTCGAGCACGAGCACGTCGTAGTCGTTGGAGAGCGCGCGCCAGAGACCGTCCTCACCATCACTGGCGAGATCCACGGCATAGCCGGTTTTGCGCAACGCCATTCCGACCGATCGCTGCAGGCGGGGGGAATCTTCGACGAAAAGAATGCGCATGAAAAATGGGAAGGTTTGTGAAAAAACCAAGCGGTTCGCTGTCAGAACTTGGATATTGGAGCGAGAATGTTATGGGATCGAAGGTTACTGGAAGATGACGTGGCCGCACGTAATGATGGGGTAATGTTCATTCGGGTAGGATGCTGCGGTGGGATGCCCCGACAATTCCCGTCGGAAACCCGAAATACAACCAACGACCATCATGAAAATAACCCTTCGTAGACTCTGCTTCATCTGCTTCACTGCGGCCTCCATCGTAGCGATGCCTCTCTTCGTTTCTGCCAAAGAAGAGCCGGTCGCGGCGATCGGTTCGATCCGGCCAGCTGGCAAGATCAAACCCGCCAAGCTGCCCGCTTTGGCTAAAATCTCCTTCGAGAGCGCCATGCATGCGGCCCTGGCGGCGGCTCCCGGGAAAATCATCAAAGCAGAACTCGAAATCGAAGATGGCAATTTGATGTATTCGTTTGAGATCGTTGGTGATCACGGCTCGGTCACAGAAGTGGAAATCGACGCCGGGAACGGCAAGGTGCTCGGAGTCGATCAAGAGGAATCCGCGGGCGAAAAATAGAAAGCGAAGCTAAAGCTATAACTAAATCCGGCGGTAAGAATCCGCCGGACCAGTTATTTCATTCCGTAGACGAGGACCTTGAAGGTGCCCGGAATCATTTTCGGGCGGACGCGTTTGCCTTCAGTGCTGGGGGCGGGCTGAGCCTCGAATTGCGCGGTGGCCAGATAAATTTTATGCGTGACCGGATCGAGGGTCATCGTCCGGGCGCTGCGGACGGTTTCGAGCGTCTGCGTGACGGAGAATTTATCCGGAGTGTCCTCGTGGGCGATGGTGACATTGCCGCTGCCACCGGCGGATGCGAAAGCGAGTTGAGTGCCGGCATCAAATGACGTGGCGTCGATGCCTTGGCCGGCCTCGATGACTGCAACCACTTTCCCGTTGGTATTGTCCATGATGATCATTTTTTCATTGCCGCAGCCGAGAATCAGGCGGTGATGCGCGAGGTCGATGGCCATGCCCGTGGCTTCTTCGCCGGGCGCGATGGGCCAATGATTGACGATTTGATGCGTCTTGGTGTCGATGGCGATGACTTCGCTTTTATCCTCAAGATTGACGTAGACGCGTCCGGCATCGGCATCGGCCTGGGCGAACTCGGGTTTTCCGCCGACGGGAATCGTGGCGACAACTTTGCCGGTCGCCGCTTCGAACACGGTGGCTGACTGGCCGCGACCGTTGAAGGTGTAGACTTCACGCTGACCCGGTTCGTAGAGAATGGCGTCGGGGTTGGCTCCGGTTTCAACCTTCGAAATCGTTTTCAAGGTTTTGAGGTCGACGATACTCGCCTTGTTCTCCCGACCGTTGCTGGCAAAGCCCCGGCCGAGCTCGGGCACGGCGACGAAACCGTGGACACCCGGCGTGTCGGCGATTTCGCCGACGACCGCATCGGTGGTAGTGTCGACCACGACGACCTTGGTGCCGTGCGTTACATACAAGCGATGGCTGGCAGCGTCGACGCTGAGATAGTCCCAGCCGCCTTCACCGCCGATCGCGATTTCGTGGAGGGGATGATACGATCCATTCGCGTGGCTCAGCGGGGCGAAGATCAGACTGGCGGCGACCATTGTGAGTGAGCCGGCGAACCGGCGATGGCAATTTTTCATGTGACGGGTTGGGTTGGGGGACGAGTTGAGGGCGATCAAATTGATTCGTCGAATTTTAGGGCATCGTCCTTCTTTTTGGACTGCTGGCCGAAACTATAGCTGAAGCCGACGTACACGATCCGCGAACTGCGCCGCCGGGTAACGACTTCCTTGAGCAAAGGGGTATTGATGACGGTCGAGTCTTTGAGTGAATTGAAGAGGTCGGAAATGGTCACGACGAGAGCGAGTTTCTTTTGTAGAAATTCGCGCCGGAGGCCGAGGTTGGCAATGTAGGTTGGCCGGCGCGAGCCTTGGGGCGTGAGACGGGTCGACGTGTAGTTGGTGTTGAATTGCAGCAGCATTTCCTTCGGCAGGCGGACCGTGGCCCCGAGTTTTGCGCTCCAGGAAATGTCGGACTTCGTGCCGGTGAAGCCAAGATTGGAAGCATCGATGGAGTTGAAGTACGTATTGGAGCTGAAATTCAACGACACCTTTTTCCCGAGATCAGTGGTGGCTGAAAGCTCCAGCCCCGTGAAGCGACTGGTCGCGAGATTTTCATGGGTGGTTAGTAACACGGAATTTCCGATGTCGCGCGTCACGTTCGTGAACCCGTTGTAGAGGTAACGTTGATAAAGGGTGGCGACGAAAGTCTTTTGGTCGTCCCGGTATTGGTAGCCTGCCTCGATCGAGTGAATATCCTCGGGGCGGAGACGCGGATTGCCGGCACGGAGAGTGAAGGGATCGCTGTATTCGGGAAACGGATTCAGGTCGTCGCTTTCCGGCCGCCGCACGCGATGGCTGTAGTTGAGTTGTAGCTCCTGATGTTCGGATGTTTTGTAGGAAAGGTGGAGGCTGGGATAAACGCGGAAGTAGTCGGAGGGAATGGTTTCACCGGTGTTCACGAGCAGGGATTTCGTCTTCGCCTGTTCCGGACGCAACCCGGCGAGAAAACCAAATCGTCCCAGGGTACGCGCGTACGTGAGGTAGAAAGCGTGGATCGTTTGCTTGAAATTGAAGCGATTGGATTTCGTCGGATCGTTGATGAAAACGCCGGTCGCTGGATCCAATGAGGAGACGGCGAAATCCGTGTCGAGGCGTTCTTCGGAGCGGGTGTAGCCTGCCTCCAGTCGCGAGTGGTCGTCGATCGGCAGCACATATTCGAGCATGCCTTCTGTCTCGCGATCGGATGGCCGGATGCGGGTGTTGTCGGAGGTGGTCGGCAGGGCGGGATTTTGATAGATGTTGGAGTAATGATTGTCTTCCTGTTCGTTGGTGGTGGAAGACTTGAACTCAAGATTCAGGGTGTGTTCCGCAGTGGCGAAGGTGTGCTGGTAGGTCCCGGCGAATTCGCGGCTGTCTTCAAATTCCGGATCATACCGCGTTCGGTCGTAGTCGCTGGTGACCGCGCCGGTGGCATCAGTGACGACGTTGTGGTCGGTGGCGCTGCGGTTGAAGGTGCGGTGGTTGTAGCTGCCGGTTGCGCCGATTTTGTTGTGCTCGTCGGGTTGGTAGTCGGCCGTCGCACGCGCCGTCCGCGTGAAGGGACGCGCATGCTCCGCGGTCTTTTTGTTCAGCGTGGTGGCGACACCGGAGACCGGATCAATGATCGTGCGGATATCGCCAGCCTGCCGTGACCGGTCGTCCTGGCGGACGCTGTAGCTGGCGAAGATATTATATTTTCCGGTGGCGTAGTTCGTGGAGATTCCCGAGTTGTACCGGTTGTCTGGGCCGATGTTTCCGGTTACAGTGGTCGAGGAACCGCCGGCATGTTTTTTCTTCAGGACGATGTTGATGATCCCGCCAGTGCCGTCGGGTTTGTATTTCGCCGACGGGTTCGTGATTACTTCAATTTTATCGATTTGGTTTGCGGGGAATTGCGACAGGGCATCCGCTCGGTTTTTACCCATGAGGGTGGACGCCCGGCCATCGATCAGAATGGTGACGTTGTCCGATCCGCGCAGGCTGACGTTTCCATCGATGTCCACCTGGACGGAAGGAATATTTTGCAATAAATCACTCGCCGAGCCCGTGGCGCTCTGGATTTCCTGACCGACGCTGTAGATTTTTCGATCAATGGAATTGTAGAATTCCTGTTGGGTTCCTTTCACCTCGAACTTGTCCAGCTTCAGCGCCGGGTTGGTAGTTTCGAGTGCACCCAAATCGATCGCTTCGCGTTCAGTCCGAACGGCAAACGGCATACTTTGTTTGCCGTCGGAACCATAGACGACGCTATACTCACCGGCCGGTACTTGGGTGAATAGGAAATGTCCCTGTCCGTCGGTCACCGTTTTTTCGATGACGGCATGCGCATCTTTTCGTTCGAGGGCGACCGCAATTCCGGCTTGTGGAAGAGGGTTGTGGTCGCCGACTACCGCTCCGCGAACCGATTTCAAAGTTAACGGCTGCGAACAGGCGAAGGCCGGAAACATTCCGAAGAGCAGGACGACAACGGCGTGCGAAAAGGAGTTGCAGCGAGTGCATTTTGGAAACTTGGCGAGGATCATTCTGCTGTAGTTTAACACCGTAGAGATTACGGAAACATTACGTGAAGGGCGGTCGACACCGGTTGTCTGCTTCGAAACACGATTTTGAATCCCGTGCGATACGACTGGTCGGGCTGCGGCCATCAAAAAAACCACTGGCCGGCTGCGGCCGCCAGCACGACTACCAGCCAGGCCGGCCGGTGCCAGATTTCGAGACAGATAAAGGCGGCCAGAACCAGCGCGATGTCGCCGACGGTGGAAACGGTTTCTTTCCAAAGCGGATTGCAGAGAGCTGCGAATAAAATCCCGACGACCGCGGCATTTGCGCCTCGCATGGCAGCTTGAGCCCACGTCTTCCGCAACAGGAGATGCCAGAACGGCAACGCACCGCCGACCAACAACCACGCAGGCAGAAAAATCGCGAGCAAACAACCGAAGCCACCGAGCCAAGCATGTGGGCTGCCGTGAATAATGGTACCCAAATAGGCAGCGAACGTGAAGAGAGGACCCGGTACGGCTTGGACCGCTCCGTAGCCGGCGAGGAAAGCATCGTCGGAAATCCAGCCGGCTGGCACAACTTCAGCCCGCAATAATGGCAGCACGACGTGGCCGCCGCCGAAGACCAGCGATCCTGCCCGATAAAAACTGTCGAAGACGTGAATGCCCTTCACTGAGGATCCCGCGGCAATTACGGGCGATGCAATCAATAGTGCTGCGTACGCGATCAAGCTCAGAGCCGCCCAGAAATGATGGCTGGCCGGTGGGGTGTTCGCGGGATTCGGGACATCCGATTTTTCCCGACGACCATAAAATATCCACCCCGCGAGGGCACCGGCCGCGATGGCTCCGACTTGGCTGAGAGAAGTTAAATTCAAGAAGACAAAAACGGTCGCTGCGACGGCGATAATTATTCGCGGCAGATCCGGACAGAGTTTTTTCCCCATACCCCACACGGCTTGGGCGACGACCGCCACCGCCGCCAATCTCAATCCATGTAACCAACCGGCTTTGTGCAAATCGCCCATCATCGCGACGCCATACGCGAACGCGATCATCAGCACAGCGGAGGGCAGCGTGAAACAAACCGACGCGATCAATGCGCCGGGCAATCCCCCGCGTTGCATGCCGAGTCCGAACACCGTTTGGCTGCTGGCCGGCCCGGGCAAAAATTGACACAACGCGACCAGATCGGCGTATGCCTCATCGTCGAGCCACCGTCGCCGCGTAACAAATTCCGTTCGCAGATAACTTAGATGAGCGACCGGTCCGCCGAAGGAAATTAATCCCAGTTTCAGAAATGCCGCGGCAATTTCTGATAGGCGTTTGAATTCGAACATAAAGTTACGAGTAACTGCGCGACATTCCCGGCTCAAGTCGCGTCGTACTGAAATTCTTCATCCGTTCGCACGCGGCAATTTTGCGGTTCAACATTCGAGCAGGCTTTCTGCTATCGGGGTAATAACCTCAGGTACTTGCGATAGGCGATCTGGGTGAATTTTCTGAGTCGGAAAGATTGACCTCCGCGCGCGAGGTGTAAAAAAGAATCACCGATGACGATTTCAGATCTCGCAGCTGCGCTCCGCTCCAGGCGGGCGGGAGCTCATGCAACAGGCGATGTCACTTCGCACCTGCCTGACGACAAACTGGTGAGTATCTACACGCGATGCGGACGATGTGGGAAGGGGCTGTTCATGGACGATAGTTTGATCGTCGAGCAGTCGTCTTCGGCGGAAAAATTTTTGGAGCGTTGCGCGAAGCGCCTGTTCGAACACCACTGCAGCTCGGGTTCGATTCCACAAATCTAGATATTCCGGGCAGCGGTCGTGGGCCGGGTGAAGTTCGCGATGCCTGAAATTTTTGCCGGCTATTTTCGGCGGCTGGCTTGAACGGGAGTTGCGAATCGTCCCATATACTCGGCCTCGGAAATGATATGGCCTGCGAGCGCATCGAGAAAAGCTTCGCGGGGAATATCACCCGGCAAGTCGAGTCTGCAATCCAGCGCGTACAGCCGGAAGAAATACCGGTGCTCGCCCGACGGCGGAAAAGGTCCGGTGTATCCAATTCGCCCGGAATCGTTCAATCCCTCCCGCGCGCCGGCGAGATCGGAATTTTCCACCAGACCGCTCAAATGGGGATCGAGGTTGTACGCGATCCAATGGGTGAATGTTCCTTTGGCGGCGTCGGGATTGTCCACCAACAATGCCAGGGATACGGCCGCCGCAGGAACGCGCTCGAACAGCAAGGGTGGCTGGTGGTTTTCACCGTAACGAGTGTAGCGGCGCGGAATCGCGCACCCGTTTTCAAAGGCGGGACTTTCCATCGCCATGGACGTCGATGGGTCACGATCGTGAGAATACGGACGGCCGTAGTGGTCGTATAATTTACCCAGATAGTCCGTCGTCAGTGAATGGTCCGGATCATAGTCAGGACTGTGTTCGATCGACTCCTTTGTGAGATCCACGCTGATTTCGGCAGCGGGCCATTTCACTTCGCTGATCCACCAAGGCGAGACGACGACCTTTTTTCCGGGGAGCCAGTTTTTGGTATCGATCACGATGTAACGAATATCCCATGTCCGGTCATCGATCAGGAAATCGGTCGCGTGGCCGATTTCGCCGTCGCTGGCGTGAATCCGGTAGTGGCTGGCCTCTTTGGCGCTCCGCAAGTTTGAATCTTCCAGCGCACCAGTTGGCGCGACTGTCTTAATCGTCGCCGAGGTCGTTTCCACGCGCGCTGCCGATGGCGGGAGCACACTCGATCCGGGAAACGCAGCGCCCCAATAAAGCGGCCAACCATAGTGCTCCCGCAGGAGTTTCTCCGATTGGCGTGAAACGGGAAAATCGCCTTCGAGCGAAGGGCTCTCACGGATTTGATCCTTGGTCAGAGCGACTGGAAGCGTTCGCGAATTCCATTCCGGGGCATGGATTGCCTCAGGTGAAATCAATACGCGCCGGCGTTTCTTCAACCATCCGCCGGTTTCCAGCACGAAATAGCGCAGGCGCCAATTTTGATCATCGAAATAAAGATCGTCGACCTTCCCAATAATGCCGTCGCGCGCGCGGAGTTCGTGGCCAATGAGCGTGTGTGCGTTGCGCAGGACGACCAAAGCTGTGGCGGGAAGAGTGAGTGTGTTCATGGCGTCGAGAGGGTTGAGCGGAATTGCATTTCCAATTCACCTGTGGGGACTCCGGCCAGCGGCCACACTTGACAATGGCGTGACACGACAACTGCGACCCTCACGGGAGAAGTGATTCAACCTAACCCTATTCCTGCTTGAGCAATTCCGCTATCAGGGGCTTTCAGGTCTCATGCCTGAGGGTTTGCCTGACCGCACTTCGGGTCGAAGCCCCAATTTCCGTGGATTTTCCTACTTGGCGGAAAACCGATATTCCATCACGTGAGAATAGGTTTCGCCGGGGCGAAGCATTGCGGACGGAAAGCCGGCGTGATTTGGAGAGTCGGGAAATTTTTGCGGCTCCAGACAGAAAGCGGTGCGGAACTGATAGGGGACGCCAGCTTTCCCGTGGACAGTGCCATCAAGGAAATTACCGGTGTACAACTGCAAGCCGGGTTGGTCCGTAAACAGTTCCAAGATGCGTCCCGTGCTGGGTTCGTGGACGTGCGCGGCGAGGCGCAACCTTGGTGGGCCTCGCAACACCCAGCAATGATCGTAACCGTTGCCGGCTTTGAGCAAGGCATCGTCAGCGTCGATCCGCCGCCCAATTTCTTCGCTGCGGGTGAAGTCGAAGGGCGTGCCCTTGACCGGTTGGGTTGTCCCGGTTGGAATCAATCCTTGGTCGACTTGCAGGACTCCGTCAGCGTCGATCCGAATTTCGTGGCCGGTAATTGGCGTTTTCGGATCGTCGGTCAGATTCCAGTAAACGTGATTAGTGAGATTGACGATCGTGGCCTGATCGGTCGTCGCGTGAAACTCGATTCGCAATCCGTTTTGCTCTGTCAACCAATAGGTGATTTTTACGGAAAGAGTTCCGGGATAGCCTTCCTCCCCATCGGGGCTGATGAAGTGAAATTCGACGCCAGCGGCACCGTCCTTTTTTACGGGATGGCCCTTCCAGAGTTTTTTATCAAAACCGGAATCGCCGCCATGAAGATGACAGGGAATTCCGGCGGGCGCGTTGTTGGTCGCGAGCGTGTACGTTTTCCCCTCGAGCGAGAATTTCCCCGCCGCGATCCGGTTGGCGAACCGGCCGACGGTTGCCCCGAAGTAGGATTTGTTACTGAGCCAGCCCGCGAGATCATCGTAGCCATGGGTGACATCGACAACTTTCCCGGCGCGATCGGGGAACGCAACCGAAGTGAGGGTCGCACCGTAGTCGAGCAGGGCGACGCGCACGCCGTGGGAATTCGCCAAGACAAATTGATGGACCGAGCGTCCGTCAGGAAGAGTACCGTAGTGCGAGGGAGTAATTTCTACTGGCATCGTCATTATCGATGAACGCCCCCGACGTTTCCGTCCAGTTTGCTTTGCGTAATAGTGTTAAAGCGAATCCGTGAAAATCGGTCGCGCCTCGCGCCGGCGAACAAAACGGAAAACAAGCGGGATAATTTCCGGCAGAAAACTATCATCGGGAGTCGAGCCTTTGGGATTGCCGAAACTCGCGCGGGCAGTGAATGGTAGGATCTGTGGTAAAACCGACCGCCTCATCAATTCAAACCGTGCAGCCATCGCCGGGAAAAAACTTACGCGGCGCTTTATGAAGATTGGATTTCTCGGCGGAAGTTTCGATCCCGTGCATTTCGGCCACTTAATTGCGGCCCAGGACGTCTATGAGCAGACCAAGCTGGACCGGCTCTTTCTCGTTCCAGCCGCGCAGGCGCCATTAAAACCAAATGATGTGCAAACCTCCACGGAACACCGGTGGAAAATGCTCCAAGCGGCGTGCGAATGGGACCGTCGCTTGGAAATATCGGATTACGAACTACGCAAAGGGGGGGTGAGCTTCACGGTCGATTCCGCGCGACATTTCCGGGCGCAGTTTCCCAAGGATGAATTATTTTGGATCGTCGGTGGGGACCAACTGCCATTGTTGCATCAATGGAAGGAGATTACCGAACTAACCAAGCTGGTTGAGTTCATCTTTCTCGAGCGTCCCGGGCATCCGACCAAGACGCACACGGAGATTCCCGGCCTGCGACTGCACCGCTGCGACGGACATTTGATCGAGATCAGTTCGAGTGAACTCCGCAGGCGCGTAAGGGAAGGCAATTCACTCAATTATTTCTGCCCGCAGAAAGTTATCGCTTATATTGAAGATAAAAAACTTTATCGCTGACCCACGATGAAAGCCAAAAGCGTCACAAAAACGACCAAACCGGCCGGCAAAAAAAAGCCGTCGAACAAACTGCTCCCATTGATCGTGCAGGCGCTTGACGCCAAGAAGGCTGAGGACCTGCGCGTCCTCGACGTGAGCAAACTTTCCAGCATCACGGATTACCTTGTGCTCGCGACTGGGACTTCCGAGCCGCATTTGCGCGCTTTGCGAATCGAAGTTGAGCGAGTACTCGATGAGCAAAAAGCGAAGATCCTCGGCGTGGATACCACGAGGTCCAGTGGATGGGCCGTGGTCGACGCGTTCGAGGTCATGGTGCACCTGTTTACTCCTGAGAATCGGGAAAAATACCGGATGGAATTACTGTGGAAAGACGCGGAAGAAGTGAAGCTGCCGTCGAGCGCCAAGTAAGTTTCAATTCGGAAGAGGAAGGCCGATTTGTTTTTTTGAGTGCGCGGCAATTACCAGCAGCGATTGACTCGTTTTTTTACCTTAAAGTTACGGCTGCGAATTTACGAAATCCGACGAACGAAGACGCTTTTTCTTTAGGTAAAGCGCTGGTGTAAAGTGACGAACAGAGCAGACCGAGTGTAATTTCCGCTTGTAAAAACAGATTTTGCTTGCTGGAATGGCACTTGAACCAATGGCACCTCCCCCTTCAGATGGTGTCGCCCGGATTTCTCCGGGTTGTGAATAATAATCCTATAATAATCCTACCTAAAATGAATACACGTTCCAACAAGGGCTTCACCCTCGTCGAAATCATGATTGTCGTGGTCATCATCGGCCTCTTGGCTGCGATGGCTATCCCCGCGTTCCAAAAAGTTCGCACGGCGTCGCAAGACAAAGCCGTTCTCAATAACGCCCGCCAGATGTCCGCGGCTGCTGACCAGTACTATCTCGAAGCGGGTGCTTCGTATGCTGATCCTAAGGATCTCGTGGGAGCAACCAATTATGTGAAGGCACTCAATACGGTTGCTAAAGAAACCTACCCTACGGCTTACACGCAGGGTATTACGATCACGATTACGAATGTGGCAAATGCCCGCACGATCACCTATTCGCCGTAATCGTTCAGTGTCTCAACTGTGACTATTTAAAGCCGCCTCTTGTGTGAGGCGGCTTTTCTTTTGAATATCGTCGGAAATACCTGGCAGACCCCATTCCAGCTATAGGATGCTTGGAGCAACCCAGCGAATCAGGGCTCTCAGTGCAAAGGAACGCCCCAACATCATCTTCCTAGTCTTTTTCAATGGATCGTCGATTTACCCTACTCCTGCTCAACGGAGCGCTGGCCATCGTTCTCGCATTTTTCTCAATCTCTTCTGACCTCGCCCTCCAAATTGTTATTCATGGCGGATACTGGGTCATGCTTTTGACGACCCTCCTTTTTGCTCGGTCGCTTATCAGACTATTTGTGCCGTCTCGTGAAATCCTGTCTCGCTGGCGCGAAAAGCCACATTGGCCACTCGTTTTGATTGTCGGATGCGGCATTCTGCTCCTTGTCCACGAGACGTACGGCTTTAAGATTTTGATGGACGAAGTCATGTTGCTTGGAACGTCGATGAGCATGCACTTTGATCGGTCGGCTCTGGTTCCTATGCGCGGTAATGACATTCAAGGAGCTTTTCAAATCGTGGCGGGGGAGATCGACAAGCGTCCTCTTTTTCAACCGTTCTTGGTTTCAGTTTTGCACGACGTGACTGGATATCGTCCGGGAAATGTTTTTGTGCTTAATTCGGCGCTGACCTTTTTATTATTGGCACTCACTTACGTGACTGGGTGCAAAATTAGTGGACGTGGAGCCGGCGCAGTCGCGGTGCTCTTGTTGACAAGTTTGCCTTTGCTGGCCCAAAACGCGACCGGTGGGGGATTCGAACTGCTGAATCTTGTAATGATATTGAGCACCCTGCTGCTCGGTATGCGGTACCTAAAGTTACGCGATGGAGATTCGCTCAACGCCATGGTCCTTTCGTCCATCCTGCTGGCCCAAACCCGGTACGAATCAGTGCTGTTCCTGCTTCCAGTTGCCTTGATGATGGTTTGGGTGTGGTGGAAGGAGCGCCAGCTCCGTCTAACGTGGATAGTTCTCACGGCTCCATTTCTTCTGCTGATGTATGCATTTCACCACAAAGTCTTCAGCATGAGAACTTCAGCATGGGAAATGGCAAGTCGGCCCGGTTACGACACGCCATTTTCCCTGTCGTACATCCCCGAAAATATCGCTCATGGGTTAAATTTTTTCTTCAGCACCAACGGCGAGCAATCCAACTCGCTTGTCCTCTCCGCTCTAGGCTTTGTGGCTTTGCCGTTTTTCGTTCTGCTCGTCGCCAAAACCCTTGCCCGACTTCGAAGCGCACAGCCGGCGTGGGCAGCATTGGCGATCTTTTCCCTTGGATTTGGTGCCCATGCGTTGCTCTTGGCTTGTTATTTCTGGGGAAAATTTGACGATCCGGTTATTCGTCGTTTGAGCCTCCCGCTTAATTTGACATTAGTTATAGCGATTGTTGCCGTCGGATCCGAAATGAACCGGTCGGGAAAAATCTGGCGAATTTTGGCAGTTATGGTGGGAGGTGGTTTTTTTGCCTTCTCGGTTCCCGCCATGGCGCGGCACAGCTACACCCTGCAATACTATGTTGGGCGCGAAATGGAGTGGAGGCGGGAGTTCATCGCAAAGCATCCTGAAAAAGATTACCTCTTCATCGACAATGACTGTCTGATCTGGATTACGCATCTGGTCTCCGGCACAACCGTGCAGCAGGCCGTCAGACAAAAGGGGAATATTATTTTCAATTTCAGAAACCATATTTTTTCGAGCATCTATGTATTCCAGCGGCTGACGGTGGATCCAAACACCGGTCGCGAGTCCATTCCGAACGACGATGATTTGGGGCCGGACTACCAGTTGGAAACGGTGTGGGAACGTCGGTTTACTCCATTTACGGTCAGTCGCATCAGCAAGGTGATCTCAATCCGGGAAGGGCCTACCGTGTTACCGAACCCTCAACCCGTCCCGCTGGAAAAAAATAGTCCGGAAGAGCGGGAAAAGATTCGGCTGCAATACATGAATAATTTTATCCAGCGACTACCCTAGTTGCTTCCCTTTTTTTGTGGACCAGGTTTTCAATCAAATCCAGAAGCGTTCTGACTTTAGGCTGGCTTGCTTTGGGTTATCTGCGGTCGCGGCGGTATATTGGGGGTTCATAGGCTTGGGCGTAATCGCCTCAGGAACCTTGGTGAAACGTTTTGGCTACTATTTCATGTTCATCACTTTTGCGTGGTGGATGAAAACCCTTTGGTCGGTTTGGCGGTCGCGACCGTCGGGCGAAAAAAGTAGCCGGCGGGAAACCTGGGGGGCGGGCCTTGTGATCGGATTACTCTCGATCGCGGCATTTAGTGCCGAGCCTTTTCGTAGCAAAATCCTTTACGACGAATATGTCCTGCAATCCACGGCTTACAATATGCACTATTATCGGGACGCAGCGACCATGGTGCGAGGTTACAATCTGCTCGGGGATTTTATTTCAACCGATAGTTATCTCGATAAACGGCCTAATTTTTTCCCGTTTTTAATCTCTCTGGTTCACGATCTCACCGGGTATCGCACCGAAAACGCCTATTGGCTGAATTCGTGTCTTTTCCCTTTAGCGTTGGTGCTGGCTTATTGTTTGGGTAGGCGGCTGAACGGCCCGAAAGGAGGATTTCTGGCGATTGTCTCTTTTGGGGCACTGCCACTATTGAGCCAGAACGCGACGGGCTCGGGGATGGAATTGATAAATGTAACCATGATTCTTGCGGTCGTTTTGTTGGGCGCGGTTTATCTGCGGCAACCCAACGAGGAAAGTCTCTCCGCATTGGTCATCGGTGCGGTGTTGCTCGCTCAAACACGGTATGAATCCGCCATCTATGTCCTCCCAGTAGCCATCGTCATTGCTCTTGGATGGTGGCGTACGCGCACCGTCATTTTATCGTGGGCGGCAGTGATGGCGCCGCTACTTTTGCTGCCATCTGCGCTGCAAAACAAGGTCTTGTCCAATTCACGCTGGATGTGGGAGCTGAAGGAAAACCAAAACACGCGATTCAGCACGGAATATGTAATGGGTAATATTCACAGCGCCGTTGGTTTCTTTTTTAATACCAGCGCCAGGTTGGCCAATTCATGGCTGCTGACAATTCTCGGGGTGGCGTCGTTGTTATATCTCTCTTGGCGGTTGGTTTTGATCGTCCGGCGGCGGCGTGAACTAAGCGCTGAGCGGATGTCCTTGTTGCTGATCAGCGTTGGGATTTTGAGCAATACCATCCTTATCCTCTTCTACTATTGGTCAAATTTGGAGGACCCCATCGCTTCACGATTGAGTCTGCCGTTTTATCTATTGTTGTCCTTTGCGGTCGTGATTGCTGCAGGCTGCTGGGATCGTCGATTTCCCGCTACCCGACTAATGACATTGGTCATGGCTATGTTCGGTTTGACGGTTGGAATCGCACATCAGGCAGAGCACCTCTATTCATTTCTGGGCAGCAACGAAATCGAATGGGAAAAGCGATATGTGGCATCATTGCCCGACGGGGAGCGACTGATCATCACTAACAAATCCACTATGCCTTGGTTGTTGGAGAAAATTCCCTCGATTTTAATTGGCCGGACTACGCTGGTGGGAGATCGCTTACAATATCAGATCGAACGCCACACGTTTCGCGACATTCTGGTTTTCCAATCGTTGCGCCCCGGCACTCCGGACGGTGACCACGAGCTTGTGCCCGACGACCGAGTGCCTGCCGGATTTAAACTCGAATTCCTGACCGAAAAAAGATTTGGGACCAAGATTGACCGCGTCAGTCGGTTAGTCGCGGTCGAATTGCCGGCAGCCAAGGACAACAAAGCGAGAGTGGTGACGCGATGACCAACGCATGCGAACACTTTGACTGGGTCGCGCACAACGATGCGCATGCGCGTCGAGCGCAACGGGATTTCCATTTGCAGCTGCTGCGCCATTTTCGCCATCATATTCCGGAAGGCTCACGCGTTTTGGAATGTGGGTGCGGCAACGGAGATTTACTGGCGGGATTGCAGCCGGCGATTGGCCTCGGGATCGATTTCAGTCCCGCGATGGTGGAAAAAGCGCGGACACGTCACGGAACTCAGCCGGGGTTGGCGTTTCAGCAGCAGGACGTCGAAGCTGGTTCGGTGGGTGGTAAATACGATCATGTCGTTCTCGACTATCTTACGGGATATCTGACCGACGTTCAAAATACGTTGCAGAAGCTGCGTTTGGTTGCTCATGAGCGTACGCGGCTCCACATCACGACCCTGAATACACTTTGGTTGCATCCGTTGCGGCTCGCTGTCCGGCTCGGCGCGGTGATGCCGCAGCCGCCGAGCAATTGGCTTTCACACGAGGATTTATTTAACCTTTTGGAATTGGCCGGCTGGGAAGTGGTGAACTTTGAACATCTTCAGTTATTTCCTTTTAACTGGCCGCTGTTTTCCCGATTTCTGAACGGCGTTTGCGTCCGGTTGCCACTGATTCGTCACTTTGGAATCACGGTCGCTATTACGGCCCGCCCAAAGGCGCTTTGTGCTAGGACGGGCCAGGTTAGTTGTTCGGTGATTGTTCCGGCGCGTAACGAGTCCGGTAATATTGTGGCGGCGATTGAACGAATTCCGACCATGGGAAATCGCACGGAGATTATTTTTGTCGAAGGTAACAGCCGTGATGATACGTGGCAGATGATCGAAAGTGCGGTGGCCGCTTACCAAGGTCCGCACCTGCTGAAGGCATTGAAGCAACCTGGGCGCGGAAAATGGGATGCAGTGCGAACCGGTTTTGCTGCCGCGCAAGGTGACGTACTGGTGATTCAAGATGCGGACCTCACGGCGCCCCCGGAAGATCTGCCGAAATTTTATGAGACATTGGTGAGCGGAACTGCGGAATTCATCAATGGCAGCCGGCTGGTCTACCCGATGGAAGCGCAGGCCATGCGCTTCCTTAATCTGGTCGGAAATAAGTTCTTCGCGGTCGCTCTGAGTTACGTGCTTGGCCAGTCGGTGAAGGATAGCCTGTGTGGGACAAAGATGCTTTTGCGTTCCGACTATGAACGTCTTCTTATTCGCATCGCCGAATTGGGGGATTTCGATCCGTTTGGAGATTTCAATTTGTTATTTGGCGCAGCATTGCTTGACCTTCGCATTCGCGATCTGCCTGTTCGCTACAAAGATCGAACGTACGGGGAGACGAATATCTCCCGCTTTACTCATGGATGGGTTCTGTTGCGGATGACGTGGTTTGCCCTGTGGCGCTTGAAATTTAGAAAGTCGTGAGGAACGCATTTTTTTTAAATAAATTCCAGATTGGCCCGCTTAATATGAGTTGGGCCAAATCCCGCAGTTGACCTCCTCATGAAGTTGATCTCGTCGCTCAGGGCCTTTGGAGGCCATCACCGCTACACGCTATTACTCGCGGTGGTTACGGCTGCCGCTTGGTGGGTGGCTGGGGGTTGGCCTTGGCTATTGGGCAAGATTGGTATCTCGGATTATGGTACGCCTTATCTGGATTCTTATGCGATCCTGGCCGCTTTGGATGCATATCGGGCAGGATCCGATGTTCACGCAGCGAACGCTCTGGATCCTTTGTTTAGAGGACACATTTACTCTGATTGGTGGCTGGGTTTGCGTTGGCTGGGACTTACTCGCGCTGACAATTTCATCGTGGGGACCACTTGGATTGCGGCTTTTGGGCTGACGGCTTGTTTAACGATCCGGCCGAAGCGTTTATTCGAAATAGTTTGGATGTTCTTAGTTCTAAGTTCGCCCGCTGTGTTGCTTGCGCTGAAACGAGCGAACAATGATCTCTTGATCTTTGTCCTGCTGGCTGGCTGCGCCCTAGCAGCGTCATCGCCCGTGTGGTGGCGGTGGGTGTTGGCGATTGTTTGCCTCGGTCTGGCGACAGGGCTGAAATATTTTCCTGCCCCCGTCGCGTTTGCCTTTCTGTGGGTCAGGCCTATCAGCCGCATGCCGGCGATATTGCTAGCCGCATTGCTGACGGTGGCTGCGGCGATGGCTGGGATCTGGACGCAGATTGATCGAGCGCGATTTGTGGTTGGTTCGGGTGTGTACACGATGGGAGCACCGCTCCTGTTGCGTGACTTGGGCTGGCAGGATAGTGTTTCGGCGGTTCCGGGCGTGGCCTTGATTTTGGCAGTTGGGTTGACGCTGGCGTTGATGCGAACCACGACGGGATTGCTCAAGGAGGGAGAAGCGCCGGAACGAATACGGGCGGCGATTGGTTGCATTGTTTTGCTGACCTGTTTCAGCGTGGGAGTGAACTATGCGTATCGTTGGATTTTTATCGTTTGGCCGGCGATTTGGGTGTCGCGACGATCTGCGGATCGATCATTGCCTCTGCTTCAGCAGTGGGTTGCGCGTTGCGCATGCGGTCTAATTGCGATCTGCCTCTGGTCTGACGGAATTTTTTGTTTCTGTGTTAATGTTGCGCCGACCGTGGCGGACAGGAAGTTGTGGCACATGCAATATGTTTTACGCTTGTGGATCCAACCTTTGAATTGGCTCCTGATGTTCCTTATCGCCGGGTGGCTGATCGAGGCCGGTTTATCCACCGTACGGGAGTGGTGGAGCGCGCGCGTGGTGCCTCGGCCAGCGCAGGTGCATCCATTGCCGGGCGGCGGAATGTGATGGGATTTGGCACCTCGATGGCGGACTTTCTTCCTGCATCCATTTTTGCGGCGGACGTAATATCTGTAGTGACGCTTGCCGCCGCCATCGTGGGCGTCGCTGGATTGAGTCGGCGCGGAGTTCTTGAGACGAGCATCAGCTGTCTGCTTCTAGCACTCTGCATCGTGATTTTTTCGGGTATAATTCTTGGTGAATGCGGATGGCTGGGACGCGTCGGGTTTTGCGCTATCCATGCGGTTGGCTTGATTTTTTTAGGTGCATTTTATTGCAGAAAGTGTGAAGGCGCGCATGCAGTACGGAGTTGGCTTTCAACTTGCTGGAATGCGCTTCGGCCTCAACGGCCCCATCTTTGGATAGTGGGAGGATTTATTGTTGTATTTGGATGTCTTGGGTGGCTTACGGCGCATGCTGAACCGGTCGTATTTGATGCGCTGACCTATCGATTGTCGCGGATCGGTCAGTGGTTGCAGGATGGCCACATCCGGCACTTTCAAACCGACGACCCCAGACTCAACTACATGCCGGTCGCGCCTGATCTGGTGATCGCATGGATATTAGGGGCCACTGTTGAGGGCTTCAAAGGCGCGGCACTTTCCCAGCTGATGGGCGGAATTTTATTGTTGATGGCGACCTTTGGTCTGGCGCGCACGGTCGGTTTGAGCCGCTGGCACGCGTGGGGGGCGGTGGTCGTGGTGTTGGGCATGGGAAATGTAGCCGCGCAATTTACCTCTGTTCAGAGCGACTTGTTTACGGCGGGTATATTTTCCTCGAGCTATCTTCTCTTTCATCGCGCAATACGGGAAGGTCGATGTTCGTGGCTTGCCGCGATCGGTCTCGGGTTGGCTTGGAGTTGCAAGGGCACGATGTTCTATATGGCGCCCGGTGTGCTGCTTTGGCTGGTGTGGTTCGGGTGGCGACACTGGGAACAAAGGAAAGAATTAATTCTCACGGGCGTGTTTGCGTTGCTCGCCGTGGTGATCTGTTCCGTTCCCGGCTACATGCGCAATTTTCGCTCATATAATTCGTTGTTGGGACCGGCGGAAGCCGTGCAACTTCATCATGGTGGCCCTCTGACTGTTTCCGGCCACGTGGAGAAATTGGGGAAGAATTTGCGGACATCGGCCATCCAGCTTTTCGATCCGACTGCACAGCCGTTTTGGCTTGAGAAGATCGCCCAAAAGACGGGCGTTTTTTTGATGCATTTTGAATCGGATGTAGATGATCGCTTTCTTTTCCTGCACACGGGGACAAGGCGGGATTTGATTGGGTACGTACTCGCCCAAACTGAGCCCGATGCGGACATTGTATCCTGCGGTTTAATTGCGGTGCTGCTGTTTCTCGCGGGCGTCGGCATGGCCTTCGTGCATTTTCGGTCTGCAGGAGAAGCGAAACAGATTTTGGTTTGGAGTGCCGGGATTATTACTTACTTACTGGTCCAGCATGCGCTGGTCCAATGGCATCAATGGGCATTTCGCTTTGTGGTGCTAGCGGCACCGTGGGTGGCGGTTATCGGCGTTTGGGGGATTTCTGGTATGCCCAGAAAAATCCAGCTGGGACTTTGGGCGATGGTCGTAGCATCCCAACTGCAGGTTTTCGCTGCCGTCCAATATCTCACTAATCAAGACGCCTGGCAGGCGATGGCGCGGCCGGATCGTGCGCTTGGCCATTTCGTCTACAGTCATTGGCGGCAATGGGCGTATCAACTTGATGATACCGACAGACCGCTGCGTCTCGCGTTTCCAATCAATTATCTTATCTCCGCATTTTATCGGATGTCACCTGAGCGAAGAGTGACTTTGGAAAATCTCTCTGCATTGACCGCTGATACGGCGGAGGACGCGGTTGGAACAACTGATAGCTGGCTGCTCGTTCCGATCAGCCGGTTCAAGAGTCGGGAAGGCAGAGTGTATGGGCGAACTTGGTTGTTCAATGGTGAGTCCGATCCTTTATACGGAGTGGCGGCCTTTCGGAAATTGGCCGCGACCGAGTCTCCGATCCCTTTGGTCTACCGATCAAGCTGGCTAATAATATCGAAAGGTTTGGAACGCCATTTAACGGTTAAAGTTTGGTCCACGCCACTAAAGATCCGTATGAAGAACGATGCCGCTCATTTGTGGCGCGTTGTTGCCCATACGGGAAATGCTACACAGTCAGGAGTTGTAGCGGCGGGCGGCACCCTCGTGCTTGCACTGCCGATAAATGTTCAGGTGGTGAACGACCTGTCCATTCGGTTTGAAGGATCGTCGTCCGACCACAACGAAATGGACATTCCCATTATCGAACTACTTCCATAATTTCCAGCACGGTCGTGAAGAGGGTCTGGTTTTGGTCATTTCGGAGAAGCCTGCGGCGCCAGCAGAGCTTTCTCGGTTATCACTGCCAACTGGTGGAAATCGCCGTTGATCGCTGCATTGAGCTCATCGCGGTTTAGCCGGAAGATCAGAATCGAGTAGCCGATCATGGCCTCGGGCTTCCGGACGCGGAGATAATAGCACAGTCGCGCGAAACGGAGTCGGGAGTAAAGACGCCAGGCATCGTTCCATTCATTTAGCGGAAGGCCCCGAAATAGCGCGTCTTGATCGGCTGGATAGTTTGGTAGCAGTCGAAAGTCGGCTTCGCTTCGGCGCAGCTGTTGATATTGGCGTTCAGTTGCTGGATTCCACTGGGCCTGTTTTGGCCAATAGACATGTTGGAGCATCGTCGCGCTAATCGCATAAATGCCGGGCTCAAATGAATACCAAGATGTCGTGAGCTTATCGAAATTCGGCAGCATCAATATGCGGATGGCCCTGATACCATAATAATCCGGTTCACCGGTGCCAAAATAGGAAAGGTAGGTCGGCTCGTTGTCGCGGTGGTGCGCGTCCAGCCACTTTTTTAAGCCGGGGAGATCCTGACCCCAATCGAGAGAACTGTCTACGAGGTGCTTGTAACCTTCCGATGGCCCACCGACAACCGGGCTGAAGTACGCGAGGAAATCAGGATAAATTTTGATTACCACTGCGATCTGCCATGCCAGCAGAGTGGCGATTAGCAGCGCGACAACGGTGCCAACGGCGCGCGATTTTTTAAGCGTAGCCTCGGTCGCCCAGCCCAGAGACCCGCAAAAAACATAAAGAATGGGGTAGATTGGCAGAAGGTGGCGGTGTCCAATGTTGAGATGGCTGGCGAGCGATATCGCCCAATAAAGTCCGAACAGAGCCAGAAGCGGAGCGTAACGATAGCAGTGCTGAATGATTTTTTGGCGCGCCAGTCCTCTCGCTTTCGTAACGAGAAACGCACTTCCCAAGCCCAACGCCACCAACAGGGAAAGCGGCGTTTTGTAGAGGAAGGCTTTGGGGAAAAAGCTTACCCAACCGTAGATGCTGTAGTCGCCGTCCAGAAATGCGCCGCGGGCTTCTGCATGTTTTAAGACGAAGGCGAGACCATAGAGAAATCCTTCCGGGAGGAGATGCCATTTTCGGCAAAGCTCGATTACTTCGGCTTTCCAGCCACCGAAAGACAACATCAACGCCCAGGGAAACGTGAACTCGCCGGGTGGTTGAGCCGGATTGAACGCGCCATAGCGAAAACCAAAGAACAACCAGATGATCAGTGAGCCGATCGCCGCGTGGACTGCGAGCGAGGCGGCAAGGACGGCCAGCTTGCGAGGAAATGTGCTGAACGTTTTTTTTCCAAAATATAGCGGCTCTTTTTCACAGAGGCGGACCAAGATCAGTATTGCTGCCAAGATTGGGAGCAAGACAGCGGTGAATTTTGCCACGCAGGCGAGGCCGAAAACGACCGCGCTAAGTAGCAGGACGGAGAGCCGGGCTTCATGCAAGTGCCACCAGAAGGCCGACACGGAGGCCAACAGGAAAAAAGCCATGCACATGTCGGATGTGGCCAATGCGCTGTGTGCCAGCATGGTCGGGCCCAACACGCAGAACCCGAGCGAGATCAAGCCGCCGGCCACACCCCAGAGTTTACGCGACCAGAAAAATACCAACAAGGCGGTGGCGGCGCCCCAAAGGGAATTCATGAAACGCGCACTCGCCAGCATCTTCCCAAGGTCATTTCCGCTCTGGTAGAAGAAACGATATCCCATGAGCCACACATCCGATTTTGCCCACGCATCAGTCTGGGACGGATAGTGCGCTCCACTCAGAATAATTGGCAGAGTTTGCCAACGTTGCGGAAGGTTTCCGTTTTCAGGGTGAAAGCGGTAGTCGTTCCAGTGATTGAACGTATAACCGCCCGTGAGGTGTGCGATTTCGTCGGAGGTGGTGGATTTGTCCGCCATCGCCCGATTGGATAGCCAGACGTGTCCAACGATTAAAAGAATAACGATCCCGAAAACGCAAAATTTGGCGGGAGTTGAAAGTAGAGGACGCAAGGAGGGTTTTTGTCGGTGAGATCGATAACCAGTATGGACAGTTTCAGGGGTGGCGCACAATCTTCGGTTTTAACGCCGTATGAACGCCGAAGAATATGCCAATATGGAGCAAATGGAGGAAGCTCATTGGTATTATGCCGGGAAACGCGACTTTTGCCGCGCATGGTTGCTGCGCGTGGGCCCGCCCCAAACCAGCGACGTTCTCCTGGATTGCGGGGCCGGAACAGGACGCTTTGCCAAGGAAATGGAGGCGTACTGTAGCGTCATAGTATTGGACGACCACGAAGAGGCGCTTAAATTGCTCCGTACTCGTTTTCAAGCGACACAGATAATCAGTTTGGCGGGTGATCGCATTCCGTTGCCCGATGGGTCGTTAAATTACGTCACGGCACTCGATGTGTTGGAGCACACGCCGGATGATCGTACGGTGGTCCAAGGATTTCTCAGAATGCTAAAACCGGGTGGCGTGGCGCTGGTGACGGTTCCTGCAAGCATGGCGCTTTGGAGCGATTGGGATGTGTCATTGCATCATTATCGGCGCTATTCCCGTCCCGGTCTGAAGGCACTTTTTCCGGCAGAGCAGTGGGACCTTGTTCATATGAATTACACGAATGTCGTTGTGTATCCCGCAGTCTGGATGGTGCGTAGATGGAGGAAATGGTTTCCGAAAAAAAAAGATGAAATGCGCTCCGAGGATCGGTTGCCGGGGCCTCGGACAAATGCCCTGCTGCGTTGGCTTTTTGTTCAGCCTGCTCTCTGGCGTGTTCCGTTTCCGTTTGGCGTGAGTCTCCTTCTGGTCGCCCGCAAACGGATCAATCGGTGAATCGTGCTTCGGCCAGAAGCATGCCACTTGCGTCGCGCAAATACAGCACGTTGTTTCGCGGGTCGATGGGCGGTGGATTGCTCAGGGGTAGATCCAGACGTACGAGCGCGGGCAGTGAATGCATCCAAGCAGAAGAGGTTTCGGCGGTAAGCGCTTCGCCCCGTAAATTTATCGCGGTGCTGAGCAAGGGGCCCTGGGTTGCGTCCCAACGAAACAGGGTTCGGGGCCGATCTTCCAACGTGGCAAGTTCTATTTTGGCAATCTTGCTCCGCTCGGGAATGGCGACCACCATTTCAATCCTATAGTCGGACGCATCGTGTTCGAGTACCTGTCGTTTTAGCAGGACGGCCAGATCCAACGGAGCAATAATGCGTCCGCGCTTAACTTGGAATTCAAAACCGTTGAGTTCGAATACGGGGACGAAATTTTCTTTCAGGTAATTGTACAGCGGCCCTGAAACGGGAAATTTATTTTCTTGCAGATAATTGAGTAAAAATTTCTGCAC
The DNA here is from genome assembly GCA_041691855.1 of Verrucomicrobiota bacterium. GTDB lineage: Bacteria > Verrucomicrobiota > Verrucomicrobiia > Opitutales > Opitutaceae > Lacunisphaera. Next base: position 6,929 of record JBEPTW010000025.1, on the reverse strand, counting down.
AATCAGCACTGGCCGACGCGAGTTGCCAAGTGCATCGCAGATCTCCTGTTGCTGTCCAATGCTCAGAAGTGAAAACCAATGCGTCGTATTGTTGAGTGTGGGCGTGGGAAGTTGAGTCCACTCGTTGAAGCTAAACATTCCCGGCAGAGTGAACAACATGTCCCCGTGAGCCGTCGCGTTTAACGCCATTACCCGCAGTGCTCCGGCAAAAGCTGCGGGCGGTCGCACGTCGTCCGCACCCGGCAACAGCAGCGGTTGGCTACCTTCGTAGTTATCCCATCCTATTTTACAGAGCCGAAGGGTTGGAAGTGCCGCCAAAATGATCGCGCCGGCTCCAATCGGAAACACCAGCGTTTTATGCCCCTGCTCTTTGAGAAAGAGTTGGGTGTCGTGCAGACCCAGAGCCATCAGTGGGACAATCAAAAAGGTTCCCCACGCAATTTGGGTGCCGGCGACGGGGTATGCGTGTAAGTACTGCAAAACGAGAATCAGACCAATCCATGATTGAGATTGAATATTGGGAGACGCGGGAATTGGGCTTTGACGCGAAATTCGTACGACAAAAATCCAAGCGAGCGGCATCGCGTAGGTCATAACCGAACTGTGGCTGGTGAGTGACAGCCATTCGGCTGAAGCCAGACACATTTCGACAACCAGAATCAGCCGTAGACCCAGCAGTACCCAACAAAGTGTCGTGTTTCGACCTTTTGCGTACAACACGATCAAACTTATTGAGATCGTTCCGAAGAGGATGCCGCCAGATCTCCAGTTGGGTGGAAAATGGTACACTTCCGGATGCCGAAGGGGTGCGAGAAGAATGCCGTCAAGCATTTCGTGAAGAGTCGTGCCGCGCAGACATACGGTTCCTAAGATCGTCGCTCCAAATAGTACAAGAGTCGCACCACCCCATGCTGCATTCCTCCAAGTTGTGAGCGCTTGGCGATCACGCCAACACGCGGCCATCATCGTCACGTTAGCAACAACCGACAAGATGGCGAAAATACGGCACCACTCCTCCCGGAGTTCCCCATGCATCAGGCTGATCGGGAGCAAAAGCAGAAGTATGCCTGCGACGATCGAGCCGATCCGTGCATGTCTGGAGTTTCGTAAATTTACCACAAACCATGTCCCTGAAGCCGCTAGGAAAAATACTCCTACATTAATCTTAGTCAAAAGCAGGGCTGCTCCAATCAGCCCCGACATTATCGCCAAGCTCCGCATTGAATTGCGTTCGATAAATTTTGCTCCGCAGCATGCGCCTAAAGCCACCAAAACGGCTATTACCCCCCCGGGATGAACCGGTTCCCTGATCATCAGTGAAAGGTAGAAGAAAGTCAGAGCGAGGGTGAAGAAAGTTAGGAAAAGGGCGCGGGTCTGCTGCCACACTAAATAGGCGCAGGTCGTTGCTGTCGCCATCCAGCAGGCCAAGGTAACGAACCGTCCGTTGGTGTTGGTGAAAGCATAACCCAGTAAACGATGCCCAAGGTCGTGAAAAAGATAGAAGAAGGGGCCGTATTGGCTATAGACCTGCGCATAGAGGCCTCCATGATCCGAATAGTTTTTCAGGGAGATGAGAATATACCCTTCATCGTCATACCCCATATAGGTGGTAAACAGCAGCCAGTAGGCTGAGACGGCTAAAAAGACGGCCGCACCAAAAAGCAGGAGAATGCCAAGTCGTTTAGCCAAGGCCGGTCATCCGTTTGATGAGATAGGCGGGCCGTTGCTTTACCTCATCGTAGACGCGGGCGAGATATTCGCCGAGGATGCCAATGCCGATCAATTGCACGCCGCCCAGAAACAGCACGATGGTCACGAGTGTCGTATAGCCCGTTGGCGCCGTTTCAATTCCAAGGATACGGCGGACCGAATAAAATAGGGCGGCGGAAAACCCAATGAGTGCGATGAAGATCCCGGAATAGGTCAACATGCGCAGGGGGAGATACGAAAAACTAAAAACGCCATCCAAAGCGTAGCGGATCAAACGACCGAATGTTTGCTGGGGTTGACCCGCTGCACGTTCCTTTCGATCATAAACTACTTCTCCCGTCGTGAATCCTACCCACGAACGAAGGCCGGGAAAGAAGCGGTTGCGCTCCGGGAGACGATTAATCGCATCCACGGCGGTCCGGCTCATCAATCCGAACGTTCCAGTATTGGATTCGATGGGAAAATCCGCGATTCGTCCGAACACGCGGTGAAACAGATCCATGCCGAGGCGACGAGGTCCGGTTTCCTCTCGCGATTGGCGCACAGCGCGCACGATTTCAATTCCGGCCTGCCAGCGGGCGACCAATTGGGGAATTATTTCTGGTGGATCTTGTAGATCGGCATCCATGGTCACAAGGGCATCGCCCGGTGCATGGGCGAGTCCGGCGGTGATGGCCGCCTGAAAGCCGAAGTTGCGGCTGAATTCGATTAGAGCGAAGCGCGGATCGCGGGAAACGTAATCACGGATCACTTCCGCGGAGTGATCGCGACTGCCGTCGTTGACGAAAAGGGCCTTCCACGTGATCTCGGGTTGATGGTCAAAAACCGCTCCGAGTCGCCGTACCAATTCCGGCAACACGGCTTCCTCGTTGAAAATGGGGATAACGATGGTGATTCCGGCGTGGGGCACTGGCGCGAGCAAACTTGGCGGCGGGTGGGCAGGCAATGTCATTTCTGCCCTTTGTCGGGCAATGAAGTCGACCGGACATGGAGAATCCAGAACGGCCCTTCGATCTCGTGGTCAAATTCCGGAAGAAGCGCCATCGAGAAGCGAGCATCGACGGCAGGCGGATAGGCCACCCCTTCGAGATCGGGCGGAAGATCGCCACGGAAGTCCGGCAACCCGTAGTTGGCGAGATATCGTGTCTGAACGCCGTCTTCGCTATGCCAGAGTTTCCCGTCCGCGTAGTAGGTGATGAGAGGGTTTCGGGGAAACCAGAGGCGATGGGGATGGGTTTCCATCAACCGCTCCGCAGCTTCCAGATGGGCGGTCAGAGGTTTGGCGGGAAATCGGGTCACGTCGGTCCAACGCAGTGCGACGGCGCAGGTCGCCACCGCCAACGCGCGATACCGGGCGCCGATGCCGGCTTTCTCCGCCGTGAGCCAGGCAAGCAACAGACCCGGCAGCAGATAGTCCCACGAATGAAACACATTCGTATCCCCACCGATTTTGAGGAAGGCCGCAAACCCCACCGGCAGCATGACGGCAAAGGCCAGAACCGTGATCAGGAAAAACCGTCCGCTTTCGCTGTCTCGAGCCGGCCATTTGTTGAGAACTCGCAGCACGATCAAACCGAGGCCGGGCAAGGCAATCTGGGCGATGAGTGCCCAAGGCCGCATCGCTAACCTAGCCGCAATATCGTCGGCCCAAGGCAAGCGTCCCGGAATCGCCACAAGGTTCAGCCAGAGGTTGGCCCAACCGAAGGCGAGGATGGCGAGCCCGAGCGCGGTGAGATTGAGCACCACGAGCCAGAGCAGGTATCTCGGGATCGCCCCGCGGTTCGCGGTCAGGAATAGGTAGGCGACTTGGGCTCCGACGAGAAAAACGGTCACTTGCTTGGACCAGATTGCGAGTGTGCAAAGCAGCGCGGCGACGCCGAGTCTGGTATTGTCCCGCTTCGATGGGCGGACCAACCACCAACAAGAGAGCAGTCCGAAGGCGATGGCCGCATGGTCGGCCACCTGAAGCACGAGATTGGGCCGGGGAGTCAGCAAAACCGCTACCGTAAATGCGAACCACCGCACCGTCGGGCTCCGGCCCTTGAAATCAACCGAGTCCGCGAAAATGAAGGCGAGAGGAAAAAACAGGACGACGAAATTGATCAGCGTGGCGAGATGCAATGCGCCCACCGCACTGCTGGCAAATGTTGCGGGAAGATTGATGAGGATTCCGACCGGCCCGTAAATCCACGTGAGGAGGGGCCCACCGCCGATGAGTGGGTAGGGATTGAGGCCATCGCGCAGCGCGAAGGCCGGAACCAGCCGCGCCTCATTCCAGGAATAAATCGGAAACTCACACCAAGCGGTCCAGAGGCAAAGCAGGGCTGCGATTGCAGTTGCGATCAGCGGAAGGGTTAACCCGGCGCTCTGATTGGATTTGGAGCTGATCATGAACACTCCACTTCGGGCGTTAATGTCTTCAAATCGCGTGCTACCGGCCAGTGCTCGCTGAAGAAAAGAAGGTTCAACGACGTGATTGCGATCATCCGATATTTGAAAAAACGGAGCCCACGAACCCCCAATGATTTTGGACATTCGCGCGAAAATCCATTAGCGTTTGAATCGAGTCGGAGGAAACCGGCGATAGTCTGCGGATCGATGCGAGGATGAGAAAATTCTGTTCGATCATATTCCGCCGAGTGATTGTTCAGCTAATTTAGCTCTCCGCAAGAGCAGTCATTGTCCGATCAGGATTTCACCAAGATTTTCAGAGTCAGTTCCGCGTAAATACAGCAGAATGTCCGATGGCGAAAGAGAGTGGTCGCCGTGGTCGAAATCTATCCGGATATGCACGGGGCCTTTCAGAACAAGAGGCCAGGTTGCTCGTGTGGATGATGCCATGGCCCGTCCGGCGGAATTGATTGGCGTGACTACGACCAGCGCGTTCGTTCCATTTAGGACGAGAGGAGGCACCTGATCGCTGGGGGAGCTTTTTATCTCAATGGCGACAATCGGTGTGCCTTCGCAGATCAAATTGAAATCAAGCCGGGTGTCGTGGGACGGACCCTTTTTTTCGGATACATTCTGAGGCTTTAGCGCCGCGATATTCAGCGGGGCGATCGACCTCCCGGAGCGCACCCAAAATGCAAATCCATCCAATCGGAACGCGGCGCTGAAGTGCTGGTGAACATAGTCCCACAGGATTCCGTGCATCGGAAGATGGTTGGCCTGCATCATTTCCAATAATGATTCCTGTACGATTATGCCGGCGCGGGGCGAACGAGCAAGTGCGTCGATGATCGCTTGCTGTTCCTGTTCGTTTAGCAGGGAGAACCAGAGAGTCGTGTTCTTATCGGTGGGTGTCGGGAGCCCGGTCCAGATGTTAAAACTGAACATGCCCGGCAACGAGAACAGCAGATCGCTGTGAACGGCGGCATTAAGCGAAAGAATTCGGTAACTGGCCGCTTGAAACTCCGGCAAACGCAGCTGCGCGGCACCAGGAAGTTCCAATCGCACTCCGGCAGCGTAATGACGGCGGGCGTGAAATGCGGTCCAACTGATCTTCGCCACCACCACGACAACAATCAAAGTGCTCACAGTCGACCATCGGGAGAATATCGTCTTTTTCGACGATGATCGTGAAAGGAGCCAGAGTCTCACGTCGCCCAGCCCGAGTGCAACCAGTGGGATAAAAAGAAAAACTCCCCAGCTTTCCTGGCTGCCTCCGACCGGGTAAGCATGAAGGAATTGGAGGAGCAAAACGGTCGCAAGGAGACTTCGTGCGGCTCTGTTACCGGTAGTTGTTTCGATGGATTGGAGTGGGATGCTCCAAATCCAAATCAACGGCGCGACGTAACTGAAAATTGTTCCCACCGCGCGAAAATTGATGAGCAGTGCGAATCCGACGATGAGAGCCGATCCGGTGACTACTCGCAACCCGATGAGGAGTCGATCGGCTGCTTGAGCGGAAAGACGTTCACCAATCCAACGATAAAAGCCGGCTAAAACCAGTGAAAGGCCGGCTACCATCACACTGCCCGGACGCCAGTCCACTGGATAGGAATAATTTCCCGGGTGGCGCAGGGGGCCGAGGACGACTCCTTCGAGCAGCCCGGCGACCGAAGTGCCTCGGAACCAGATTGAGAACAAAATTGCAAAGCCAAGAGCGACGGCGGCGGCCGAAAAAACTGCAGCGTGCCTTTGCGTGAAAAGTGCTTCGCTTTTTGCGGTGATCGCGAGCGAGACGGCACCGCAGGCAAAAAGTGCCAGAAAAACCTGAATCCATGTTTCGTGGATCAGCGTGTGCATCAATGCCACAGCCATTATAATGAAGAGCGCAGGGGCGATCGTTGTGATGATCCTGCGCATGCGCTCTGACGACGCATTCGTCAGCGCCCAAACTGTCACGGAAGCAAAATAGAACACCCCGACGTTGATTTTGGTCAGAAGGAGGAACGCACCCGTACCGCCGGCAACGACGGCTGCTGTGGATAACCTTTTCAGTTCGATCAACCTCGCTGTAATGGCAATCGAAGCAGCAAGAATGAAGCAGATGAGCGAGCCGGGATGAAAAGGCTCATCGGTGATGAAATATAAAAACAGGAATGTTGCCGCCAACGTGAACAGACTAAGGCTGGCAGACCTTGTTTGTCGCCTGACGAGCCACGCACAGCATATTGCGGTGCCGATCCAGAACGCCAACGTGGCTAATCGCGCCCAAGTATGATCGACCGGCTGCCCAATAACATGCTGAAACACATCCCACAGCGCGTAAAACGCCGGTCCGTACTGGCTGTAGACCGATTCGTAAAGGTGGCCTCGTGCGAAATAATCGCGGGCGGAAAGCAGAATATAACCCTCGTCGTCATACACGGCGAAGCTCGAAAAAAGCATCCAATATCCGGTTGCCGTCAGAACGGTCAGAAGCAAAACGAAACCCAATTTTTTGGTCATCGATCGAGTATCGTGAGGGACTTTGCGCGGCAGGGATTTCGTCTGGTGAAGCAGTGTGCCGGGTCCGGTTTTGGGTTATCCCAATAAGTTATACTTCACGATGGCGTAGATGGCGCGGAAGCCGTCGCGCCATCCGATTTTTTTCCCTTCGGCGTAGGTTCGCCCATAATAGGAAATGCCGACTTCGTAGATTTTGCATTCCGGTAGCCGCGCCACCTTCGCGGTGATCTCGGGTTCAAACCCAAAGCGATTTTCCTCGATCTTTATTTTTTGCAGGACTTCGCGGCGGAATAATTTGTAGCAGGTTTCCATGTCCGTGAGGTTGA
>JBEPTW010000024.1:0-32428 GCA_041691855.1 Verrucomicrobiota bacterium | reverse complement strand
TATGGCTCAATCGCCTGCTACATTCCGGCGCGGCAAACCAGTGGACGACCAAGCTTTGCCGTCCGCTGCGCCAGACCGTTCGCCGCCGCACAGTGCGGAGGCGGAGGAGCATGTCATCGCGTGTTGTCTGCTGGATGGCAGCGACACGATCGCGCGCTGCCTCGAGGCACGCGTCACGGCGGATTGTTTTTATTCCCAAGCCAACCGGCTGTTGTTCCAGATCATTGTTGAGCTTTATCAGAAAAACTTGCCGGTGACGCTGGAGGTGCTCGCTGAGGAACTGAAAACACGCCGGCAGTTGGAAGTGATTGGTGGCTTCCAGTATTTGATGCAGGTCACGGGCAAGATCCCGACGACGGCGCATGCCGCTTATTTTATCGAGAAAGTTCGGGAAAAACACCTGTTGCGCGAACTGATCAAGGTCGCGACCGGAGCGGTCGAACAGGCGTACAGTTTCACCAGCGGGTTGGGGGAGTTTGTCGACAAGGTCGAACAGGAGCTCTTTGCGGTGACGCAGGATCGCGTCAGCGACAGTGCGAAGGAAATCAAGGATTCGATCAAAGAGGCCAACGCGGTCATTGCGAAGATGCTCATGAAAAAGGGCGAGCTGACCGGTGTTACGTCCGGGTTCAAGGACCTCGATGCGATGACGTTTGGTTTTCAGCGCCAAGAAATGATCGTCATTGCTGCCCGTCCCTCGATGGGAAAGACGAGTTTTGCGCTGAATATCGCCGAGTCGGCCGCCATGCCCAAGCCGGGTCGTGAGCCGGTGCCGACGTTGATTTTTTCGCTGGAAATGAGTTCGTCGCAGCTCGCGTTGCGCATGCTGTGCGCCCGTTCTCGAGTTAATTTGAAGCTGTTGCGCGATGGTTTGGTGAGCCGGGATGGCCACGAGGTGAACGCGCTCGGGAAGACGGCGGAAGAATTTAAGAAGGCCCCCATCTTGATCGATGATTCGAGCAATCTCACGATCATGGAAATCCGCGCCAAGGCCCGCCGGATCTACGCCCGGAAAAAACTGGGGATGATTATCGTGGATTACCTGCAACTGGTCAGTGGCAGCGATCCGCGCGCGCCCCGCGAACAGCAAGTGGCGGAAGTTTCGCGCGGATTAAAGGCGTTGGCGAAGGAACTTGATCTCCCGGTTCTTGTTCTAAGCCAGCTCAACCGTTCATCGGAAAAAGAAAATCGCACGCCCCGCTTGTCGGACTTGCGTGAATCCGGTTCCATTGAACAAGATGCTGATATCGTGATCATGTTGTCTCGACCCAAGGATGCCGACGAAAAATTCCAAACTGCCGCTTCCGCGGCGGACCTCATCGTTGCGAAGCAACGTAACGGCCCCGTAGGTGATTTGAAACTAACTTTCCTTCAAGAAATTACGCGCTTTGAAAACTTCACTCAGTAATCCCTTTCTCCGGGCTTTTGCAGTCATCCTTTTTCTTTTTTCCACGGTTGTGGGCGCCTTCGCCCAAGCCGCTGCCGACGCTGAAAGCGGACCGGCCGGTCATGTCGGAAAAATCACCATCAAGTTTGTCGGCATGGCCAACGTCAGCGAACAGATCGTCCGCGCCAATATCGCGTTGCGGGAAGGCTCTGAGCTCGATGAGGCACTGATCGATCGCGATATCCGTTCCCTTTACCGGACCGGCCTTTTTGAGTTCATCGAGGTCAAGCGCGAGTCGCTGCCGAACAACGTGGTTAACCTTGTCATCGAGGTGACGCCGAAGTTTCGCGTGCTTTCGATCCATTTTGAAGGAGCCAAAGCGTACAAGGATCACCGGCTGACCAAGGAAATTAAAACCGTCCTGAACGGTGCGTTGGACGAACGGCAGATCAAGGACGACGCCCAGAAGCTTTACGAGTTCTACCAGAAGAATGGATTCAACCAGGCCCAGGTCACCTATAGTATTGATCGCAACCGTAGCACCGGCTTCGGCACGGTATTGTTTAAAATCCGCGAAGGCGCCAAAGTGCGGGTCGCCGCAGTCAATTTCGTAGGCAATGACCACGTTAAGGCGAAGCGTCTCCGGAAGGAAATGGAAACCCGGAAGTGGAACATGTTTTCATGGCTCACGGGCGGCGGCCGACTCAAGGACGACGACTTCGACGAGGATTTGGGCAAGCTGCGCGATTATTACAAGGAGGAGGGTTATCTCGATGTCGAAATCGCCGAGGATAAGATTACGTTCGACTATCCAAAGCCTGACCGCCTCGTGATCACGATCCGCGTGACCGAAGGCCGCCAATACCGGATCGGTGACATCAGCTTTAAGGGGAACAAACTTTATTCCGATCGTCTGCTACGCCTTCTGCCAAAGCAGAAAAAGGGCATGGTTTTCGTGCCGTCAAAACTCGACAAGGACGTCGAGACGCTGGAGGACTTTTACGGTCGGGATGGTTTTCTCGACACCCGGGTACGGTTGATCCGCAAACCAAACCTTCAGACGAACAATATCGACGTCGAATATCAGATCAACGAGAGCGAAAAATTCCAGGTCGAGTCGATCAACATCGAGGGAAATACGAAGACCAAGAGCGTCGTTATTCTCCGTGAGCTCGTGCTTGGTCCCGGCGACGTGTTTAGCAGCGTCTTGATGAAGATCAGCAAACTGCGGCTCGAAAACACCCGCTTTTTTGAGGACCCGGTGAACGTAAAGGATGAGTCCACCAACATCCCCGGTCGCCGTAATTTGAAAATTTCCGTGACCGAAGCGCGCACGGGAAATCTGACCTTCGGTGCCGGCTTCAGCTCACTGGAGAAAGCAGTGGTGTTCGCCGAAGTCACCCAGTCGAATTTCGATTTCAAGAATCGCAAATCCTTCTTTCAAGGCGACGGACAGAAATTCCGCCTTAAGTTCCAAATCGGTTCGCAATCCAGCGAGATCATCTTGGCATTCGAAGAACCTTATTTGTTCCAGCGTGAACTGGCTTTGGGCTTCCAACTTTATCGCCAAACCTCCGACTACAACAGTTCCTACTATCAGGAAATTCGCACCGGTGGTCAGGTCTATCTCCGCAAGCGGCTCTTCAACTGGCTTGAGGGCAAGTTGGCCTATACTTATGAAGTGGTCGACATCGGGAGCGTTTCCTCGGGGGCGCCGACCGAGATTTTAATTGCAGCGGGAAAAACCACCACGTCGAAACTGGGCTTCACGCTGACGCAGGATACCCGCGATAAAATCATCAATACCACTCGCGGTAACTATGCGACGTTGGAAGGTGACGTCGCCGGCGGTCTGTTGGCCGGTGACAACAACTATTATCGCCTCGAATTCCGTGGCTCAAAGTTTTTCCCGATCGCGGAATTTCAGGAGCAGGTTCTGTCAGTCATTGGGCGTACGGGTGTGATTGAGAGCTTTGGTTACAGCGCCAAACCGCATGACATTACATTGTCATTGCCTGACCCGACGACGGGAGTTTTGACCTCTCAGACTTATCCGGGTTATGTGAGAGACGTGCCTTTCTACGACCGCTATTTCCTCGGCGGCCCGCAGGATCTCCGCGGATTTGAATACCGTACGGTAGGTCCGAAGGATAGCGTGGGTGAACCGACCGGCGGTAAAACCTACGGATTTCTCAGTTTGGAATATTCGTTCGACGTCGTGAAGCCGGTCCGATTTGCGGTGTTTTATGATGCGGGTTTCGTGAACAAGGACGCGTATGATTTCAATCCGGCGCAATTTAACGACGATTTCGGCGTTGGCCTTCGTTTGTTTGTTGCGGGCGCGCCGCTCAGTCTTGATCTCGGCATTCCGCTTACCTCCGACAAATTCAATAAAAAGGGCACGCAGTTTAACTTTTCCTTTGGCACCCGCTTCTAACTCCCTCTGATTTACCCTATGAATAAGACGATCCGTACTTTAATCGCTCTGGCTGCTATCGCTGCCGGTTCCACCACATTGCTTGCGCAGCCGGCAGTGAAACTGGTCGTGGTCGACATGGCCAAGGCCTACGACGGCTACTATAAGTCCGAAGACGGCAACGCCAAGTTGCACGACGCCGAAACGATGGCGCAGCAGCAAGTGGAGGAGCTCAACAAGCAAGGCCAGACCTTGGTCGACGAATATAAAGAACTTCTCGAGCAGTCCAAGAGCACGGTCCTGACGCAGGAAGCTCGCACCAAGGCTGAAGGCGAAGCCCAAAAGAAAATGGAGGAGATCCAACAGAAGCAGGCCGCCGTTCAGGATTTCACGACCAAGACGCGCAGTTCGCTGCAGCAGCGCATGAAGAATCTCCGCGACGTCCTTTTGGAAGAAATCACCAAGGTCGTGAACGATATCGCCAAGCGCAAGGGCGCGACGCTCGCTCTCGATAAATCCGGGCCGACGTTGTTCGGTATTCCCGGCGTGCTTTATGCCGATCCATCCTACGACATCACCGATGACGTGCTGAAGGAAATCAACAAGGACCGCCCAGCTGCGACCGTTCCGGCGGCAGGTGCGACGACGCCAGCCGCATCGGCCGGACCGTCGTTCAGCGTGCCGAATGTTGGCGGCGAAAAGCCCGCGCCAAAAAAGTAGTAAGTTTCTTGCCAAGCCCTGTTCAAGTGAACAGGGCTTTTTTGTGTCCATGCAGGTCGCCTATACCCCCGGAGAAATTGCCACGATTGTCGGGGCGTCACGCTCCAGCGGAGCCACGACCACCGCTGTTTGTGACATCGCTTCGCTTTCCGCCGCACGGAGTGGCGATCTTTCGTTTCTAGGGAACTTGAAATACAAATCCCACGTCGCAGCGACTGAGGCGACGGTGGTATTACTGCCCAATGATTTCCCCGGCGAGCCAAAGACCGATCAGGTTTTTCTGTTCGTCGATAATCCCTCGGTCGCGCTGGCCAAACTTTGCGCAAGAATCGAGCAGTCTCTCTGGCCCAAGCCACCGGCGGGGATTCATCCGAGTGCGGTGATCGCCGCTTCCGCGAAAATCGATGTGACGGCGCATGTCGGGCCGTTGTGTGTGGTCGAGGACGGCGTCCAGATCGGTGCCGGTACTGTGATTCAGGCGTCGGGTTTCCTCGGGCGCGATGTCCGGGTCGGGAACGACTGTTGGATCATGCCCGCATGCGTGATCGTGGCCGCGTGCTCCTTGGGCAATCGAGTGCGCCTTCAACCCGGGGTGGTTATTGGATCTGATGGGTTTGGCTATGAATTCGTCAAAGGTCGTCATGAAAAGGTCCCGCAAATCGGAACGGTGGTAATCGGCGACGACGTTGAAATTGGTTCCAACTCCACCTTGGATCGTGCCCGTTTCAGCCGGACGACCGTGGGCGAGGGGACGAAAATTGATAATTTGGTCCAAATCGGTCATAACGTGATCATCGGAAGGCATTGTATTCTCTGCGCGCAGGTCGCGGTTGCCGGTAGTGCGACCTTGGAGGACTATGTCATTGTCGGAGGTCAAGCGGGCATCGGGGGACATATTATCTTGGGGAAAGGCAGCAGAATCGGTGGACAGACCGGAATAGGGTACACGATCGAGGCCGGAAGCTACGTGAACGGTACCCCGGCGGTTTCGTATATGCTGGAGCGCAGATTGCAGATTTTGCACCAGCGGTTGCCGGACTTGTTCAAGCGCGTCGGGATTCTGGAGAAAAAAATGGAATAGTCTTCTCGCCCGTACCTTTCTCCGTTAATCACGCGGAGACATGAAGGACACGCGGCTCAAGATTTTTTCCGGCTCTTCCAATCGCGCACTGGCAGAAGAAATCTGCCAGTCCATGGGTGTTCCCCTCGGGGATGCGACGGTCAATTGCTTTCCGGACGGGGAGTCGTTCGTGAAGATCAACGAAAATATCCGTGGCGCGGATGTTTACATTGTCCAATCCACCTGTCCGCCCACCAATCACCATTTGATGGAAATGCTGATCATGATGGATGCCGCGAAGCGGGCATCAGCGCAGCGAATTACGGCCGTTATTCCCTTTTACGGGTACGCACGCCAGGATCGCAAGGATCAGCCGCGCGTTCCAATCACCGCAAAGTTGGTCGCTAATCTTCTGATTTCAGCCGGTGCCAATCGCGTCCTCGCGATGGATCTTCACAGCCAGCAAATTCAGGGATTCTTCGATATCCCGGTTGACCACCTTTTTGCCTCGCCGGTTTTCTTTCAATATCTCGCGACCAAGCGCAGTAATAATCTCGTGGTTTTCTCACCCGATGTAGGCGGCATGAAAATGGCGTCGGCTTATGCGGACGTCCTCGGTGCCTCGCTCGGCTTGGTGGCGAAGAAACGCACCAGTGCGACGACGGTGGAAGCAATCAGTGTCGTCGGTGAAGTGGCCGGCTGCGACGTATTGTTGGTCGACGATATCACCGAGACAGCCGGCACTTTGACGGCGGCCGCGAAAATTTTGAAGGACCACGGAGCCAAAAGTATTCGCGCGGCAGTGAGCCACTGCGTATTGAATGAGATCGCTTACGAAAGGTTGAAGACCGGCATCATCGATGAGTTGATCACGACGAATTCCGTACCGATTGACCCCCGCGGACTCCCGATAACGGTGTTGAGCATTGCGCCGTTGCTGGGCGAAGCGATTTTGCGGATCAATACCAACGAGAGCGTTACCGGTCTTTTTAAGATCAAGGGTTTCTGAGGCGCATTGGAAACCGACGGGGAAATCCGTTGTCGTCTCGTACTGCCCAACATCATCACCTATGAGAACCTCCCAACGCCTCCTTTGTCTCGGATTGATCGTTTTGTCCCTTGGGTCCGCCCGGGTTTTGTTCGCGGTGGAGAAAGCGGCGCCGAAAGATGCCGCCAAAGTCACGGCACCGAAAAAAAAGCCGGTGCTCAAAGTCGACTCCACTCCGATCAGTGATCTCAAATCGTCGGTGGTCACGAGTTATGCGGATTCACTCGAGAGCATCCGGCCGGCGGTGGTTTCCGTTTATTCCAGCAAGATCGTTCGCGAACAGATTCCTGAAATTCTGCGGCAATACGGCATGCGGGGAAGCGAACAAAAACAACGCGGGCTCGGCTCTGGCGTCATCATTTCGACCGATGGCTATATTATCACGAACAATCACGTGGTCGAAGAAGCCGATGAACTGAAGGTGCTCTTAAATGACGATCGCGAGTTCACCGCGAAGTTGATCGGCACCGATCCGAAAACCGACGTTGCGGTGATCAAAATCGACGTGGAAAACCTGCCGGCCGCGACCTTGGCCGACAGCAGTAAGTTACGCGTGGGCGACATCGTTTTTGCGATTGGAAACCCACTCGGCGTCGGCCAGACCGTCACCATGGGCATTGTTTCCGCGACCAACCGTCACGTGCGGATTCTCGAGGAAGTGGCGGGCTACGAGGATTTCATCCAGACCGATGCGGCCATTAATCAGGGTAATTCCGGTGGCGCGCTCATCGACGCCCGCGGACGCCTCGTCGGCATCAACTCGGCGATCATCTCCACCTCGCAGGGCAACATTGGGATTGGATTCGCCATCCCCATCAATCTTGCGAGCAGTATCATGCACAGCCTGATTGATACCGGCACCGTCACGCGCGGTTATCTCGGGGTGTCAACTGATACCTTGAACGCGGACATGGCGGAGTCCTTCGGTTTGAAGCGCGAGGCAAAGGGCGTCATTATCACCGATCTGAATCCCGCTGATGGTCCCGCCGCCAAGGCCGGCCTGAAGTCCGAGGACATTATTGTGGCGATCAACGACCAGCCGGTGACCTCGCGCGACGATCTCCGTTTGGTAATCGCGCAAACTCCGCCGGACACAAAAATCGCCGTGAAATTCATCCGGGACGGTAAGACGGAGACCAAGGACGTGGTCTTGGGGAAATTGTCGGACGACGATTCCACTGAAGGGGAATTATTTTCGGGCGTAACCGTCTCACCGGTGACGGCGGATTTGCGCAAGGAGCTTCGCATCGACGACCGCGTGGATGGGGTGGTCGTGACGGAGGTGGCGGAGAACTCGCCTTATCGCGACGTCCTGCCGCAGGGCGCGGTAATCGAACAACTCAATCGCGTTCCCGTCACCGACCTCGCGGCGGCGAAACGCGTGCTGCGGGACGGACGCAACCTGATCTTCTATTATTACCGCGGCGTGCGACGCTTCATCACGGTAAACAAGGTTCCGTGAGATTTGATTTCCAAAAAAAAGCGCGTCGAAAATGGCGCGCTTTTTTTATTCACAGTGGCTTTAATCCCGAAGCTTGTCGCCCGACCAGCTTCGGCCCCGATCGTAGCAGCGGTGGTAACACCGCTGACCAGCCCATCGACATGCGCTGCGCCTCGAGCCTGAAACGGCTGTCTGACGACGACTGCTACGAAAGCTGAAATGGCGGGATCTGAACCACGCCAAAGCTTTTGCGACTCAACTGCCTGGTTTGCTCGCGGGAATTTTTGCCAGTTCGGGCGGCAGTTGATCGGCCGGATAAGTCGGGTAGCTCATTTCGAGCAGAGAGAAGGTGGGAACGTCGAATTTCGCTTGGCCTGAACTCCGGTCGACCATCACGGCGACGCCGGCGACGGTGCCGCCGGCACGCTTGACGATTTCAAGGCATTCGAGGACGCGACCCCCGCGCGTAATCACATCCTCGACTACTAAAACGCGTTCGCCCGGCTTCAACGTGAACCCGCGACGCATCACGAGAACGTTGTTTTCTTTTTCGACAAAAATGTAGCGCACCTTCGACTGGCGGGCCACTTCCTGGCCGATGACCAGACCGCCCATCGCCGGAGCGAGCACGGTGTCGAATGGGAGTGCGTCCAGCTTTTGCAGCAGCAAGGTGGCAAGTCGTTCCACCGCCGGCATGTCTTGGCAGACTTGCGCGCATTGGAAGAAATGACCGCTGTGCAGCCCCGAGCGCAGGACGAAGTGCCCTTGCAGGAGCGCCTTGGTGCGCAGAAAAATATCAGTGACCTCTTGTTGAACCGAATTCATTAAAAAAAGTTGGGTGAATCGGAGATGGATTGGAAACAATTTTTGGTTAATATGGCCTCATGCACTCCTCTTTGGATAAACCGCAGTTGGAAGACGAGCTGGGTGATGTGCTGGAAAAAGCGGCGCGCCACTCTAAGCTGACGACCGAGCAGCTGGCCGTGGAGAGTCGGGTGGATTTGGTGAAAATTCAGGACGCGCTCGATTATCGCCCGGAGTTGACCCAAGCCGAAATTGGCCGGCTCGCACAGGTGCTCGATTTAAATGAAGTGGGTCTCAACGCGCTTGCGCAAGGTGCCTATCCGCAGGCCGAACTCGGCAGTCTGCCGTTTTCCGTGCATCCACTGCGCATGCCTTTTGGCGTGGGCGTGGCCAACGCCTACGTTGTTTCCACCGGCGGCGATACCGCTCTCTTGTTCGACACCGGCGCCAGTCACGCGGCCTTGCATCGCGCGTGGCCGAAACGCATCGAGGAAGTCGAATCGGTTTTTGTGACCCACTACGAAGCCGAACACATTGGCGGGCTTGACGAGGTGCTGCGGGAAACCGGCCTCGCGCATTTTTACGGTCCTCCGAGTGGCCGGTGGCCGCGCTGCCATGGCGTCGGCGAAAAAGAGAAAGTGAATTACGAGAAAATTTCCGTCACTGCATTCAGCACCCCGGGACATGCGGCGGAACATAACTGTTATCTGGTGCAATCCACCGCACTGCCCACCGCAGCGTCCTTGCTGATCTCGGGCGATCTCATTTTTGCCGGATCGCTCGGTGGTGGTTATTTCTGTTGTCAGCGCTTGCTGACCCATTCGCGCCGCATTTTGGATTCGTTACCCGACGATACAATAATTGCGCCGGGCCATGGACCGCTGACAACCGCCGCAAACGAACGACGCTTTAACCCGTTTTTGGCCAGATAGGTTCCGGCGCTTTTTCCGGGGAGGTGGTTTGGCCGAATTGCAGGGAACTCAAGTGGCGGTAGAGTCCGTCCGCGCGAGCCGACAACTCATCGTGAGTGCCGAGTTCCGCGACGCGACCGGCGTCGATCACCGCAATTTTGTCGGCGTTGCGCACAGTCGCCAGACGATGGGCAATGATGAATGTTGTGCGACCTTGCATCAGGTGATCCAGCGCGCCTTGCACCAGACGTTCGCTTTCGCTGTCGAGCGAACTGGTCGCTTCATCGAGAATGAGGATGGCGGGATTCTTGAGGATGGCTCGTGCGATCGCGATTCGTTGGCGTTGACCACCGGATAATTTCACTCCGCGATCACCGACGATCGTCGCATAGGCTTCCGGAAAAGCGCGGATGAAATCGTCGGCGTTGGCGAGTTTGGCGGCTTCGTGAATTTCAGATTCGGTGGCGTCGGGTCGCCCATAAATGATATTTTCGGCAATCGTTCCGCCGAAGAGCAGCACGTCTTGCGGCACGATGGCCATTTGTCCGCGCAGCCAACTTAACGGGTAATCGCGCGCATCGTGTCCGTCGATGAGCAGCGCACCTTTCTCCGGTTCATAGAAACGAAGCAGCAATGCCGTGAGGGTGGATTTCCCCGCGCCGCTGGGGCCGACCAACGCGATCCGTTGACCGGGCAGCGCCTTGAGCGAGAGTTCACGCAGTACCATGATTTCTGGTCGGGCTGGGTAACGGAAATCGATGGCGGCGAATTCCACTTCGCCTTTGAGCCGTGACGGCAGCACCCATTTGACGGTTTCGCTCGCGGGTTGTGAATGTTCTCCGGGTTCCTGCAACAATTCACGGACGCGTTGCGTGGCGCCGATGGTTTTTTGCACCTGGCTGAAAAATTCTGCCGCCTGTCCCATCGCGCCCGCAACAAAGGTGGTATAAAGAACGAAGCGCGTGAGTTCGCCCGCGGAAATTTCGCCGCGTTGCAGCAGTCCGGCGCCAAACCAAAGCACGATCACAATTCCGCCGAACAGCGCCAAAATAAAGAAAGCCACAAACACCGCCCGCCAGCGCGCCGCACCCAAGGCTGAGGCAAGCACGCGTCGGTTGGATTGATCGTAGCGTCGTAATTCGAACGACTCGTTAGCGAACGCTTTGACGCTGGCGATAGCCTGGAGAGTTTCCTCCACGATCGTATTGGTCGCCGCCAGATGGTCCTGCGTTTCACGGGAGTAACGTCGCAGGCGTCGCCCGAAAAACACCGCCGCGAATATCAGAATCGGCAACGTCCCCAGAATAACTGCGGTGAGTTTCAGCGAAGTCATGGCGATCAAGACGATGCCGCCAGTGAGAAAAATCGACTGTCGGCAAAGTGAGGGCAGGGCATCGATGAGCGCTCCTTCGATTTGGGCGATGTCGGTTGAGATCCGGCTGGAAAGCTCACCGACGCGGCGCTGGCCAAAGAACGCCATCGGCAGGCTGACGAGACGCTCGTAACATTCACGACGAAGATCGGCCAAGGCGCTTTGTCCAACGCGATTGAAGGACAGCGCGCTGTTGAATGAAGCGAGCGCTTGACATGAAACGGTGCCGACAAGCAGCAGAGCGACCTGCCCAAGACTAAGCGATCCGATGAAGGGCAAGTGGGCACCCTCCGGTCTGAGTGCGGCATCGATCATCGTCCCGGCCAACAGGGGGAAAGCCAGTCCGCATGAAGCACTGAAAAACAAAGTGGCCAATCCGCCGAAGAAACGCCGCCGGTAAGGACGCACATAGCGCGCAAACACCAGAGTTTCGCGCAAGCTCTCGCGGTTGACCTTTGCCTTGGGCAAACGATCAAGATCAATTTCTTCCTGGGTGGAATCACGGCGCGCCATAGTCGGCGAAGGTCCACTCTGTTACGGAAAAACACAAGGAGACTGCGATTCTTTCGGGCCGTGAAAATCAGTTGGAAGAGGGTTGGCTCCGGGACATTTCTTTAGGCGATTCAATTCTGGACGAAGAATTTTGCGGGGATTGAACGGCATAACGCATGCTCTGATTTGTCTTAACCGGCGTCGGGAGGAAATTTTCAAGACGCAGGAAATTCGAAATGCGCTCGTACTTCAGACATTTGGCAAATCAAGACCTAGCCTGCTGGCTGATTTTTTTCTCTATTTATTCCGGATTCGCATTAAAGGAGGCCATTGGTGCGATCGAAGCGCCATATAATGCGAAGATTTATATGACGAGCCAAACAGGAACCAAGGTGAGTGGGGACAACCGGTTTGGCGTGATGACCCATTTTGCCCAGGGCTGGAATCCGGATTGGATCAGTAACATTAGAGAAGGCGGGCTTGGGCAGGTGCGCGACGAACTCTATTGGGCGCAGGTTGAGAGCGAAAAAGGCATTTTTAAATTTCCGGCTTCGTTCGACACCTATATGGCGGCATTGAAGCAGAATCAGATTTCGCCATTGATCATCTTGAGTTTTGAAAACCCGCTCTACGATGGCGGCAATACACCGTACACTCAGGACGGATTTGACGGGTATACCCAATACGCCCTCGAGGTTTTGCGTCACTACGGCAGTCAGGTAAAAGCGGTGGAAATCTGGAACGAGTACAACGGGAGCTTCAACCACGGCCCCGCGTCAGCTGATCGGGCGGCGACCTACGTGAAGATGTTGCGCACCGTCTATGCGGCCATCAAACGGGAACGTCCGGACGTGATTGTGGTGGGCGGAGCAACCGCAGGAGTGCCTTTGCCGTACTGGGAAAAAATCATGGCGGCAGGTGGACTGGATTCCATGGATGCGCTTTCGATTCATCCTTATCGTTACACTTCTGCCCCAGAGGGGATTGAGGACGATATCACGGACCTGCAGCGTTTGATCCTTCAGTACAATAATGGAGCGCCAAAGCCGATTTGGGTAACGGAAATCGGATGGTATATCAAACCCAGTTTGGCGCCGGGTGATCTTTTGGTAGACGAAGCGGTGCAGGCGAAATTTCTGGTGCGAGCCTATGCGCTGCTATTCTCCGCGGAGGTGCAGCACGTCTATTGGTATTTGTTCCGCGACTATCAGACGTTCACCATGGGATTGGTGCACGATGATGATGCCCGAACGCGAAAGCCGGCTTTTACCGCCATGGCGACGATGATTCAGCAGCTGAAAGACGCGCATTTTGTGCGACGCGAAAAAACTCCTGATGATCTCTATTCCTTGCTTTTCCAGAACCTTTCGAGCGAGGAGGTGCGTGTCCTTTGGTCGATCACGCCGCGTCATCTCGCCCTGACCGGTGCGACTGCCGGGGTTGCGATGGCGGGCGAGCCACTGGTTCTTGGTGAGTCGATAGATCTCAACGATTCGCCCATTTATCTAACTGGTCCAGTCCGAGGCCTGCCCCCCGCACCGGTTCCGGAAGAAATTATCGCCGATTCGAAGCGGGATTTTGGCGCGACCTCCATCAATGGATGGAGCTACGGTACTTTTTCTGGAGGTAAAACCATCTTTGTTCCGCTGCCGACGTATGCACTCACCGACTGGAAGGCGGAGTGGACGGGTGTTTATCCGTATGTTTCCATCACATCCGTGGACCAACATCCTTCTTACGCGGGAGGCCTTGCCGTGACTGCGGTCCGCCGTTGGAAAAGTAATTACGAAGGAGCGGTGCAGGTCACTGGAACTTTCCATTGTGGAACCGACGGAGATGGCGTTGGGGTGGGATTCAATGCAGATGGAGTCCAACGCTTCCGCACGCTGCTGGGAGGCGGAGCCGCAGTGGTGAAAGATTTTGAAATGGTCGAAACGGTTCACGCGGGCACCACTCTTGATTTCACCGTTGATCCGGGACCGGTAGTCAACATCGATTTTGATGCGACGTCGGTGAGTGTGGTCATTCGGAAGGTGCCGCAGTGAATCGTTTCGGCGCTTCGCTATCGACGAAAATCATAGAGAAGCCTGAGGCGTGGGATTGACGGAATTACCAGCAGGCGCTGATTGGCGAACCGGCTGTCGAGCCCCTTCCGTTCACCGGAGCATTTGAATTCGTCTTTACGACTCAACCGATCAGCGCGCGGGTAACGTCCATCAGAAATGCAGTGGAGCTCGCTTGCGAAGATAGCGGAGCGCGCGGTGATAAATCGAATGTTTTAGAACGAGTGATTTGGATCGAATTGCCGTCAAGGAAAGCGAATTTGGATAAGCTATCGTTTGAGTTTCCAGGGAAAGAACCGGCTTTCCGGATAAGCGGGCAATTTCTTCGGCTTGGTATTGTTCGCTTTCAATAAATAATTTAGCGCCATGGTCTGCCGCATAAATTCGTGCCTTATGAGTTCCGTGGGCGCGGGTCCGGCTCCGTTCTTTCGCGGTGGGCAGGTCCAACATGCTCAACCGTTCGTAACGGACGTTGTAACGTTTCAACCATGATTCGGTTTCGGGCCGCCATTTTTCCAGCCGTGAAGTAACCAAGTGGCGGATCGGATGAGAGGGCAGAATATGAGGCACGGCCTCGAGCAAAAATTTGCGATAGAGTGGGCCGTCATCGTTTACGGCGGCTTCCGGGTCCAAACAGAGGACTCCGTCGATATCCACGCAACAACGGGATAAATGTTCGTGGTGAAATACATTCCATTCAAATTGTCGCGGAAACGGGCACAGATCGAAGTAGAGATCGACCGACGACTTTGATTCAGAAGTCGCGAAAATGGCCGCGTAGGTGACACGGCAAGGAAGGTTGGCCTCTTTGATTTGTGCCCTGACCTGGGCGATCGAGGTCCCGGTCAGGACACTATCGTCGACAATCAATGCATGACGGAAAACGCCGCGCTCGCCCCCGGCGGGAACGCGAGATATGCCGTGTTGCGGAACCCGGCCGCTTAAAAAACCATTTAGATCGATAATACTAAGATTCAAGGTGCAGCCAATAATTGAAGCCGGCAGGTATCCCGAACGAGGGATGGCCACCACCAAATCGATCTCCCTCGGTATGCGAGAAATGTTTTTTGTGATGATTTGCGCAAGATCGGCGTAGGATCGGTAGTTCATGATTCAATGATAATTCACTGCGGGTTAATACCGCTTACCTCCGGGACGCCGGACTTCGCCGGACTGGTGGCGCGGTGAGCGTACACGGACGGGAGAGGGCTGAATTTTATCGTTATGGTGCGGCCATTTTTGTTTTCTGATGCTCGACGATTTTCTAATTAACCATCCGACTTATCCATCACCGTGCGGAAGGAAGTGTGTCGGTCTGTGAACGCCACCGAAATGCAGGACTTCGGCCAGTCTGCCTGAAGCAGTGGAAAAGTTCAATCGTCGCCCAAATTGAAAATATGCCGGTGATGCTCAGTCCAATATCCGCCAAGTCGAAGCATCGGGTCGGAATAAGACGCTGCGTGAATTCCATCGTGGTGGCAAAAGCAGAGAGGCCAAAAGCAATGAGCAAACGCCCGTAAAATCGAGGCACTCTCAGCAGAAACGGCGTAGCCAGCAGGGCGTAGGCAAATAAATTCCTGAGTTGACCATGATGATTCACCCAGAACGTCAATTTTTCAGAAATCAAATTGGTGAAAGAAACGTCGCCCGACTTCTTCAAGGTCAGTACCACGGCGGAAATGATTCCGACGCAGCCAGCGGTCAGCAGGATACGGGACCACAGCGATGCGAGGGTCGATGGGTTTATTGCGCGCTGTGGGGCGCATTTCTGTCGCGAAGAATTATTTTCTTCCGTCGGAGCGCTCCCGGTTTGATACAAATCATAGACGCGCTCAAACGCCGCCCCGCTGTCGAATGATTTTCCTACAATCGTTGCGTGGTTGACCGGTCGTGGGTTTTGCCACGTTCCGTACCACGACCTGATGTTTTCCGCAAAACCTGCCTCGTCTCCTGGCGGGGATTTCCAGAGATGCGACAGGGGCAGGCGGATGATATCGGTGGTGCCAGGCGCGTCACTGATGATGACCGGCAGATTTGTGGCCAGCGCCTCCAACGCGGCGAGAGAAAAGCCCTCGTAGCGCGAAGTGAGAATAAAACCGTCAACCGCCTGATAGGCTTCCGCCGGACTTTGCAGGTAAGGAAGGCGAATCACACGCTGCCGTATTCCGAGCTGATCGATCAGGGTCTCAAGCTCGGCATCCAATTCTCCTTCGCCGACGTGGAAAAGATACGCTTCCGGGCAGCTTTGATGCGCCAGGGCAAAAGCCCGGTAGAGGGTCAGTGGATCTTTTTGGGCGGAACTACGGCAGACAGTGCCCAAGATGGGCACACCATGGGGCAGGTGAAATTTGTCGCGCAGCGCTTTTTTGTGCTGCGCAGCGGCCGGTCTGAATCGTGCGCGATCGACTCCATTGGGAATGAGCAGACTGTGGGTTTTGGGGATACGCAGCCGGTTTAAGGCGAATGTTCGCTCATCGGCCGAAACATTAATTGTGCTGCCGGTTAAACCGAGAAAAGCCTCGGCCAGATTAAAAATCGAAACCAACTTTCCCGCATCCGGCTGCATTCCCCGATAGGCGTGGGGATGATAGAGCTGAATGGATTTTATGCCGCATAAAGGCAACGCACGCGCGAGGGCACCGGCTTTGGAACTGTGGGCATGAATCACTTCCGGACGAATGCGCCGGGCAAATTTCCAAAGCCGAAATAATGCACGGATATCTCGTGGCGAAGGGTGGCTATCCACACGCAGGTTCAAGGTTTCTCCCCCGGCTTTGGCGATCCGGGCAACCAGAAGGGGTAGCCGGTCGCTTCCGCGGATATCCGAATAAGCGAGGTGAACTCGCGCACCACGGGAAAGCAGAAAGTCACAGAGTGCTTCGACGTAGCGGAACACACCATTTACTCCCGGTTCAGAAACAATTAGTACATTCATAGCACCTTCATTGGGGTAGAAGTGGTCGCGGCGATTTCGTCTGCGCCGTTGGGTTGTTCAAGAATTTCCTGATACAATTGGATCAGCTTTTCCACGTGAAGCTCAGTGGTCCACGGCGCGTCCCAATACCATTGGTACGCAGCCTGTCCCAGTCGCTGGGTTTCCTCGGGGTGATCCCTCAAACGGATGATTTGTTCGGCCAGTGAGGATACCGATCCGTGTTTGAAGTAAATGCCGTTGTGCCCGTTTTCGATAAAGTCAGTCGCCGCACAGGAATCGGAAATGATCACCGGGATTCCCATGCTGGTCGCTTCAACCACCACCATGCCCAGGGTTTCGTACCACAGTGGGGGGAAAACAAGGGCGCGGGCCGTCTGGAGTATTTTTCTAATCTCCGGTGACTGCAGCCAGCCGGTAAAATGTATTTCAGGATAATTGATTTTTAATTCCGGATGGAGGGCACCGTCGCCGATAAAAATTCCCGGCACGCCGGCCTCGCGAATGGCAGCGGCAAAAAGTCGCGCACCCTTTTCTTCCTCCAGACGACCGACGAAAATAAAGTTTTTGTTTTTCGATGCACTCACGGCGGGCGCGGGCTCACATTCAATGGGATTGCGAATGATCGACGTGGGTACGTGAGCGGGCAGGTAAGGCCGCATTACATTCAGGCTGAATCCGGAGACGCCAATGAAATGGGTTACACGTCCCGGCAGATCGAGAAGGTGATTTTGCAGAATGGTCCGGAACGTCCGCCACAGCTTGTGACCATAATTCCGACGGTCGCAGTTACAGCTCACGCAGGCCAGGCTTAAGGGCCGGTGGTGGCACAGGCGCCCGGTATTATGCAGGAAGAAACCACCGGTGGGGCAGGTGATAAAGAAATCGTGCAAGGTGACCACGACATGAAATCCTCTTTTTGCGGCCAGCACCGCTGAGAAAGGGGAGAGCGCTTTTGTCCAAGTATGAACGTGGATGATGGTGTCCCGCGGATTTTTTTCAGCCAACAGTGTGTTCAGGCGCCGGACGGCTTCGCCGTTTCTCAATCCATTGGTCATCGCCCGGAGTCGGTTGGTGTCGTGGGCGATCTCCGACTGATCGAGGCAGAGGACAGTGAGATTGGGGTAGTCGGAGAGGCCAGGTGAGATTGGCCCAACACAGGTGAACAGGGTCACATTAATTCCTCGATCCGCCAAACCCCGGGCGGAAGCCACTGCGACGGCGCTCGAGCCTCCGGTTACGCTGGCGTAGTCGTTGAGAATAATGATTTCCATTAGTTTGCCGGAAAAAGTTTTTGATCACCGCCGCCCAATATCTTGTAGCTACTGCGCAGACCATGTCGGCGGAGGCGGAACAGGTACTTCGGAAGATTTAGAAATCGAAAACGAACGACCGCACACAGCCGTTTAAAAGCAGAGATCTCAACCGGGAGGTGGCGGGCCACAATATCCTCCTGCTCGGCAATCGTTCGCCCGGTGTTGGACGAGAGCTGTCCCGCCCGGATGCGAAATTGCGCCAGTCGCTTCGGGTAATGGCGAAACTTCGCGCCAGTCGCATAACAGCGAAGCCAGAAATCCAAGTCAGCGCACAGCCGGTATCGCAGATCGAAATTTCCGACTTTTTCAACAATAGCACGAGAGAAGAGGGTGCCTTGTTGCATCAACGGACTGATGCCGGATTTCAAAAGCCCTGGAATCCAATCCGGTCCGCGTTCAACGGTGATGCCGGCGATAAAAGTCCCTTGCTCGTCAATCAGGTCCACTTCCCCGTAGGCAACCGGCTCAGGTGACGTTTGGGCCACGTGCTGGTTGATCACGGCACTAAGGTCGGGAGATAGCAGATCATCATCATTGATGTAGGTAAACCAGTTCCAGCCCGGCGGTGCGGCATCAAGCGCCTGGTTGAGCGCTCCATAGATACCACCGGCGCGACCTGCATCGGCGACAACTATTGCGTGTGGATAACGTGCCTTGACCCCTTGGATTTTGGCCTGTGGCACGGCCATGACGTGGATGAACTCGAAGTTCTGGTCCATGATTGATTTGACCGTGGCATCCAGAAACGGAGAGTCGGCCAGAGTTGGCGTTACGATCAGGACAGTGTCTTTGATCTTCATCGGGAGATGGCGGAATGGTTTCCACTGCGGGGAAGTACCGGCCGGTTACCAGCGATCACGCTTGATTCATCGTCGGTGGCTCTTCCTGAAAGAGCGGGTTCTTCCGCAGGGAAAGCGGGTGGATTGAATGGTGGATACTTCGCTCCTCGGGACGGATCAACTTCCTCGCGCAGACGCTCGATGCTGGAGAACCGGCCGCGACATGCCTTCAAGCGTTCGTCGGGCCACAGCCACCATTTTATTTCGAGCAGCCATGCGACGTCCGTTCCGTTAAAGCGCATGCGCATGTGCCGCGCTGGAACTCCGCCGACGATCTGGTAGGGTTGCACGTCTTTTGTCACTACCGCCCCGGCCGCAATGATTGCTCCGTCACCCACCCGTATTCCCGGGAGAATACTTGCGCCATAACCAATCCATACATCGTTTCCAATATACGTTTTGGGGTTTTCTTCGTTAAACGTACCGGAGGGATCGGTAATTTTGCCCCAGCGGTTATCCGCGTGCTGGCTGTAAAACAAAGGACTCGTCGTAACAAATTCACGAGTGGGATGGGTACCGCCGCCGATAATTACATACGGCGCAATCGAACAAAACGCGCCAATTTCCGTATGGATCACGAGCGCGTATTCTCCCAGATAACTCCAACGGCCGATGTTCGATCCGAACACAGCGGCTGCAGTGCGCAGCTCAACCTTCGATTGCAACCGGCTTCGCTGGTCGACGCGTGTGTGGGCTGCGAGCCGGATGCCGTCACCGGTCATTCTCCAGCGCGTCCGGATGAACGCCTGTTTCCATGTTTCCGGCAGCAGTTTTTTAACAAGGCTGGCGAGCGACTGGTTCATTGATTTCCGGTGGTTGAATTTTGTCCGCACGCCGCAAGACCTCGAAGGTTTGTATGATTGTACCGAAGAGGGGAAAGGGGATGAATCCAATCAGCAGGCCGGCGACGACCCCTTCTTGGCCGTATCGCGAGGATAACGCGTACATCAGGAAAGCGCTGATCACGGTGCCAATTACTGAATATACCGTGGTGCGTCGGATCTCGGATATTCCGGCCAGTAAAAACCCAAAGGGCTGCTGGATGAACACCACGCAATTCCAGGCAAAAAGCAGCCAGATCAAGGAAGCCCCGGGGAGTTCAGTGTTCGGACCAACCCAAGCTCGCAGGATCGGATAAGCGATCAACGTCAGGCCAATCATGGGCACGATGCTCAGGGCAAACGTCGCCTTGATGGACCGGGTTAAAGTTTTTCGCATCCAGCCATAATCTTTTTGTGCAGCCGCATCGGAATAGGCCGGCCAAAGCGGAAGGAGGAAGGCGTTTTGAACAATGGCGACGACGCTGAAAAGACGCTGTGCGAGATTGTACGAGGTGACCGCGCCGACCCCAAGTTGAGTGGATATTATGATCTGAGGCAGACCGAACAACACTACGGTCATAATTTGCTGAAGAGCGAAAAAAACGCTCAGGTGCAGCAGACGTTTCATCGTTCTTATTCTCAGGCGAACCCGCAGACGGCCGATCCAGCCCAATTGATAAAATTGGATCGCGATGAGCAAAAGATTGGCGATCACAATCGGCAACTGGCCGGCGATGATAATACCCACCAAGCCGCCTCTCCAATGCCCGACCAGCATGACGCCCAACAATGAAACCACTCCCGCGGCGGCCTGGGCCAAATTATGCATCCATCCTTTTTGCCGGCTGTAGGCGAGGCGTTGGGCGAGGCCTAGCGGGAAACTGATGCAAAATATAACCAGCATGACACGCACGGCAGCGGGTGCCGCCGTTTGAACTTCCGGATCCCTGATATGAAATAACGAGGTGAAATCGAGATGTTGAATCAGCAGTCCAACCAGGATGAAGACCGACGCACCCACCGTGGCGAGGAAAGCCAGGGCGTTGACAAATAAATCCTGCTGTTCGCCACGACGCTGTTTGGCGAAGGCGGTGGAAAGTTTGTTTTGCGCGCTCTGACCCAAACCGAAATCGGCGAAGGTGATGAAATAACAGATGCTGAGCAGACTGATCCACAGCCCGAAGCCTTCCTTCCCGAGGGATTTGACCGCGACCGGGACCTGCAATAACTGGCAGGCCGTGCTTATTCCGCGCGAAAAGAGCGAACTGGCGAAAAATAATCCAACCGATTTGTTGCGATCAGATGTTCCGTGAAATCTTGTCCGGATTTTATTGAAAAAATTCATTGGATTTTTTTCCACCCACAAAACCGGGTCGCTTACCTTCCACCTCCAACAGCAATAGCACGCCACATGCCGCTGCGATGTAAACACGTTGCGCCCCGGAAAAAGGACTGAATCCCACATTCCAAAGTGCCGACACCAGGAACAGGCTGATGATTGCATAGTGGCCGTGCCACAATTTCGAAAAGGTCAGACGATAGAGCGCGCGAACCAGCAGCGCTCCAAAGATAATGAAGAAAGCTCCGCCAAAAATCCCCCCCTCCGCGATCGACACGAGAATTTGGGTGTGAAACGCCACGGTGCCGGCCCGTTCATTTGCTTCCGGAAATCCGCCCACGTGTGCGATTCGCGCCCGTTCCTGCCGGATCAGCATGAAGTTTTGCAACACGTCCGTGTTGCTAAACCATGAACCGTTGCCCGAGAGGGGATGATCCCTGATGCCCTCCCAAGCCGCGATGATCATGGAGGATCGCGATACATCGGACCGAGTGGAGCGATGCGCGTCGCTGGCGCGAATTTGGGGGTAAATCAGAAACGCGGCCAAAATCGCTATCAGCATAACCGGCATTACCCACAATCGAAGATGACGAGGAAATAATCGCAGTCCGGTAAGAGCGGCGGCGAACAAACAGATTCCTCCGAAACTCCGGAAATCCATCGCGAAGTGTAAGACCGCAGCAAACGCGCTCACCAGAATGGTAGACCAAAGACCGCCCCGGATCGACAAAGCTAGAACCAGATAAGTGAATGGAACCCCGGCGCCGAATTTCCACCAATCACCGAAAAGCGCGCCGTCCAGAATGGTGTGCACCCCGTCACCGGCGATTTGCGCGATAAAATACCAGTAGAAATTACGTGGCGAACAACCCACCAAGTAACCGAACGCCAGAATGTCGATCCACAGAAAACCCATCCGACCCCAACCTCGCGCGATATCCCGGATGGAACTCCCATGATAGAGGTCGGAAAAAATATAGCCACACATCCCCAGCGCTTGAGCGCCCAATAGTATCCAAAGAAGTTTATGGCGGAGGAGGTCGCAGGGCCATTCCTTTGTGACCAACAAATTGATCGCCACCCATCCCGCGAGGGCGATAAGCACGAATTCTCCCACTGGCATTTCTCCGACCACGGAAACGGTGAAGGCGGTGAGAAACCCCGCCAGCACAGCTGAAATTCCCGAGAGAAAACGAATTTCGCGGCCCGTGGTCTCTGACTCGAACAGCGCGATGCTACCGAAGGAAGACCGGGTGGCGTTAGGCGGAAACATGGTGAGGGGAGGGCGGGAAAGCGGCGTGAGCGAGGTCTGTTTTCCGACGCTCGATCACCTTCTTGAGTTCGGCAGCGACCAGTTCGCCCGAAACATCCCAGTTCAATCGAGCGCGCGCTTCCTGCGCCGACTGTCGGGCAAGTTGCCGGTATCGCGGAATATCATTCATCAGACCGACGATATAATCAGCATAGTGCTGAGGACCGGCGTCCGCAGAAAATAGCTGGCCGTTTGCACCATTCGTGATGATCGACGGAATGCCGCCGATCCCGGTAGCGAGGCAGGGAAGTCCAAAGGCATTAGCTTCCGCGAAGACCAAGCCATAAGCTTCGGCCCGCGAAGGCATGATGAAAAAATGGCTCCGTGCATAGATGTCCGTGAGCAGTTTTTGTCCCTCTCTGGTGTCTTTGCGAATAAACGGGATTACGTTTACACAGTCAGGCAAATGAGTTCCCCGCGGCGGGGCGCAACCCACCACGGTCAAGCGTACCGAGTGGTTTCTCCCGATGATTTCTTCGACCGTAGCAATGGCGTGCGTGACTCCCTTGCGTTTCCAATCGACGCCGACGAGGACCAATTCGCAATGGTCGTGGGGCCGTTGTTCGATGAAATGTTCAACTTCAGCCGCGGTCGGACGGGTGTGGATGTTTGCTCCAAAAGGAATCACCCGGATTTTTTCCGGATCGGAACCGTAATGTCGAATCGCGGTCTGCGCGGCCCACGAGGAGGAATAAAATGCCCCCGCGCACCGCGACAATGCGCGATGTTCCGCCTCGTGACCGTCCCTGATGTTGGCCGGCGAAAGTCGTGAGAACGATGCATAAAAATTCAACATTCCCGCGAAACAGGCATCGGTCCAAAAGAAAATAGGAAGCTTGGTTTGCAGATGGGCGATGAGCCATGAGCTGGGACTGAAAATCGCGTCGACGTTGAGTGACTCCAGGCGCTGCTCCAACTGACGGGCATAGCCCTTCAGGAGGGCTTGATCGCATCCACGCACTGACCCCCGGCCGAGCAAACGGCGGAAGCCGTGACGGATCAGCGGTCCAGCTGAAGGTGAATCTTCGAGCATGCAGTCCACGATTTCGATGCCGGCTTTTTCCAGACAGTTTCGGATGAAGTACGGCAGACCCGACCAGGCGATCTGGGTGGAGGAATCATAATATCGATTGATCACAAATGCGACGCGCACCGGTGGGCTTTTGGGGTGTTTTTTAGGATAAACCTTTATGTCACAGGTCCGGGCCACCGCCTCCAGATAACGGCTGCAAAAAACCCGCCAGTTGAGCCGGTGGTCAAATTCATTAAACGAATTTTTGGCCAGTTCCCGATAAGCGTTCCGGTTGCGAAACGCCTGCGCAATCACCCCGGCGTAGGCCGGACCATCGGCATTGAGGGGCAATAAAAAGCCATTCACCCCTTGGCGTACGATGGAGGGAATCCCGCCCGTCGCGGTAGCTATCGCGGGGACGCCAAACGCATTGGCCTCGGCGAAGGTCATGCCGTAAGCTTCGGCCCGCGAAGGAACGAAGACAAAGTGGGCCTGGGCGAAAAGAGCGCTCAGCTTTAATTGTTCACTAGAAACATTTGCCCGCAGCAGACCGTGTGCTTTGATCCACGGAATGCTTCGGAATTCGCGGGGGATTTCGCAGCCGACGAGGTCGAGTTCGACCCTTAAGCCACGAGAAATCAGACTGCGGGCCGCTGAAATAACGATATCGCCTCCCTTGCGTTTCCAGTCGCGACCGACGAAAACCAGTCGGACCCGGTCGCTGGCCCGGTCATCGATCCATTGATTCACCTGCTCGCGCTCGTTGCATGATCCCAAGTTCGCACCGAATGGAATTATTTCCACTCGCTTTGGATCCATGCCATAGACTTCGATCGCTGACCGTGCAGCCCACTCTGACGGATAGACCGCCAGGCTCGCGCGTTTCAACGCCTCTGCTTCCTGCGCGTGACCGTACCGTAAATATTCCGGTGAAGTGCGACTGAAGTCCCAGTAGTAATCGACCAGATTTGCAAATGTTGCATCCGCGCAAAAGGTAATCGGCCTAGCCGAGCGCAGCTTTGCCAGCACTTCGCTGCCCGGGCTGAAAATAATATCATATTCCTTGCCCCTCATCCTGGCTTCAGCTTCCTGCGCGAAGGCGGTCAGATAATCAGGATCACGGTCGCCACGATGATAGCGTCCGGCCAGTCGCCAGAGGATCTTTTTTGCCAATGAGCCCCGCGACCGTTTCGCCTGGAGGGGAAAAATTTCGTTCACCTCAGCGCCCATTTTTAGCAGCTGCCTTAGAATCGATGCCGGTCGTCCCGATTGCACTTCGGCATTCGCTGCGTTCCGATGATAAAGGTAGGAAATTTTCATCAATTATGAAGGAGGCGGGCAGGAGATGTTTGCGGTCGATCAGGCGCTGACGGCCATTTTCTGGCGGGGCTTTATTTTATAATATGCAGCCGCGGCGGAAGGACGTGCGTAGTTGATTGGCGCGTCCGCCCCCAAAATCCTGAAGTGATTGAGGCACAATCCCAGGACGGGGGCATTCGTCCGCGCGAAGTCCACGACGATGCGCGCAATCAGCGCGGTGGCTGCTTTGCCTTCCCTGATGACGAAAATCGTCTCTTCGCAGGAACGGGCCAGAATCAAGGCATCCTGAAATACACCCGCAGGTGGCGTATCTATGATCACGGCGTCAAATTTCCGGCCGAGCTGGTCAAAAAATTCGGACATTGCCGGAGCGATCAGATGTTTCGACGGTTGGGCATCGACGCCGCCCGCCGGGATTAGGGTCGTACCGTCGGGGAGGATCGTCAGTCCCAATGGACCGCCGGGGGTGAACAGATCTGGGCTCGGTTGGAATCCCTGTGCCGCCCAGGGGAGCAAGCCCTTCTCTCCCTTGATTTGGTGTAACCCCTGTTGGGCCGGTTTACGGAAATCGCCATCGACCAAAACAGTACGCCAGCCCAAGCGCGTGAAGGTGGCTGCAAGATTTGACGCGGTGGTGGATTTTCCCTCCCCGGACAGCGCGCTGGTTACAATAATTCTCTTCGGAAATGGCTTGCCCGAGACCAGATCGATCTGACTGGCGATCGTGAGAAAGGCCTCGACGTAAGGCAGCATTACGTTGTCGCGGACGACGTGCGCGCGTTCAGCTTTCCGCGTGCGGCCCAGCTTGGGAATCGCGCCCAGTACGCGCACCCCGAAACGACTTTCGAGATCCATGCCGCCGTGAACGGTTTGATCCAAAAAGTTCGCACCAATCGTGGTCACAAAAAAAGCCATTGCGCCCAGAAAAGCGGCAATGGCCCCATACAGGAACTTTAACGGAATATGGGGAACAACGATGTAAGCGGGATCTATTATCCGAAGAACGTCGACCGGCAGTTCATTATCGACGGAAATTTTGTCCAGTCGTCGCAGGAGTACATCGAGCGTTTTTCGTTTGCTGTCGATTGTCTGGTCGAGGCCAGTCAGACGCCCGGCGAGACCGCTCAATTCCAGAGATTTTGAAAAGGTCCCGGCAATTTCGGATTCGAATTTTTTCACCGATTCCGCCGATAGTTCGGATTGGGTCCGCAGGTCTTCAAAAGCCAGTGCGAAGTTCCGCTTCAATCCCTCCTCCGCCGCTTTGATGCTGCGCTCGATTTCAAGCATCTTGGCGTGGTTTGGTCCGTAGCGGCCCGCCGCGACATCCCGTTGCACTTTCAACGCGTCCAGCTCCAGTCGCAGCGCTTGATTGTGTCCGTAGTTGGCCAGCACGGGATTGGAAAATGGGAGAGGAGTGCGGGCGATGTCCTCCCGCGCGTGGGCAACTTGGGCTTCAATTTCCATCTGCCGCACCCTGACTTCGGACAAACCCAGGTTCAGACGCTTCATCCGTTCATCGAGCATGTCCTCGTTGGTCTCAACGGATACCAGATTGTATTTCCCTCGGTATTCGAGCCGCTGGTTTTGGAGCGCGACAATGGCATCGGACAATTCGCCTGCCTGTACGCGGAGGAGATCCACGGCTTCCTTGGTCGCCGAGTGCAATTCCCCTTGCGCGAAACGAATGTAGGTCGAAGAAAAACGGGCCGTCATCATCAACGCGATCAGGGGTGAAGGGTGCTTGGCGGTAATAACGAAAATCTCACTTTCCCGTTCGCGGTCGATCTTGATGTTTTTTGCGAGTAACGCGGCAAGCAGTTCGTCTGACGGCGGGTGTCGTCGATTAACATAGGGCTGTTGAATGACCGCAGCCTCCGAGGGCGTGAAATTGGCTTTCAGCACTTCTTGAAATCTCCGGCTTGTCATCATTGACAGGTGATTTCGCAGTGCGGCTTCTTGGCGGTCCCGATCACCGGACAGGCCCTCGGTAGTGGGATTGAGGATCTGGTCGAGCGTGCTTTGGGCCAGCAAGGTTGTTTGTGCCGTCTCTTCAATCGGCCGGCGAAACAGTACGAAACCGACGCCGCCCGCGACGACAATCGCGGCCAGTAAACCAAGCGGCCATCTCGACCGGAAAATTATACAGCATAGTCGGATGATCTCACGGGGGCCGATTGTGCTCGTGCTGTTTTCCGAGGGAGGAAGTACGCCCCATGGCACGACCGTACGGACACCCTCGCCAGAGGGGCGGCCGTTGAATGGAATTTTACTTTCGTTAAAGCTCATATGATTAAAACGTGCGTTCCGGGACAAAAACCACATCGCCGGCCAGCAGTTGGAAGTCGCTCGAAGCGGACGTTTTGGAGGCGAGGAATTGCTCCACATTCACCGTGATATTTTCATCGTGTCCATCGACCCGGCGGTTAATCCGCACCGCGTCGGTGCGGGCAATCTGAGTGAAGCCACCAGCGGAGGTAATTGCCCGCACGAGGCTGAGATGCTCGGACTCCACTGGAAATTCGATTTGATCGGGTTTGTTCACTTGGCCGAGCACGGAGACATTACGTGGCGCATAGGTCTGGAGCGAAATAATCACCTGAGGCTTTACGAAAAACCCTTTGTCGACGTAGAGGCGATTCAACATCTGCTCGGCTTCACGAAGTGACTTTCCGCCAACTTTGACCGTGTTCAACATCGGTACCGTGATCTCGCCGGAAGCTGATACCCGTTGCACCGTGAGCAGTTCGGTTTCCTCGAAAATTTGAAACTGAACCAGATCTCTCGGCGCAAGGCGGTAGTCGGCGAGACCATTCTCAGTCGATGGCGCAGGCACGGCGGTGGATTGCTCCACGATGAGAGGAGCCGTTCCAACTGGTTTAGGCTGTAATTCGGCGGCGTGCGCAATTTGCGCCGCGCAGCAGCAGAGCAGGGCGATGGAGGCCGTGTATCCTCGGGCCATGGACAAAAGTCCGCGATGAAAGGATGGAAATGAAGTAGGCATTAGAAACGATAGGCGACGCGGGTGGTGGCGAGGTGCCGGTCGAAATTAGCGAAGAGGACATTGGAGTCTTGCTTCGTAAATTCGTACCCGGTGCGGATGAGGAATCGGGTCGAGGGTTCGTAGATTACGGCAACCCCAGTGCTAAAGATGCGATCCTCGCGCAATTTAGTCTGGCGATAATAGAGCGTGCGCCCCGGCGAAGTCCGGAACTCGCACCGCCACGCTTGAAATATGGTCTGCTGATACCTGAGCGAGACGCGGTGAATTTCCAGCGACTGACCGTCTGGGGAATAATCCGCACCAAAATCAAGCCCACCGTAAATCCAACCACCCGGCGTGAGATGCCACCCGATTTCACCACCGCCCAAGGGAAGCCCATCACTCCGGCTAAAACTACCGGTATATTTGACCGCCGCTGCTCCGGCATAAATTGAACCTGTTACCTTGGGACTTAATTTTCCCCTGACGCGGAGGGTTAAACCTTCCTCCCAATTTTTCACCCGACCAGCAATCAATTGGGACGGGGCGGTTTCTCCATAACTGGAGACGAGATTGAGCGAATATTCAGCCAGCTGATTTGGCTCATAGCCCGCACCGATTGAAATTGTGCCAAGCTGGTGGGTGACAAATCGATTGCCCTGATAATCCACGCCCGCGTACGACGCTTCGGCCGACAATCCAATTTTTCCGGTCGAAAAAAATCTTCCTCCAAAATTCACGTGGGTGTACGCGGCGGAAATTCGATTGCCGACGCTGGCGTCTCCGGTGGTGGATCTATTCCAGGAAGCACTGCCGGTTAGGCGCGGTAAATTGTCTTTCCAATCCGGATACTCGTATTCCACCGAGAATGACGGCTCGAATTGGGAATCCTGATCCTTGTCGAAAAAATGGGTGCCGACCACCTTTCCGGAGAATTCAAGTTTGGTGGCGGAGGAGATGCGCTCAAAAACAAACTCGGGCTCCAAGGTAGCGAAGCCCGAACCTTCACCCTCATGGCTAAGCGTGAGATTGGAATCGTAGCCCCCCGTCCCCGATACATTGCCAAGCAGAGCCCAGTGAGGTGATTCCCACAAGGCTGCCTCACCGGGCGCGATGGTGAAAACAAAAACCGCCAAGTGCGCCACCATGGTTTTTACTTTCGATGACGGTGCGCGCGACGAATTCAAGAGCAGGTGGCTGCAAACAATCGTCGCCGGGCCATGGTGGGATTCCATTTTTTGCCTTTCAGGAATGGTGGCGGCGGGACTCATGGTTTTCTCCAGTGGTCACGAGGGTTTCCTACGCCGCGAAGGTAAATTTGGCGATCTGAGCCTCCCGCCTCGCCAAGCTGAGGTCGGCCTCAACCATGATTTTTGTCAGTTCCTTGAATAGTACCTTCGGTTTCCAGCCTAATTGTCTTTCAGCTTTGGTAGGATTTCCGATGAGTAATTCGACTTCTGCGGGCCGCTCATAGCGTCCGTCGTATTTGACGTATTTTTTCCAGTCGAGCCCGAGCAAACCAAATGTTTCCTCGCAGAATTCCTTTACGCTGTGGGTCTCGTTTGTCGCGACCACATAGTCATCGGGCTTCTCCTGTTGGAGCATCAACCACATCATTTCCACATATTCCTTCGCGTACCCCCAGTCGCGCTGGGCATCGAGATTGCCCAGATAGAGAAAATCCTGCAGTCCCTCTTTTATGCGAGTGGCTGCGCGAGTTATCTTACGCGTAACAAAAGTTTCGCCGCGGCGAGGGCTTTCGTGATTGAAAAGAATGCCGTTGGAGGCGTGCAGATTGTAGCTCTCCCGGTAATTCACGGTCAGCCAATAGGCATAAACCTTGGCGCACCCATAAGGAGAGCGCGGCCAGAAGGGCGTAGTTTCAGTTTGGGGTATCTCCTGAACCTTGCCGAACATCTCTGAAGAGGAGGCCTGATAGTACCGGACTTTTTTAACCAAGCCGGCTTCGCGAATCGCTTCCAGGATGCGCTGAGCGCCCAGACCGTCCACGTCGCCCGTGTATTCTGGAATATCAAAGGAGACTCGCACATGTGATTGCGCACCCAAGTTGTAGATTTCGTCGGGCTGCAGTTCGTACAGCAGCTTTATCATCTGGGTCGAATCGGCGAGGTCGCCGTAATGAAGGAAAAGTTTTACCCCATTGATGTGTGGATCGCTATACAGATGGTCAATTCGGCTGGTATTGAAAGTGGATGAACGTCGGATGACTCCATGTACTTCGTAGCCTTTCCCGAGGAGAAATTCCGCGAGGTAAGAGCCATCTTGGCCGGTGATGCCGGTGATCAGGGCTTTTTTCATAAAATGGTTCGATTTCCTAAGGGCGACTGACGTGAGTGAAATTTATGCTGGCTGAGTGGGATCATCGCGTTGGCCATGGTCGTTTCGTGTCAATCAATGGGCGTTTTTGATTTTGAACATCGTGGCGGCGAGGCAGTAGAGATCCAGCAGTGGACTCCAGTTCTCCAAGTAGTAGAGATCCGCTTCGATGCGCTTCGTCAGGTCGGTGTCTCCGCGTAATCCGTGGATCTGGGCCCATCCTGTGATGGCAGAGCGGACTTCATGGCGCGCATTGTAGTTTGGAATTTGATCCTTGAATTTCTCGATCAGCTCCGGGCGTTCCGGCCGCGGTCCCACCAGGCTCATGTCACCAACGAGAACGTTCCAGAATTGGGGCAGCTCATCGATGTTCGTCTTGCGCATGAACGTGCCGATCTTCAGCCGGCGGTCGTCTTCCTTTTTGCACCACACTGCGCCCGACGCGGCTTCGGCATTCATTTTCATGCTGCGGATCTTGTGTATCCAAAAAGTGCGTCCACTGCGGCTCGTGCGACGTTGGCTGTAGATCACCGGTCCCGGAGATTCCACATAGACCAAGAGCGCGAAGATGGGAACGATGACGGCGCAAGCGCACAGTCCAAGCAGTGCTCCGACGACATCCATCACCCGTTTGACGACGCGGTTGAGAGTACGGTCGAGCGGGAGTTCGCGCACTCCCAGGAGCGGAACCCCGCTGGATGTTTGCACCTGCAAGCCGGAGTTCAGCGCCGGAAAATATTCCGGCACCATCTGAAAGTTGAGCATTTCCCGCTGACAAAAGGTGATCAAGTATTGGATTTCACGGGAGGAACACGATACGTCGGAAAGAATAATCGCATTGGCCTGGCATTCCTTCACCAGCCTGGGGAGTGCGGAATAGTCGCCCAGCACCGCGAGTTCCTGCGGTGGGTGGGTGGCGAATCGGCCACCCGGCATGGGGACACACCCGATGATTTCTTCCAACTGAGCGAGGTCCCGGCGCATGGCGCGGCGTAAGTGCGCGGCTTTATCATTCCATCCAACCATGATGACTCTCAGGCTAGCCGCTTCCTTGACTCGGGGTTGAATCAGCAGGGCGAACGACGCCAGTCTCCATACAAAGAGCGCGCCAACGAGCGAACCCATGCAGTACACCACGCCAATTCGCGGCGAGAATTCCGTGACTCGAAAGACGCCGATGCACGCCCAAATCAGCACTGACCACGTGAACGTGGAGAGAAGGACGTTTTTGGACCAACGACGAATACGATAGAGATTGGCCACTTCATAGGTTTTGAAAAACACCATGAGCCATACGAAGAGAAGTCCGCCCGCAGCGCTCCATAGGTAGAGGGACGAATCGATTGCCGGCTGAGTGGTGGCGGCCAGGGTCCAGCCGAGACGCTGCCACTCGCGCAGCTGCAGGCCGAAGAATATCGCCATACAAGCCACCAGCCAATCGCCAATCATCATGACCCCCGCCAGCATGAAAGCGAACTCGCGGGGAATAGTTTGAAGGGAACTGCGCTGCGTTGAATCGCTCGCATCGACATGCGCAGTGTTAACGTTGGGTGT
Source organism: Verrucomicrobiota bacterium (assembly GCA_041691855.1). Taxonomy (GTDB): domain Bacteria; phylum Verrucomicrobiota; class Verrucomicrobiia; order Opitutales; family Opitutaceae; genus Lacunisphaera. Next base: position 952 of record JBEPTW010000024.1, on the reverse strand, counting down.
CGCCGAACGTGGAAACTCCAACAAATCGGCGGTCGCCAGACCGTCAGTGGCGGTGACTGCTGCGGAAGCTAATGTTGCCCTCATGGTGATAGTCGTGTGATTGAGTTCCGGTTTTTTTGCCGGGAACTGGAAACCCGGTTGGGGCACAAACCTAACTTGGGGGCTAAAAAGAACAGGATGAGCGCAGTGTCGACCCATCCGCTGGCGCAACAGTTGTTGCACGTACGATGCCAGTTTTTTTACGCGAAATTAATTTTCGTAGAGCGAAAATTCCGGCGTAACAAAGGAGTTGGGGGATTTTCTCCGGCACTTTTTTTCTCATGCATGAGAGACGAACCGAAAGTTTTATTCGATGGGTTTCATGAAAGAGAATTCGGCGTGAATCCCGCTCATCGGGGTTTTGCCGATGGGTGAGCTTTCGGTTTGTGGACTATCCGGGCGCGACCAATGACCGCCGAGCTAAACTGCTTTCCGGGGTTTTGAGGGAAAGCCTTCGAGGCAATCTCAAGTAACGTAAGCCACGGGATCGAAGTCGCGACCTCTTGCTCCCGTAGAAAGCGCTCCGCTGTTCAAGAACATGTTCAAACCCACAAGGTGAATTCCAAGGGTTCCGATTCTCGGTAGCGCAAAGCGCGGCTCGATCAGGCTGTGTCTGGTAAATAAACTATCGCCAATCAACTCTGCTCGGGCGCGTAGGGTCGTCGCTTGCGACGTGCCGTTTTTCGCGCGCGAGGCCGGCGCAAGCACCGGCCCTACAGCAAGCGACGCACGTTATTTCCCAGACACGCCCTAATTCGGTTTTTTTCGTCCTGCGTTTGGACCTCAGGAGGTGAAGCGTGATCCTTCCGCGGGTGTCGATCGGCAGAATTTGACCGGGCGTAAGCGGCGACGCTCACTTAACCCGCATTCATCACAATTTTTTTGGCGCGGCGGGTTTTTCGGGAGTTTTCCT
>JBEPTW010000023.1:0-33190 GCA_041691855.1 Verrucomicrobiota bacterium | reverse complement strand
AACACAGAGAAAATCACCTTAAAATATCGCTTCTACTGCATGGATACGGCTTAGGTAACCCCAACCCCTTGTGTTTTAGTTCTGCGGGCGCGGTCTGATCGACGATCATCCGATAGAAGACATAAAAAGAAGACATAAAAAGGGTCAGGCTGTCCATTTCACCCTTGAAGTTGTGGAGTTGGTGTTCAGGTTGGCGGAATGGCGCGCAAGTTGCGATTGGAATTTCCCCGGGCGTGTTATCACGTGATCAACCGGGGGAACTACCGGACGGATATATTCAAAACGGAGGGGGCGAAGGTGGCGTTCGAGTCGTGCGTGTGGGAGGCGGCCGCGCGGTCGGGTTGGGTGCTTCACGCGTATGTATTGATGAGCAATCACTATCATCTGGCGGTGGAAACCCCGGACGGAAATCTGGTGGTGGGAATGCAGTGGTTGCAGGCGACTTTTGCGAATCGTTTCAACCGGTTTCGAGGTGAACGGGGCCATCTGTTCCAGGGTCGCTATAAGGCCCTGCTGGTGGAGGAGGGCGGTCCATTGGGATTGGTGTGTCATTACATTAACTTGAATCCGGTCCGGGCCGGTCTTGTTCCGGTGGTGAATTTATCGGACTATCGCTATTCCAGCTACTGGTTCCTGCGGCAGCCAAGGTTGCGTCCGGCTGGTTTGAATTTTGGCGCTTGTCTGGCGGAGGCCGGCGGACTGGCGGACACCTCCGTGGGGTGGCAGAAATATGGTGACTATCTTGAGTGGCAGGCTGAGGAGGGCCCGGTGGGGAAATCCAAGGCGTATGTTTCACTGAGCAAGGGCTGGGCGCTCGGCAGTGCCGGCTTCAAGACCACGCTCATCAAAGATCATGCCCTGGCCGCGAAAAGCCGGGCTTGGGAAAACCAAGGCGCCCGCGAGATCAGAGAACAGGAGTGGGAGGGTCTGCTGATGCGGGCTTTGAAAGTGCTGAATCGCAACATTGCGGATCTGGCCAAAGGGAAAAAATCCGAACAATGGAAGATCGCCGTGTTATGCCTCTTGAAAGAGAAAACCCAGGCGTCCAATCCCTGGCTGGCAGAACGACTGGCCATAGGACGTCCCGCTTACGTCAGCCGGTTAGTCTCCGCCGCACGCCATGCGTCGATTCTCTCAGCCGACCTGAAACAACTGAGGGACAAATGGACAACCTGACCCTTTATTGTGCTCTGTTCGCGCAGGAGGGTCATGACCGCAGGGTCTTTCCACGTGGTCTCGTCCAGCATTTTGCACGGCGCGCACCAGGTGGTGAAGAAATCAATGAAGACCGGCCGGCCTGCCTTCGTCGCCATGTCTTGCGCTTCGGCGAAGCTGATCGGCTCGAAGACCGGGGCTTCGTCGACCGCCAGCATGCGCCCCGCCATCAGGGCGAAGAGCAGCGCAAATTGCAGGTCGCGCCAACATGGCCATACGGATCGGGGTTTGGTGGAAAATACAGGTCGGAGGTTCATTAAAAAAGTAGTGTCTGAGGCGTCAGAGGAAAATCTTCGAATTACTCACCGCTTCGGGGTGGTTGTTTTGATCTTCCAGCCGGCGTCCATGAGTTCGGGCGTATAGTGCTCAGGGACGACGCCCTCGGTGGCATAAACGTACAGCGCGCAGCGGTAAACTGAGTTGGCTACATTCATCACACTGACAAAGCCCACCACGAGGAGGAACTCCCCGACAACTAAAGACGCCATGAACGAGGTGTTGTGCAGCTGCTTTCCCGCCGTCATGAAAATTGTATTCATGATCACAGCAAAGGTCACGATCGAGGCGGTGCCCAAGGAGATCCCTGCAAAGCCCAGTACGGCCTCGCCCCATGTCTTCTTCAATGTGGCCGCCGATTTGCGCATCAACTCAATCGGGTTGGAACTGGCTTCTCGGATCATGACCGGGATGACGAACACGGCGGCGGCACTCCAAGCCACGCCGAAGAGACCGAGCACCCATTTCCCGAGCCACCCTAGACGATCTGCCAGCAGCCGGATCATCGCTCCTACCAGCACGGCGAACAAGCTCCACGCAAGGATCGCCCGAATCCGGCCACAGGCGAAGCGCAGGCCACCCACGAGGGAAACCGGCTCACCGGCCATGGCCCTGATTATTTCGTTATAGAATGCGGCATTCAGGAATGTGCTGACGATCGTCGAGACTGCGTAGAACCCATACGTGTAGGCATAGAACATCAGTCGGAATGACGAGGCAGGGTGACCCGCCGAAGCTCGCCAGCCTGACCAGAGGGACTGCCAATGTTCTAGGCTCGTGAGCGGATGGCCTGATGGTGGTACGACTAGGCAGCCAAAAAAGAAGAAGGCGGCGGTCAGAGTGACGACCAGCGAGGTCAAGGGAAACACAACTAGGCGCGGATTTTCCCGGACGACCCGGAGTGAACATTGAAACAACTGGATGCTGGTGTTATGAGTGGCGAGGTAGGACATGGGAGGGCGCGGATTTGCGGTTGAGATGCTGAATCAGTTCCATGACGGAAATGCCGTGACTGCGTGCCTCCGCCGTGAGGCGGGAGGACAGCTCATCAAGCTTGGCCTTTTTCACCCGGGCCGGGAGTTTCACGGCGACCGGAGGAGCGGCGACAAAGCAGCCACTGCCGTGTTCGGCCGCGACCAACCCCAGATGAGCGAGCTCGCGGTAAGCCTTGGCGACAGTGTTCGGGTTGACGCCGAGCGCTTGGTGCAATGCGCGGATGGTCGGCAGCTGGTCGCCTTCCTTGAACTGGCCTGAACTGATCGCGGCCTGCACCAAGTGAATGATTTGTTTATACACGGGGATGCCGGAGTGAAATTCGACCGTCCACGTATTAAGTGCTGGTTCCATAGTGTGCTACTACAATAATACAATTATGCAGCCGTCAATCCCTGTTTCATTTTCTGGAACTTGACTGATTGGTCGCCAGAATTGAAAGGGGGCGGGGAAAAACGTCGTCAGGCTTTGGAGTTATGTCTAGTCCTCGGTGCCGAAGCTGAAAAAAGGGCGGCCTTCAATTGTTATAATTGCTGGTCGCAACGTCCGCAATGATCCAAACGGCAAGTATGGCGCCAGCTCTGCGCGGAGCCTGCGATTTGTCACGATCCCTGTTTCCTCGTGCGCTCCCGATGGTCGCTGCGATTCGGCGGGGAACGGTCGGGGCGGGCGGCGGTGTATGCGATGCAGAGCAGAATTGAAGGAGTTAAAACGGGGCTCGATTTGAAAGGGAACCATGGACAGCGTCGCCGGAGTGATTGCCCAAAAAATGTTCCGGTGGATGGTCGCGGCGTTGTCGCTGGGTGCGTTGCAATTGTTCGCGGCGGGTGATGACCTGGCTTCGCGGGTGATCGTGCTCGCGAATTCGCGCGAGCCGGAGTCGGTGAAACTGGCGGAATTCTACGCGCAAAAACGCGGGATTCCTCACCTCAACGTCATCGGCCTGCCGATGTCCGGCGAGGAAACTATTACGTGGCGAGACTTTATCGCTCGGATTTACCGGCCGCTGCAAAAAGAATTGGTGCATCGGGGATGGATCGACGGGACGGTCAGCACCTTGAACGATCGATTGGGGCGCGAGCGCTATACGATTAATGGCCATCATATTTCGTACTTGGTAACCTGTCGCGGCGTTCCGCTGCGCATTGCCAACGATTCGTCCCTGCTCGACGAAGACACGGGCCGGAAAGTCGGTCGCTTGCTGTACAAGGACGAGGCGGCGGTTGATTCGGAACTGAGTCTGCTCGCCCAGAGCGGCTATGAAATTACCGGCACGATGCCCAATCCGTTCTTCGGCCAGGAAAATGTTTCCGCTCTCGACGCGGGGACCGTCGTCAAAGTCTCGCGGCTGGATGGTCCGACGTTTGAGAGCGCGCGTAATCTGGTCACCTCGGCATTGGAAGCGGAGCGCACGGGATTAGTGGGGCGCGGTTATGTCGATCTGACTGGACCTCATCCGGATGGTGACCGGTGGCTTCAGGCTACGATGCAGGAGATCGAGGGGCTGGGGTTTGATGGTGACGTGGAACGCACGGCAGGGACCTTCGATCCGGCGGCGCGCTTTGATGCCCCGGTTTTATATTTTGGCTGGTACGCGAATGATCTCAACGGACCGTTCGCTCTCGACGGTTTTAAGTTTCCGCCCGGTGCGATCGCGATTCACATTCACAGCTATTCCGCGCGGACTTTGCGTTCAGATAAAATCGGTTGGACCGGGCCGTTGGTGGCGCGCGGAGTGACGGCCACCGTGGGAAATGTATTCGAACCTTACCTGCAGCTCACCCATCGTCCGGATCTTTTGTTGCAGGCATTGAGCGAGGGGAAAAATTTTGGCGATGCGGTCTACTACGCGTTGCCCGTGCTGAGCTGGGAAAGTATGGCGATCGGCGATCCGCTTTATCGGCCGTTCAAGGTTTCGCTGGAACAGCAGGAACGTCATCTCGATCAATTGCCGGCGGAACTTGCTCCGTACGTGCTGATGCGCGAAGCGAACTTGCTGCTGCATCAGGGCAAACGGGGCGATGCGTGGACTTTGCTCCGCACGGCTTTGAAAAAACGTCCCGGCTTGGTTCTGGCGCTCGCGTGCGCGAAACTGGCGTTCTCGCTCAACGCGCTGCCCGAGGGAATCGATGCGTTGAAAGTAATTAACGATTCAGTGGAATTCCGCGCGGAGGACTGGCCGCTGGTGTTGCAAGTGGCGAGTCTGCTCGCGACGCACAACGCCCGTCCCGAGGCCCTCAAGATTTATACGCGACTGGTCAAAATGAAAGCGCCCACCGCCAACGATCACCGGATGCTGTTGGTCGAGGCCAAGGGCGTCGCGGACGCGGCCAAGGACCAAGGCTTGTCAGATGAATTTGCGCGGCAGTTGAACGCCTTGCCGTCGTCGTTGATGGCGAAGTGAGTCGGAGGCGGAATGGTATGAGCCTTCTTATTTCAATATTCGAAGAAGACGAGTGGCTATGAACTGGAGCGCGGGCGACTTCGCCCGCGAGATTGACGGCAGCGGGGTCGCCGCCGCTCCATCGGGATTTGGGATTCCTCGCCGCAAAAAAGCCCGCCGGGAGGGCGGGCTAATTGGAGAGTGGATTAACAACCTCAGATCTTGTCGACGATCTTGTCGGCGAGGCCGTAGGCGATGGCTTCTTCCGCGTTCAGATAAAAGTCGCGGTCGGAGTCGCGGTTCACTTTTTCGAATGGCTGACCCGAGGCTTCGGCGAGGATGTGATTCAGCTCGTAGCGGAGCTTTTCCATTTCCTTTGCCTGAATGTTGATGTCGGAAGCCGGACCCACCATGCGACCGCTGATCAGCGGCTGGTGAATCAAAACGCGGGCATGCGGGAAGATGTAGCGATTACCTTTTTTTGCGGCGGATAGCAAAATTGAGCCCATTGATGCGGCCATGCCCGTGACGACGATGATCACGGGTGACGAGATGAGGCGGATGGTATCGAACACCGCCATGCCGGCCGTAATGGAACCGCCCGGGGAGTTGATATAAAAAGTGATATCCTTACCCGGTCCGATGGTCTCCAAGTACAGCAGCTTCTCGGTCAGGTCCTTGGCGGTCTCATCGGTCACGGCGCCCCACAGAAAAATTTTCCGCTGCTCCAGGAACTTCTTCTGGATCAGGGCGCCCACCGGCGCGACGGTCGGCTTCGGGGTTGGCTCGTCGTCCTCGTCGTCGTCAAAGCGAGGTGTGATCGGGCTGTGATAATCGTGGGCAAGGTTGTTGGTCGACATGGGATCGAAACGTGCACCGGCGGAGCCGATTTGCGAGTGGATTTTTCGGGGCTTCCCGGGATTGCCAAGCCGGGGGGATGCAACCACTTTGTCCTCCTTGAATAACCGTATTCAGCGCCTCTCCGGCAACATCGTCGATCTGCACGTCCGCCGCATCTATCCCGGCACCGTCGAGTGGCAGCAGGGACGTATCACGCGGCTGGTGGAAGAGCCGGGCAAGAAGTACGTCCACTTTATCGCGCCCGGTTTGGTTGATGCGCATATTCATATTGAAAGCTCCATGTTACCGCCGGCCGAATTTGCCCGCTGGGCGGTCGTTCATGGCACTGTCGCGACTGTTTCCGATCCACATGAAATCGCCAATGTCCTCGGTGTGGCCGGCGTTGATTACATGATTCGGGACGGCGCGCGGACGCCCTTTAAGTTTAACTTCGGGGCTCCTTCCTGTGTGCCGGCAACGTCGTTTGAAACGGCGGGCGCGCGCCTCGATGCCGCAGCGGTCGGGCAATTGTTGCGACGGAAAGAAATCTGCTATCTGAGCGAGGTAATGAATTTTCCCGGCGTGATCGCGCGCGATCCGTCGTTGCTGGCGATGATCGAAGCAGCGAAAAAAGCGGGCAAGCCGGTCGATGGCCACGCTCCGGGATTACGGGGAAATGATTTGGAGAAATACGTAGCGGCGGGAATCACGACGGATCACGAGTGTTTCACGTTGCCCGAGGCGGTGGAGAAACTGAATTTGCGGATGAAGATTCTTATTCGCGAAGGATCGGCGGCGCGCAACTTTACCGCGCTCGCGCCTTTGCTGAAAACCAACGCAGCTGACTGCCTGTTTTGCTGCGATGATCTGCATCCGGATTTGCTCATGGTTCGCCACCTCGATGAACATGTGCGCCGCGCACTGAAGGGCGGGGCGAATCGGTTCGACGTGCTGCGCTGCGCCTCGGTCAATCCGGTCGAACACTATCAACTCGACGTGGGTTTGCTGCGCGCGGGAGACGCGGCTGACTTTATTGTTTTCGACAGTTGGAAGGATTTTCGGGTGCGACGCACTTACGTCGACGGCGCGTTGGTCGCTCGCGATGGCCGCAGTTTGTTGCCGAGGCAGCCCTCCAAAACGCCGAACAAATTCCGTGCGAAACCGCGCCGCATGGCGGATTTTTCCGTGAAGATGGGTACAACGTGCCCGACCTTGAATGTGATCGATGCGATCAACGGCCAGTTGGTCACGCGGCATGCGCGCGAGCAGCCGCGGATCGTGAATGGCGAAATTGTTGCCGATCCCAAGCGGGACATTCTGAAGATCGCCGTGGTCAATCGCTATGCGCTGCACGCGCCTGTGGCGGTGGGATTCATTCGTGGATTCGGTCTCAAATCCGGCGCGCTCGCATCCTCGGTCGCGCACGATTCGCATAATATCGTGGCGGTGGGCGTCGACGACGATTCGCTGTGTGCCGCGGTCAATCTCGTGATTAAAAACCAGGGTGGTCTCAGTTTTGTCGGGCGGGGAAAAAGGGCGGTGCTCCCGCTGCCGATTGCGGGCTTGATGTCCGATCGCGACGGCCGGTCGGTGGCGGCTCGTTACACACTCCTCGACGGACTCGCAAAAAAGGCGGGTTCGAAATTGGACGCGCCATTCATGACCCTTTCCTTTATGGCGCTGCTCGTCATCCCGGATTTAAAATTGAGCGATCGGGGATTGTTTTCCGCAGCGAAGTGGGGCTTCGTGCCGCTTTGCGAATAGGGAGTTTTTAAAACACTCTCTGGCTTATTTCTGATTCGCGAATGGGCGTTACTTCGCTGGCTTGCTATTCCAGATTTTCAGGATTTCTGGCGAGCCTTGGTCGCGGACGCCATTGTCGTTGAGGATGTCGTCGGTGGACGCCATGATGGCCTTGCGCTCGAACACGAGTGCTTCGGTGGCGCGGCCGGCGAACTTGATCGTGATGAATTCGTCTTTTGCGTCGCGTAGGACCGTCACCAAGTGCGCAAGGTTTTTGATCGCAATCCCGTTGACCGATTGGACGACGTGCGAAATGGCGTTGTCGTAACCTTTGACCAGCTTGTGGGGAAAGAATGGGGAAGCGACGACCACGAGTTCCTCGCCGGGGAAAGCCGGCTTTTCGCCGCGCCGAGTGATCATGGGGTTCTCGGCGAAACTGAGGGCGCTGATGGCCTTGGCGTTGCTGCTGATCGGACCGACGAATTGCATCGTGGTGGTTGAGAAAACCAGTGGGCCATAGATGAAATAGGGCGGGTATTCACCTTCGAGATTGGGGATGAGCATCGGACGGTCCGTCGAGACGGGAAGCTCGATGGCCATCGTCTTTCCGGCGCGCAGTATGGTCAGCGCGATCTTCCCGTTTTTCGCTTGCTGCTGGACAAGGTATTGAAAGCGGACGCGGAGGTTTTCGCCGATGCGGACCATTCCTTCATTGTCGATCGGGGTGGCGCCGATGCGGGTAATCACATCCCATTCCTTGAGCGGGTAGCTCGCATCCGTTTCGTCGGGTTCGCATACGATCATGCCTTCGGTGGTTTTGTCCATTTTCAGAAACGTCCGCAGCGCCGGATTCTCGTTGGTTTGCAGGTTGTCGTGCATGGCAGGTTTTCCGTCGTAATGTCCGTCGGCGAGGTCCTTGAGAAACAGCTCGATTTCCTCGCAGGGGATGATGTATCCGATGTTATCCGCTCCGCCGAGCCGGCTGAAAGCGAGGCCGATCATTTCATTGCCGGCCATCGCGGGGCCGCCGCTATTGCCGGGATTGATCGCGGCATCGATCTGGATACGCAGCCCTGAGGCAGGAAAGTTGTAGGAGGAAAATTCAATGCGGGAGACGATCCCCTTCGTGATCGAGAGATTGGTCCCACCGGTGGGAAATCCGTAGACGAGGACGGAATCCTTGACGGAAGGAAGTTTCGCGGCGCGGACGACTGGCGGATGCGTGGCGAAAAAGGAGTCGTCGTCGAGTTTGAGCACGGCGAGGTCGATGCCGGGAGCGACGAATTCCACGGTGGCGGAGAGTTTGTCGCCGGACTGGTTGGCTTGAATCTGTACCTGCGTCGCGTAAAGGGCGACGTGAGCATTGGTCAGGATGTGCTTGCCGTCGATGACGACGCCAGTGGCGGTGATTTCGTGCGGGGGCTGCTTGGTCCACGGTTGGAATGGTGCGGGCGCCCGCACCGTGGCGAAGATTTTCACGACGGAGTTTTCCATCGTATCGGGTTTAGGTGTCGGCTCGTTTTTTGGCGCTGCGACGGCTTCGATCACTTCGGCTGGAGCCGGAGGTGCCGGGGATTCTATCTTTTCCACCACCGGTGCTTCCGTCGCGGCTTGGCCGGGCGACCCGAGGTAGATGACCAACAATGCAGCGACGACACCAAGGGGACGGGGGATCGGGATCATTAGCAACGAACAGCAACGCCTTCTCCTGCGCCGGGCAAGGCTGGAGTGGTGCGGGCGTGCGTCGTGCCGGATTTAAACCGCGAATGCGCGGTGGCGTTTCGATCAGATTACCGCGGGGTCGCCACGGCTCCCTTTGATCGTGATGGCGCTATTTCTGTTTCGCGTTCCAGAGCGCGAGGAGCTCGGGGGAAGCTTGGGCGCGGACGCCGTTGTCTGTCAGGATATCCTCCGTGGCTGCGATCATGTCCTTGCGAGGAAACACCATCGTTTCGCCGCCGCGGTGTTCGAATTCAAATGTCACGTAGTCGTCCTTGAGATCGCGCAACAGAGTCACGAGGTGGACTAAGTTTTTGACCACGGTGCCGTTGACGGAATGAACCACAGAACCCGAGGGATTGGCGTAACTCTTGGCGAGTTTGTGCGGGAAAAAGGGCGACGCTACGACCACGAGTTCCTCGCCGGGAAACGCAGGGGTGTCGCCGCGCCTGGCCACGAGCGGACTGTGGATAAAGCTGAACGCGACCATTGAATTGGCGTTGTTGTTAAAGAACGACAGAAACGGGGCGGTCGCCTTGGAAAACACGAACGGTCCATAAACGAAATACGGCGGATATTCGCCCTGAACATCGGGAATCAGCAGGGGGTGGTTTTGGTGGGTGTCCGTTTCCACTTTCGATTCCTTGCCGGCGCGAACAATGGTGAGCGGCAGTTTCCCGTTCTTTGCGATTTTTTGAATCAGGTAGCCGCAGCCGACGCGGAGATTTTGGTCGAGGAGGACCATGCCTTGATCGTCGATTGGTGTGTCACCGATGTGGGTGATCACGTCCCATTTTTTCAGAGGATCGCCCGGGTCATCGCTCATCGGGTGATGCACGACGAGGCCTGAGACGGATTTGTCGATTTTGAGAAACGCCCGCAGCGCGGGATTTTCCAGCGTTTGGAATTCGTCGAAGAGCGCCGGCTTGCCATCGTAATGCCCGTCCGCGCAATCCGCGAGGAACAGCTCGATTTCCTCGTTAGGAATGATGTAGCCGATGTTGTCGCCGCCGCCGAAACGGCTGAAGGCGAGGCCGATCATTTTGTCGCCGACAAACGCCGGGCCGCCACTGTTGCCGGGGTTGATCGCGGCATCGATCTGAATGCGCAGTCCGGAAACGGGATAATTGTATGGTGTGAATTCGATCCGGGAAACGATGCCCTTCGTGATCGAGAGGCTGCTGCCCCCGGTGGGAAAACCGTACGCGAGCACCGTGTCCTTGATATCTGGTAAGGCATTCGCGCGCGTCACCGCAGCGTGCGTGTCGAAGAAGGATTCGTCGTCGAGTTTGAGGATCGCGAGGTCGATGCCTGGCGCGACCATTTCGACTGTGGCGGAAATTTTGTCGCCGGCTTGGTTGGCCTGGATTTGCACCTGACTAGAGTAAAGCACGACGTGCGCGTTGGTGAGGATGCGTTTGCCTTCAATCACTACGCCGGAGCCCGTGACGTCCGCTGGTGCCTGTTTGGTCCACGGCCGGTAAGGATCGGGATAGCGCATTGTCGAGAAAACTTTGACCACTGAATTGCCGACCACGTCGGAACCCGCTGCGGGTTCGGTTTTGGCGGACGCGGAATGCGCGACGGGAGCAGCGGTCGGCGACGCCGCAGATGGCGCGGTTTTTTCGGGCGCGAGTTCCGCGGCCCTGAATTGTCCTACGGTAACGATGAAGCCAATGACGAGTGTGGCAATCGCGCGAAAGGAGCGGAGAGGTAAAATCATGCGCACGGCAACAGCTACGAATACCGTTGTCCCGCGCAAGGCCGGATTGCGGGCCTTCCGCCAAAAAGTCTGCTCAATAGTTAATTTTGTCCGTCTTCTTCGCCCACGCTTGGAATGATTTCAGGGCGGCTTCGCGTAGGAGCGGCGACATCGTGATTACGCGTTTCTCCGGTGCGAGCGGGATCTGTTGATAAATAAAGTCGTCGTCAAACCCGATGGCCGCCGCATCGTCGCGGGTGTTGCCATAAAAGACCGTCGGAATACGGGCCCAATAAATGGCGGCGAGGCACATCGGGCACGGTTCGCAACTGGTGTAGAGTTCGCAGTCGGTGAGCTGAAAGGTCTCGAGATTTGCGCAGGCGTCGCGGATCGCCGTTACTTCGGCGTGGGCGGTCGGGTCGTTGGTCGAGGTCACGCGGTTGTGCCCGCGGCCGATGATTTCCCCTGAGCGGACAATCACGCATCCAAATGGTCCGCCGTGACCGGACTGCATGCCGGCGTCGGCGAGTTTGATGGCTTCCCGCATGAATTGGTCCGCGCTCATGAAGACAATAAAAGCAAAGACCGCGCCAGAAGCCAGACGGATGCGGGATGAGGGAGTTTTTCAAACCTCACGATCCCGTGTTTACAGTTATTCTGAGACTCTATTCTGAGACTATGACGAAGGCCCAGCCTTCGGTGATATTTAAAGAGGAACGGTTCTCCTGATTGTCATCCTAAGCGGAGCGAAGGATCCACGGTCACGACGGTGATGGAGACTGGGTTAATATGGATTCTTCACTGCGTTCAGAATGACAAGCGTTTGGGGTTCATCGGCAGCGTAGCGAAGAATCCGCCTGCTTGCTCGTGGCCCCGACGCCCAATTCCCGGTTGATGGGTTAAATTTAATCTGGAGCTGACAGTTGGCGCGCATCTGGCTTTACTGGCGTTCTCTCTATGAGCTTTACGATTATCGCAGGCCTCGAGATCAACGGGCCAATGAATGCGGCGTACGCCGAAATCCTGACTCCGGAAGCTGGTCTGTTTCTCGTTGGCTTGGTGAACAAATTTGAGCCGCGTCGGCGGGAATTGCTGGCGAAACGCGTCGAGCGGCAGCGTGAGATCGATTCCGGCAAGCTCCCTGATTTTCTGCCGGAAACGGCGGCGATTCGCAGTGGCAACTGGCAGGTGCCGCCACCACCGCCGGATTTGCTCGATCGGCGCACGGAAATCACCGGACCGGTCGACCGCAAAATGGCGATCAACGCGCTTAACTCCGGCGCGCAATGCTGGATGGCCGATTTCGAGGACGCGAATTCGCCGACATGGGAAAACGTCATGGATGGACAGATCAACATGCGTGACGCTGCCCGGCTTACGCTCGCGTACACGAGCCCCGAGGGAAAAAAATATGCGCTGAAGGAAAAGATCGCCACCATCATCGCCCGACCTCGCGGCTGGCACATGGAGGAAAAACACATCCATGTTGCTGGCCAGCGATTGTCCGCGTCGCTCTTCGATTGGGGCTTGTACTTTTTCCACAATGCCAAGGCGCTGCTCGCCCGCGGTTCCGGCCCGTATTTCTACCTGCCGAAATTGGAGAGCCATTTGGAAGCGCGTTTGTGGAATGACATTTTCATTCACGCGCAGGCCGAACTGGGCATTCCGCGCGGCGCGGTGCGCGCGACGGTTCTCATCGAAACAATTCTCGGGGCATTTGAGGCCGAGGAAATTCTTTATGAGCTGCGGGAACACGGCTCGGGCCTCAACTGCGGGCGCTGGGATTACATGTTCAGCTTCGTCAAAAAATTCCGGAACCGGCCCGGTTATCTTTTTCCCGACCGCACGTTGATCACGATGGAAGTACCGTTTTTGCGCGCGTACGTCAGCCACGTCATCAATGTCTGTCACCGTCACGGTGCCTACGCGATGGGCGGAATGGCGGCGCAAATTCCCATCAAGAACAATCCCGCCGCCAACGCCGCCGCGCTCGCGAAAGTGCGCGCCGACAAGGAGCGCGAAGCCCGCGCGGGTCACGACGGCACGTGGGTGGCGCATCCCGGACTCGTGCAAACCGCGCTCGACGCCTTCGCATTGCACATGAAGGGCGCGAATCAATTGCACGTGATTCACGACGTGAAAATTACCGCCGCCGATCTGCTCGCGCCGCTGCCCGGCCCGATCACCGAAGCCGGAGTGCGTTGGAATCTGCACGTTGGCGTCCGTTACCTTGAAGCCTGGCTGGGTGGCTCGGGCGCGGAGCCGATTCATAATTTAATGGAGGATCTGGCGACGTCCGAAATCTCCCGCTCCCAGCTCTGGCAGTGGCTCAAGTTTGGTGCGAAACTCACGGATGGCCGTCCGATCACGGCGGAACTTTACGATCAACTTTTGCCGGATGAACTGGCGAAGATCCGCGCGGAATACGGCGACGAGCGCTTTGACTCCGGTCATTTCAAGGCAGCCATCGGACTCTTCATGCGCATGTCGAAAAGTTCGGAGTTCGACGAGTTCCTTTCGTTGCCGGCGTACGAACTGCTGCCGTGACGCATGACGATCGATGAACTCAATCGCGCTTCCTCGGCTACCTTTGTAGCCACACTTGGCCATCTCTTTGAGCATTCGCCGTGGGTGGTGGAGGACGCATGGTCACGGCGTCCATTCCGCGATGTGGCCCACTTGCACGCGGAGCTTTGTTTTAGTATGCGTTCGGCGACCCGGGAAAAACAGCTGGCTTTGATCGATGCACACCCTGATCTCGCCGGTCGGCTCGCGCAGCAAAAGCAGCTCACGGCCGAATCCACGCGTGAACAATCGAGCGCCGGCCTCGATCAATTAACCGATGCGGAGCTCGCGGAATTCACCCGGCTGAATGATTCGTACAAGGCCAGATTTGGTTTCCCTTTCATCATTTGTGCGCGCCTCAACGCCAAGTCCGCTATCCTTGCGGCGATGCAAAGCCGTTTGGGCAATTCGCCCGACGCGGAATTTGCCACCGCGCTCGGCGAAATTGAAAAGATCGCCTGGCTGCGATTGCAGGCTATTTTGGCAACCACTTAATCCACACTAATGGCCCGCTAATGAATGAAGCTTTGCGCCGTTTGGTTGTCTCCATTAGTGGTTAAAAAGAATTCCCATGCCCGGTAAACTCACCACCCACGTTCTCGATCTCACCAGCGGACAACCTGCGGTCGCGATGAAAATCGAGCTTTGGCGTTCCGGCGACGCGACGAAGCTGATCAAGATCGTCAAGACCAACGCCGACGGACGCACCGATGGTCCGCTGCTCGATGCTTCCGCCCTGGCCGCAGGCTCGTACGAATTGCTGTTTTGCGTGAAAGATTATTTCGCGGCGCAAGGCGTCGAATGCACGTTTTTCGACAAAGTGCCGGTGCGCTTTTCCATCGGGGATACCAGCGTCGGTTATCATGTGCCGTTGCTGGTCACGCCGTGGGCTTATCAAACTTATCGCGGGAGCTGATTAATTATGGATGAGCTAAGTAACCGATTGGTCCGCATGCTTGACGAACTCGGCCGGGTGACCGACGAACCGGGCCGGCTGACGCGGACGTTTCTCTCGCCGGCGATGGAGCGAGCAAACGATCTCGTCGGCAAATGGATGCGCGAAGCGGGCCTGAGGGTGCGCGAGGACGAAACGGGTAATCTGATCGGCCGCCTGGAATGTCCGCTGAAAGGCGCGAAGACGCTGCTGATGGGTTCGCATCTTGACTCGGTGCGCAACGCCGGGCGTTTCGACGGCGCGCTGGGCGTGGTGCTTCCGATTGTCGCGTTGATGAGCCTGAAGGAAGGCGGGATCACGCTCCCATTTCACGTCGAGATCCTGGGTTTTTCTGAGGAGGAAGCCGTTCGATTTACCGGCGCGTATATCGGGAGCAAAGCCTACGCTGGTCAATTGCGCGTGGCGGATTTGCGGCTGCGCGACGCACGAAATCAAACGTTGCTCGAGGTGATCGAGGCCCACGCGGAGAGACGTTTTTCACCGCCGAAATCGGTTCACCGGGCCGGGGAATTGTTGGGCTATGTTGAGGTGCACATTGAACAAGGCCCGGTGCTCGAATCGAAGAAACTCGCCGTCGGAGTGGTTTCAACGATCGCGAGCCAGGCTCGCGGACGGCTGACCTTTCGCGGCAAGGCTGGTCACGCGGGGACGACGCCGATGAATTTGCGCCGTGATGCGCTCGCGGGTGCGGCGGAATTTATCGTTTTTGCCGAAGCCTTCGCGGAAGTGCGGCCGCCGCTCGTGGCCACGGTCGGCACGATCAACGTCCCGGCTGGTGCGGCCAACGTGATTCCGGGACAAACTGTTTTATCGCTCGACGTTCGCCATGCGAATGATGCGACCTGCGATGCGGCCGTGGCCGAACTCGTGCGGCAAGCGCAACGCACCGCGCGTCGACGCGAGCTCGTTTGCGAATGGGAGCCGACCATGCGCCACTTGGCCACGCCATGTTCGCCGGAGTTGACGAGACAGCTCGCGCGCAGCATTCGCGCGGTGCAGGGGAAAGGGCTTTCGCTCATCAGTGGCGCCGGTCACGACGGCGTGGTGATGGCGGCACTCACACCGATTGCGATGTTGTTTGTCCGCTGCCGCGATGGGCTCAGCCACCATCCCGACGAGTATGCCGCGCCGAAGGATCTCGATGTTGCGTTACGCGTGATCGTGGATTTTTTGGAAGGACTGGGCGAAACGAAAACTTAATTTGAACCATGCACAGCACACTCGATCTGATCATTCGCAACGGTTCGGTCGTGACACCCGAATCAGTTCGCGTCTCGGATCTTGGCATCTTCGGCGGGCATATTGTTACGGTGGCGTCGACGATCATCGGCGCGGCGGTGGAGGAAATTGACGCGACAGGCTTGCACGTGTTTCCGGGAATTCTGGATGCCCACGTGCATTTCAACGAACCCGGTCGGGCGGATTGGGAAGGTATTTCGACCGGTTCGGCCGCGCTGGCGGCTGGCGGCGGCACGTGGTTTTGCGACATGCCGCTCAATTCCACTCCGCCGGTCACGGATGCGCTCCGATTCGCTGAGAAACGCCGACTAGCCGAGCAGAAATCGGTGGTCGATTTTTCTCTCTGGGGCGGTTTGGTGCCGGGCAATCTCGACCAACTCGAGGAGTTGAGTGATGTCGGCGTGATCGGCCTCAAGGTTTTTATGTGCGGCAGCGGCATCGACGACTTTCAGGGAATCACCGATGCCTCGACGTTGCGCGAAGGCATGAAGCGGGCGGCCGCGCTCGGCCTGTTGGTCGCGGTCCATGCGGAAGACGACGCAATGGCGCAGCAATTAACTGCCGCTGCACGGGCGCGCGGCGCGACGGATCCTCGTTCTTGGCTGGCGACGCGACCGGTCGAAGTGGAACTCGCCGCGATCCGCACTGCGACCGAGCTCGCCGGCGAAACGGGATGCGCTTTGCACATCGTCCACGTCAGCAGCCCGGAAGGGGTCGAGCTCGTCTCCACTGCCAAGCGAAAAGGCGTCAAGGTCACGGCGGAAACCTGTCCCCATTATTTGCTGCTCAATGCAGAAGACGTCGTTCGCCAAGGTGCCGTGGCCAAATGCACACCGCCGTTGCGGCCGGAAAATCAACGCCGGGAAATGTGGAGCGCGCTTGAGCGACGGTGCATTGATACGATCGGCTCGGACCATTCGCCGGCGCCGCCCGCAATGAAGACCTCACCGGATTTTTTCACAATTTGGGGCGGCATTTCGGGATGTCAGCATGCATTTCCACTGTTGATTTCGGAAGCATTGAGCGGCGCGTTTCCGGGAGCCCACGCGCTGCCGGCCCTGGCGTCGTTACTCGCCGATAATGTGGCGCGGCGTTTCCGCCTCCCGAAAAAAGGACGGCTCGCGGAAGGCTTCGATGCGGATTTCTCCCTGTTGGATTTGAATTCGCCCCACGAGTTGTCGAACGCCGCGTTGCTCTACCATCATCCGCAAGGGCCTTATCACGGTCGCCATTCGCGGGTGAGGGTCAAACGCACCGTCGTGCGAGGTCGCACGGTTTACAGCGAAGGACTGATTGCATCCGGCAGTCCCGCGGGTAGATTCGTGCAACCCTCAACCTGACTCCCATGACCGAACTTTTTGGATCAACCCGCGCTCACGTCGGCGCCCGCCACGCACTCATCACGCCGACGAATCATGTCAACAGTTCCGTGCCCGGCATCACCGGAGCGACTGCGATGGTGTTGATCAACGGCGCGATGGGCGCGGGCTTTGCACAGACGCTGGTGACGTTTCAAAAAGGCGGCGCGATCACGCTGCCGGGCACCGACACACAGGCGTTTGGTTATTTCATGAGTGGCAGCGCCACGGTGACGATTGGGAGCGACAAACAGAAAGTGATCGCGGGGCATTATTTCTACGCACCAGCCGGCCAGGGATGGTCGCTCTCGGCTCCGAAAGCAGGAACGCAGTTGATGCTGTTTCAGAAAAAATACGTGGCGATCGACGGCGTCAGCGCTCCTAAGGCGATCTTTGGCGATTCGGCGAACGTGAAGGGTGTTCCTTTTCTCGGAGATCCCGCGGCAAATCTCCAAGTGCTGCTGCCGGACGATCCGGCGTTCGATCTGGCGGTGAATATTTTTGCGTATCAACCAGGCGGTCATTTGCCGTTCGTGGAAGTCCACGTGATGGAGCACGGTCTAGTGATGCTCGATGGTGAAGGCGTTTACCGGTTGGAGGATTCGTGGTATCCGGTGCAGACGGGCGATGCGATCTGGATGGCACCGTATTGCGCACAATGGTTTGTCGCGATGGGCAAAAAGCCGGCGAGCTATCTTTATTACAAGGATGTCAACCGCGCCGCGCTCTGACGCTGTCGGTTGCCGAGGTTTGCTTGAAGCACGATGAGCGCACCCACGACTGGCACGACAGTGGCGCAGACGATCTTCGACGTTGTGATCAACGGGGAAACGGTGCGCATTTCGGGCGTTTCGCCGACAACCACGCTGCTCGACTGGTTGCGCGCGAACGGTCGCACGGGCAGCAAGCAGGGTTGCGCCGAAGGTGATTGCGGAGCTTGCACGGTAGCACTGGTTGATCGCGACGCCGCCGGGAAAACTACTTACCGCGCGATCAATAGTTGCATCGCCTTCGTGCCGATGTTTGCCGGCCGAGAAATTGTCACGGTGGAAGGGCTCGCTGACCGAAATAAACTTCACCCGGTACAAGTTGCGATGGTCGAGCACTACGGTTCGCAATGCGGTTATTGCACGCCCGGTTTTGTGGTTTCGATGTTCGAAGCTTATTATCGCGACGGCTGCCGTGAACCCTGGCAAATCAGCGACCAGCTTTGCGGCAATCTGTGTCGCTGCACCGGCTATCGTCCGATTCGTGACGCGGCGAATCTCGTGTTGAAGGCGCGGGACGAAAAGGATCTGCCCATGCGAACGGCAGAAGATCCGTTCGCCCGACGATTGATCGAGCCGGTCGCACCGGCCGCAGCCCTCGCTTACGCAGACGGCAATGATCGTTTTTTTCGTCCTACTTCGCTCGCGGAATTGCTCGCCCTGAAACAAACCCACCCGGCGGCCCGGCTAGTGGCGGGGGCGACTGAAATTGGCGTGGAGTTGAATAAAAGATTTAAGGCGTTCCCGCTCCTGATCTCGGTGGAAGCCGTGCCGGAACTGACGCGGATCACTTCGACCACTGAGACATGGAAAATCGGCGCGGCGGCGACACTCACCTGCGTCGAGGAAGCGCTGGGCGACGAATTTCCCTCACTAGCGAAAATGTTGCGCGTTTTCGCTGCCCGTCAGATTCGCAACCGCGCGACGTTGGGCGGAAATCTGGTGACGGCATCGCCGATTGGCGACAGTGCGCCGGTGCTGCTCACGTTGGACGCGAGCGTGGTCTTGGTGTCGCCGGCCGGCGAACGAACGGTATTGCTCGCGGATTTTTTTACCGGTTATCGGCAAACCGTCATGCGAGCGGATGAAGTGATGCGCGAAATTTTGCTGCCGCGACCGGCGGCACAACGGCCGGGAATTGTCCGACGGACGGATTTCTTGAAGGTATCGAAACGGCGCGAACTTGACATCAGTATTGTGGCGGGCGCGTTTTGCGTGGAGCTGGATTTGGACGGGGTCGTGCGTCACGCCCGATTGGCTTACGGCGGCGTCGCGGTGGTGCCGAATCGCGCGCGAAAAGCGGAGGCGGCATTGGTGGGAAAAAAAATGACTGAAGCGGCGAGAGCCGTGAGCGCGATTTTGCGCGACGAATTTAAACCGATTGATGATGCGCGCAGTGGTGCTGAATACCGGCGGAATCTCGTGATCAGTTTATGGGAGAAGTTCGTCGCCGATGAAAAAAGCCAGGCCCAGGACGCGCCGCTTGAATTTACCCCGGATCACAAATGGCCGAATGAAGATGCCTCACGCGCGTTGAGTCACGAGAGTGCGATTGGGCATGTGACGGGCCGTGCGCTCTACGTGGACGATACCGCGCAGCGCCGCCCGATGCTTGAGATGTGGCCGGTATGCGCACCGCATGCGCGGGCGCGCATCACCCGGCGGGACGCGACAAAAGCGCGGCAGGTTCCGGGCATCGCCGCCATATTAATGGCCGAGGATATTCCGGGAGAAAACAACACTGGACCCGTGCGCCACGATGAACCGCTGCTGGCGACGGATGAAATTTTATTTCACGGGCAAATGGTTGCGATGGTCGTGGGCGAGTCCATGGCGGCCTGTCGCGCCGCGGCCGCGCTGATCGAGGTGGATTATGAGCCGTTGCCGGCAGTGGTTGGACTCACGGCGGCGATCGCTCAAAATAGTTATCACACCGAGCCGCATATTCTGACCCGCGGCGACGCGCGCGCGGCGTTGGCTGCCGCGCCGGAGAAACTTGACGGTGAATTTGAGTGTGGCGGGCAGGAACATTTCTATCTCGAAACGCAAGCGGCGTGGGCGGAAGCGGGCGAGGAGGGAACCGTCACGGTGCATTCTTCGACGCAGCATCCGTCGGAAATCCAGACAATCGTGAGCGAGGTGCTGCACTTGGCACGGCACAAGGTGGTCGTGCAATCGCCGCGCATGGGTGGCGGTTTTGGCGGCAAGGAAACGCAGGGCAATGCGTTTGCGGCGCTCGTTGCGCTTGCGTCGATGAAGACCGGTCGGCCCGTGCGCATCCAGCTGGACCGCGACCTCGACATGAAGCTGACGGGCAAGCGGCATCCGTTTCACGCGAGCTATTCGGTGGGGTATGATCGCGAAGGCCACCTGCTCGCAGCCGACGTGCAACTCGTTTCAGACGGCGGTTGGTCGCTCGATCTGTCCACGGCGATTTGCGACCGCGCGCTTTTCCACTTGGACAATGCCTATTACATCCCAGCGGTGAAGTTCAGCGGTCGCGTGGGAAAGACAAACGTCACCTCGCATACGGCGTTCCGCGGTTTTGGCGGTCCGCAGGGCATGATCGTGATCGAAGAGATCATTGATCGCATCGCGCGTCGTCTCGGGCTGCCGCCGGAGATCGTGCGCGAACGAAATCTTTATCACGGTAGCGGCGAAACCAATCGCACGCACTACGCGGAGGATATCGGCGATAATCGTATTCAAGAAGTGTGGGCTCAGGTGCGGGCGAAAGCAGATTTTGCGGCCCGCCGACGCGAGGTGGATACATGGAACGCATCGCACCCTCACATGAAACGCGGGCTGGCGGTGACGCCGGTGAAGTTCGGTATTTCATTCACGCTGTCGCACTACAATCAGGCCGGTGCGTATGTCGTGATTTACTCCGATGGCAGCGTGCAGGTGAATCATGGCGGGACCGAGATGGGGCAGGGGTTGCACACGAAAATCCTTGGCGTGGCGATGCGTGAACTCGGGTTGCCGGCGGAAGATATTCGCTTGATGGTGACGAGCACGGACAAAGTTCCCAACACTTCGGCGACCGCGGCGTCATCTGGCGCGGATCTCAACGGCATGGCGGTGGCGGCAGCTTGTATCACGCTGCGGGAACGACTCGCCGCCGTGGCCGGTCCGCTGCTGGGCGTGGCGCCAGAGAAAGTGGAATTTGCGCACGGCTGTGCGGCAGAGCTGGGCAACGCCGCTAACAAGATGCCTTTCAATAAAGTCTGCGGCCACGCGTACGTCGCGCGGGTGAGCCTCGCCGCTGCGGGCTATTATAAAACACCGGACGTCGTGTGGGACTGGGCGACGGCGAAAGGACGCCCGTTTCATTATTTTGCCTGCGGCGCGGCGGTCGCTGAAGTCGAAGTGGACGGATTTAACGGTATGCATCGGGTGCGGCGGGTCGACATTGTGCACGACGTGGGCGAGTCGCTGAATCCCGGCGTGGATCGCGGGCAGATTGAAGGCGGCTTTGTGCAGGGCATGGGCTGGCTGACGCGCGAGGAATTACGCTGGGACAAACAGGGACGGTTACTCACGCACAGCGCGAGCACCTACCAGATTCCGGCGTTTAGCGACGCCCCGATTGAATTCAACGTGACCTTGCTTCCAAAGGCGGCGCAATCGAACACGATTCACGGCAGCAAAGCCGTGGGCGAACCACCCTTGATGCTGGCCTTCTCCGTGCGCGAAGCGATTCGCGACGCGATCGCAGCGTACGGCGAAAAAGGCGGCGAGGTCGCGCTGGCTTCCCCCGCGACCGGCGAAGCAATATTTGCATCCCTCCAGGCGCGCCTTAAATCCAAGGGATGAAGCAACTCGATCGGTTTATTCAGCGCTGGCGGATGCGTCAGGCGTTGCGGTTTATTCCGGGAAACGCTCGGGTCATCGATATCGGGGCACACGAAGGCGAATTGTTCAAGGCGCTGGGCGGAAAGCTGGTCCGTGGATTCGGTATTGAACCGCTGCGGCAAACGAATTTGGAAGCCGAGAATTTCGTGATCGTGCCCGGTTTTTTTCCAGCGGCGCGCCCGGCGGAGGACGGATGGAACGTGATCACGATGCTCGCGGTATTGGAACACGTTCCGATCACAGTCCAGTCTGAACTCGCCGCCGCTTGTTGCGAATTGCTGAGCCCTAGCGGTCGCGTGATCATCACGGTTCCGTCGAAGACGGTGGACCACATTCTCGCCGTCCTGCGCTGGCTGCGATTGATCGATGGCATGTCGCTGGAGGAACACTATGGCTTCGAGCCAGCGGACACGGAAAAGATTTTCGGCCCGCCAGGTTTTCGATTGCTGCATCGAGCCAGATTTCAATTCGGATTGAACCATCTGTACGTTTTCGAGCGAACGAATTGAAGGGCTTAGAGTGAGCTTAACTCGGCCGCGAACCGGGATAAAACCAATTTAACGCGGAGGACGCAGAGAGCGCGGAGTTTGACGTGATTTCACTCCGCGTCCTCCGCGAACTCCGCGTTAAAATGTTTATTTGGGTAGGCTGTTTCCTGCTCCCCCATTCGCTGGATTGGACCGTAAGTCATTCGAGTGACGGCTAAAATTCCCGGTAATGGTATGAGGAATGTTTTCTCCGGGCCAAGAAAACCGGACTGAAGATGTCTCGCGAAGGATGGAAAGGGAGCGAATGAATTTTAGCAAAATGTAAGCGTCATCTTTCCATCGTTCGCGAGACGATTGCTGTTTCAGGCTCAGTTCGCTTCCCCTCTCACCCACGTTGCACGGTCTGAGGTCAGGATGTCGGAGATCACTTCGATTTAATTTTATCCCGCTCCGTCAGTAATTGCGCGGCGATGCTCAGGGCGATTTCGTGCGTTTGATTCGTGCCGAAGGGAAGACCGATGGGACAATGAAATTTTTTGGCCAGTTCCGGCGCGAGGCCGGCGGTGATTAATTCGTGACGCAAGATCGCAGCTTTTGCGTTACTCCCAATTACACCGACGTACGGAAAATTTCTTTCAGCGAGGGTGCGCTGGAGCACCGGTCGGTCGCTGGAGTGACCCTTGGTCAGGCAGAGCAGAAAAGCGTTGTCGGGAATCTCTCCGACTAATTCCGCAGGTTGTTCAGCGTGGAGGTAGCGGATGTTGCGGGCGCGGGGCAGCCGGTCCAGCCAATCGGATCGCGGATCGCAGATCGTCAGCTGGCAATCGAGCGGCGCGAGCACTGGCACGAGCGCCTGCACCACGTGGCCCGCGCCGAAAATCCAGATGGGCCACGCGGCTCCCGTTCCGCCCGCAGGGTGTGGCTCGAAGTAGAGTTTGACGGAACCGCCGCAGGTCATGCCAACGTCGGTCTTGAGGGTCCAATTGACGAATCGAGTTTCCGTCGTGGCTGACTGCAACATTTCAGACGCGAGTTCGATGGCCTTTGCTTCCACTTTGCCGCCACCGACGGTGCCTGTGTGGAGTCCGGCGGCGGTCACCAACATTTTCGCTCCGGAATCCTGCGGCGTGCTGCCCAACGATTCTGCCAACACGACAAACACAAACGCCGTGCCTTCCTGCTCAAGAGCGAGCAGGTGTTCGTAGAAAGTAGCGTCGCTCATGGGGGAAGAGGTGGTGACGCGGGCGGCTATTTTAGCAGCGTCAGGGTGACGTTCCGGATTTGAAAAGGAGTGCCTTCAAATTGAAAACCAACGCGGCCCGAGTGGGGCATGGCGTTCGTGATCTTGTTTTGTAGGACGCCGTTGATGGTGACTTCGACCGTTTCGTTCTGACAAAGGATGTCGCAGCTGTTCCATTCCCCGACGGGTTTCTCGCTGTCGACGGAACCGGTGCGGGCTTTGATCGGGGTCTTTGCGCTCGGTTCGCTGGTGAGCGGTTCGGCGAACCTGGCCCCGGCCATTGGGAGAAGGTCGCCGACGTTTTTGTTTTTGGTTTGGATCTGCAGGCACAGCGGCCAGGCGCGGTCCTTGGGACCTGAACTGATGTGGATGAGGATGCCGCCATTTCCCGGTTTGTCAGTCCAGCGCCATTCCGCGTGTAAACGGTAATTTTTAAAAATGGCCTTGGTCGCGATGAATCCAATCGGCCGGCCCGCAGCGGAAATGACGCCTTCGGGAAAATTTTTGCAGACGTTGTCGATCTCCATCGCCGGATTCGTGACGAATTCCCAGCCGGCAAAATCGCGGCCATTGAAAAGTTCGGCCGCCGTGGTCGAACCACCAACCAGAACTAGCATTACGAAGCAACGAAGCAGCGAAAATTGATAACGCATGGATGGACGGTAACAGGTTTGGGTAAGACGGGGAGCCGAATCTGTAAGCACGTTACGGTCCCGTTCGCCGGTCTCAATCCCGGCTTGTCCCGAATCGCAGTGCCTCGCATTTTGTGGATCTATGTTACTTCCGATCGTGGTGCGTTGGCTTTTTCTCGCGGTCCTGATTTCCGGCCGGATGGTCGCTGCTGTTCCCGACGATCAGGTTTATCTCTTTAGTTATTTCGTCGGCAATGGGGAGGACGGTCTCCATCTCGCCACGAGTGACGACGGGCTGAAGTGGACGGCGTTGCGCGGCGGCGCGTCGTTTTTGCAGCCGGTGGTGGGCGAAAATAAATTGATGCGCGACCCGTGTCTGTTGCTGGGCCCCGATGGGATTTTCCGCATGGTGTGGACGACGTCGTGGAACGGTACGACGATTGGCTATGCGAGTTCGAAGGATTTGCGGCACTGGTCCGCACAACAAGCGCTGCCGGTCATGGCGCGCGAACCCACGACGGTTAACTGCTGGGCCCCCGAGGTGATTTACGACACGGCGCAGCAGCACTATTTGATTTATTGGTCGTCGACGGTTCCGGGAAAATTTCCGGTGCCGGATGAAACGGAGCGCAAGGATCGCGACAAGCCGCCACGCAACCATCGGCTCTATGCGACCGCGACGAAAGATTTTGTGACCTTTACGCCGACGCGGGTGGAATACAATCCCGGCATCAACGTCATCGATGAGACGATGGTGCGGGACGGCGATTCCTGGGTGATGTTTGTGAAAAATGAAACCGAGATTCCGGCACCTGAGAAAAACCTTTTTATCGTTCGCGGTCCCACTTCGGACGGTCCGTGGAGTAAGCCGAGTCCGCCGATTTCCCCGGCTGGAGTTTGGGTGGAAGGCCCGACCGCAATCAAGATCGGCGGGTGGTGGCACGTCTACTTCGACAAATACCAGGACAAAAAATATGGTGTGATCCGCTCGAAGGATCTGGCGCATTGGGAGGAGGTGAGCGATCAGCTTGTGTTACCGAGGGGCATCCGTCACGGCACGGTTCTGCGCGTGCCGCGTGCGGTGGTTGACGCTTTGAGATAACGACGCGCTTTCGCGAAAGACCCCACCTGCGGCGCAGGTTTTATTACCGCTGACGATGGTGCGCGGCGGTCAGGGCCTGGGCGATGGCGGATTCCACCTTGTTGCGGGCGTGCTGCAGGTTTTGCGTCAGGAAAATCCGGGCCTTGACGCCATCCTTGCGAGCGAGAGCTAGCAGGATTTTGAGATGCTCACTTGCGGTGGTGCGTATGCGGTTTGGGGTCGTGGCGACCACGAGGCGGACGAAGCGCAGCCGGTCGTTCGTGTTCTTGAGCGAATCGATGACGTAGGGATTGCCCGCCGTTTGGGCGAGTTCCAGGTGAAAAGCTTCGTCGGCCTGAACCAAGG
This sequence comes from Verrucomicrobiota bacterium, assembly GCA_041691855.1. Taxonomy (GTDB): domain Bacteria; phylum Verrucomicrobiota; class Verrucomicrobiia; order Opitutales; family Opitutaceae; genus Lacunisphaera. The sequence continues at coordinate 7,773 of JBEPTW010000023.1, read as the reverse complement.
CCGTGCCGTCCATGGCTTGGCGGGGACTCACATGTTCCAGCGGCTCCCAAAAGGCGCGTTGGCGGGCAATCAGATCGGCGGGCAGGCCGCGCGGGGCAAGGGTGTCGACCACGAAGAGTTCCAGTGCGAGCCGGAAATCGTAGAGGTGATTGATGCGTTCCGCGTCTGGCTGCTGGACGTAACAGCCGCGATTGGGGATTTTGTCCACGAGTCCCTGTTCGGCTAATGCGCGAAGCGCCTCCCGCACGGGAATGCGGCTGGCGGAGAGTTCGTCGCACAGCTCCTGTTCGCCGAGATGATGCCCGGGCGGATAGTGCCAGTGGAGGATGCGCTCACGTAGTTTTTGCTGGATCTGAAATCCAAGGGTGGGGTGGGTTTCAACCTGATCAATCGACGCGGAAGCCTGGGAGGGGGGAACCATTGAAAATGTGAGTATCGCGGCGCGGTCGGGGCAGGCAATGCCGAACGGAGTCTCCAAATTTAGACGGGATACAACATTGTATACAAAATGGCACGGGCGCTGCTCAACTTTCTGGCAGCGCTTCAACTTCTTTGTTCAACGTCAGCCTTCGCATTGCTCATGACCGCTACACACCACGCCCGTACTGCTTCGCGCCACCGCCGGTTTCTTCCGGTCGTCGCGCTATTTTTCTATTCAGTCACCGTTGCCTTCCCTGCTGACAAAGCGGAGGAGCCGGTCATCACGCTCGACAAATTTGTCACCAGCGCCAAGGCGGCGGATATCTACGATGTCCTGCCGAGCCGCGACAGTTCGAGCGTCTTTGGCACTGACCGCACCCAGCAGGATACGCCGCGCTCGGTTACCCTGATCGAAAGTTCGTTGATCGATCTCTATGGCATCCAGACGGTCAACGATTTCGTTGCCGTCACCGCCGGGACATTTACCGGCAACTATTTCGGCGTCCCGGGCGCGCTCGACGTGCGCGGCGAGCGCGCGGATAACTTCTTCCGCGGCTTCCGTCGGGTGGAGAACCGCGGTAATTTCCCCACGCCGATCGGAGGAACTGATTACGTCGAAATCATCAAGGGACCGCCACCACCGATCTATGGCGGTGGCAAGGTGGGCGGCATCCTGAATTTCATTCCCAAGTCGGCGAAAAGCAAAACGGCCAAGTTTATCGAGAAGCCCATCGGCATCATCACCACGACGGTGGGCACCTACGGCAAGAAGGAGGCCAGCATCGAATACGGCACGCCCTTTTCCTTTTTCGGCAAACAATCGGGTGCATATGTTTTTCTCCAGCACGAGGATTCCAAGAGCTATTATCACGACATTTATAACCGCGATACCTTGCTTCAGCTCTCGGTGGACACGGAACTTTCCGACAGCGTCTCGCTGGAATACGGTGGCATGGCCCAATGGGCGAATCTCAACCAGAGTCTCGGCTGGAATCGGGTGACGCAGGCTTTGATCGACGGTGACGGGACTTATCTGGCCGGCCGGCCCGGACTGAATCTCGATACCAATCACGATGGGTTTTTGTCTCCTTCTGAAGTGAATCCTTATTCGCTGGAACAATTCGCTTTTGCTAATCCGTTTCCGGAAGGGGCGTTTACGGCGAACCAAATCGCGGCGTTTGCGCTTGATCCATCGACGGTCCACACGGTCCAGCTCAGCCATCACGAAATCCAGGCGGAGACGATCGATTTTTCCCAGACGGATGCGCTCACCGGATTCTTCGATATCACCAAAACGTTTCCCAATGAAGCCACGCTCAAAAATCAGTCTTTCTACGACTCGATGAATCACACCAAGTACTCGAGCTATGGATTCACCGCGGATTACGTGGATGTCGTCTTCGAAAATAAAACCTCTTACCACTATAAATTCGAACCAACGAAAGGCACCGTAGTTGATAATCTCGTTGGCGCTTCCTATCGGTACACGAGCGGGGACGAACGTGAATCGCGCGGTCGGGGTTATCAGGTGCTTGATCGCCGCGATATTTCCTATGGTGCAACGCCCAACGATCGCTTCGAAGGCGCTTACGATGGCACTGGCAACGTGCCTTATAATTGGCGGCAGATCGGCACCTCCTCCGACTTCGGCATCTTCGGCCTGGTCGATACGACGTTCGCGGAAAAATGGAGTTTGATTCTCAGTGGACGTTGGGACGCCTACCAGGCGACCACGAACGGCACCGACACGAATGCCGTCTTCGCGAAAGTTTCGGACAGCAAGGATGCATTCACCTACAATGCGAGCATCAGTTATAAGGCCTCGAACGGACTGACGCCCTACTTGACGTATGCAAAATCGAGTTACGTGGAATTGGGTCAGGGCGGCATGATCGACCGCATCAATCTGGGTGGTGACACGTGGCTGCAGGACTCGAAAATTACGGAGGCCGGGGTCAAGGGTACGCTGCTCGAAAACCGCTTGTACGCCACGGTCGCCTATTACGATCAACAGAAGTCTGCCTTCAACACCCAGTCGGGCACGTTTGACCGCTACAAATCCAAGGGGCTTGAAATCGAGGCGCGTTATGCTCCCACCAAGTCCTTGAGTTTCACGGCCGCAGGCACGTTTCAGAAGACGACGCTGATTAATTCGCCATTTTTTCTTGGTGTGACGCCTTCCTACCTTGGCCTCGATCCCGCGAAATACTATGGGGGTCGTTTCACGGCCGTCGGCGCACTGATCGGAGTACCCACGGATTTGGAATCGCCCACACCACGCCGGGTATTTTCAATTGGAGGCACTTTCACCGCTCCCGCCGGTTGGGGCTTCTCGTTGGGTGGTACGTACGTGTCGTCGATGTTCGCCGGATATCTTGAACAGATTCGGCTGCCCTCGTATTTCGTGACCCGCGCCGCTCTTTTCTACAATAAGGGCCACTGGTCAGTCCGGCTTAACGGCACCAATATTCTGAATGAGAAGTACTACACGCCCCAGTTTCTATTTTGGGATACGTTCATCAGTCCTAGCGAAGGTCCCACCGCTGAGCTGACAGTTGCTTACAAATGGTGATAACCCGGCCTGCCGGCCCTCTTGTCTCCACGCCCGGAATCGAAACTGACCGGGAGAGACCCGGTCCCGGCCCGCTAGCTGCTTAACCCTCGACGATGTCCATTATCAACGATCCAGCCGTCTGCGCGGAAATCGCCGCGTTACACGACGCATACGAGGCCGCCCTCGCCGCCAACGATGTGACGGCGCTCGTGGATTTTTTCTGGTCGTCGCCGCACACGGTTCGTTTCGGAGTGGCCGAGCATCTCTACGGCGCCGAGGACATTTCAGCGTATCGCCAAAATCATAAATTAGTTTTTTCGAACCGAAAAATGATTCGCCGGACGATTGTTGCCGTGGGGAGCGACACGGTGTCGGTCATGTGCGAAATTTTCCAAACGGTCTTTGGCCAGCCGCGTCACAGTCGCCAGTCGCAGGTCTGGGTCCGGTTTCCAGAATTCGGGTGGAAGATCGTCGCCGCGCATGTCTCCAACGCACTCGTTGCCTCGCCCGTCAGTTGGGACACCTACGTCGACCAAGCGTCAGCGGTGGTGGGATTACCGCTCGCTGCGGCTCACCGCCCGGGCGTTGCCGGCAATCTTTCGCGGATGGCGGCGGTTGCCGGACCGCTCCTCGACTTTCCGCTGCCGGACAATCCGGAACCAGCGTCGGTGTTTACCGCATGAATCTTACTCAAGCCACTGCGCTCGAAGTTGCGGCCGCTGTTCGGATCGGCCGTATTTCCGCTCGCGTCGTCGCCGAAGACGCGCTCGAACGGATCGCGGGCACGCATGACCGGATCAACGCGTTCACGACCGTCACTTCCGCTCGCGCGCTCGCGGAAGCGGACGCAGTTGACGCCGCGCTGGCGGCGGGACGCGATCCCGGTCCACTCGCTGGCGCAACGTACGCCGTGAAAAATCTTTTCGACCTGACCGGGGTGGTCACTGTGGCCGGTTCGAAAATCAACCGCGATTTGCCGCCGGCGGTGGTCGATGCAACGGCCGTCACGCGTCTCAAGGCTGCCGGCGCGGTCTGCCTCGGCGCGCTCAACATGGGCGAGTACGCTTACGATTTTGTGACGGAAAACGCGCACGATGGGCCGACGAGAAATCCGCACGATCAGAGCCGTTCCGCGGGCGGTTCCTCGGGAGGCAGCGGTGCGGCGGTCGCCGCGGGATTGGTTTCGTTTACGCTCGGCACCGACACCAATGGTTCGATTCGCGTGCCATCTTCGTTTTGTGGTACGTGGGGACTCAAGCCAACCTACGGTCGGATTTCCCGTGGAGGTAGTTTTCCCTTTGTCGACAGTCTCGATTGCATCGGACCGCTCGCGCGGTCTGTCGCCGACCTCGCTGCTACTTACGATGCAATACAAGGTCGCGATCCGCGCGATCACGCATGTTCGCCCCGACCGTCGTCTCCGGCGAGTCCTTCGCTCGAGGACGGGGTGGGCAATCTTCGTGTGGCCGTGCTCGCTGGGTATTTTTTCAACGGTGGCGATCCGCAGGTTCATGCGGCCGTCGCGGCGGTCGCCGCCGGATTGGCGGCCACGCGGGAGATCGAAATCCCGGAGGTCGCCGTCGCTCGTTCAGCTGCTTTCTTGATTACGGCGGCCGAGTCCGGGCGTTTGCACTTGGGAAATTTGAAAACACGGGCCGACGATTTTGACCCTGCGGTCCGGGACAGGTTGCTCGCGGGCGCCTTGCTCCCGTCGGCGTGGTATTTGCAGGCGCAGAATTTCCGGAAATGGTTCCGCGAGCGCATGCTCGAGTTGTTCCGTGACGTCGATGTGCTGTTGGCCCCCGCGACGCCGGTTTCGGCCACGCGAATTGGCCAACAGGAAATGACGCTCGATGGCCAGACGATGCTGGTGCGGCCGAACCTCGGTATGTACACGCAGCCGATTTCATTCGTGGGACTGCCGGTGGTGGCTGCACCCGTTCAAACGGTTGGGCCCATGCCGGTGGCGGTTCAACTCATCGCCGCTCCTTGGCGCGAAGTGGAACTGCTCCGCGTGGCTCGGGTGCTGGAGCAACGTGGAATTTGCAGCGCGCCCGCCGCGCCTCTGGCCGCATGACGCCGCCGGACCCAGTGAAGATCGCCGCTGAACCTTACGGGTTTGCCCTGACCCCTTCTGCATGCGCGCTGCTCATCATTGACATGCAGCGGGATTTTTTGGAGCCCGGCGGTTTTGGCGAAGCGCTCGGCAATGATGTGTCGCTGTTGCGCCGGGCGATTGCGCCGATCGGACAGTTGCTCGCGGTGTGGCGGGCGCACGGGCTGACAGTCATGCACACACGCGAGGGTCACCGCCCGGATCTCTCGGATTTGCCGCTGGCGAAACATCGTCGCGGACAAGGCGGACGACGAATTGGCGATCCGGGCCCGATGGGGCGATTGCTGGTGCGTGGCGAAATGGGTCACGCGATCATTCCTCAACTGGCGCCGCTGCCGGGTGAAGTGGTGATCGACAAACCCGGGAAAGGCGCGTTTTGGGCGACCGATTTGCATGCCGAACTGCAGGAACGACACCTCACTCAACTCATCGTCACCGGGGTCACAACGGAAGTTTGCGTTCATACCACCGTGCGTGAAGCCAATGATCGTGGCTACGATTGTCTGGTGCCGTCGGATTGCGTGGCCTCCTATTTTCCAGAGCTGCACGCAGCCGGCCTCGCCATGATCAAGGCCCAAGGCGGCATCTTCGGCTGGGTTTCGGATTCCGCAAAAATTATTAATGCGCTCGGTTCGCCCCGGCTGAGCACCGCGATACGAGAAACTCGATCATGATTACGACCGCAAAACCAAAACTTTGGGTGCCGGGAGACTGGAATGCGCTGTTCGGTTTCGGCACCAATATCCTCGTCAACGTCCTTACGCTCACCGGGCTGTTGCGATTTGTGATCAACATGCCCGACGAACTGGTGTTCGGTCGAATTTTGCCGGCGGTGGGTCTTACGCTTGGTTTGTCCACGTGTTATTACGCGTGGCTGGCTTACGATCTCGCGCGCCGCACCGGACGCGCTGACGTCTGCGCACTGCCGTCGGGGCCTGGGGTGGGGCATATGTTTATCGTCGTTTTCGTGGTGATGCTGCCGATCAAGTTGCGCACAGGCGACCCGATCAAGGCGTGGGAGGCGGGCCTGACCTGGGTTTGCATTCAAAGTGTCGTGTTAGTGATTGGTGGATTTATCGGTCGCTGGGTGAGGAAAGTCACGCCGCGCGCTGCGTTGCTTGGCACGCTGGCGGGTGTTTCGGTTACTTTCATTTCGATGCGGCCCGCGCTGCAAATGTACCTCACGCCGTTCATCGGTTTGGTCTGCTTTGTTATTCTCATGGTAAGTTGGTTTGGGGGGATGCGCTATTTTCGGGGCATTCCCGCGGGGCTCGTCGCCATCGCGGCGGGAACATTGATCGCGTGGGGTTCCAATCTTTTTGGACTCAACTACGGGGGTCTTTCGCTGACCGGTTTGACGGAATCGATCGCCAATTTTGGTTTTCGAATTCCGCTGCCGGCGATTGGCCATGTGTTTTCGGGATTTGAATTTCTGGGAGTGTTGCTCGTGACGGCGATTCCATTTGGTCTCTATGATTTGGTCGAGGCCATCGACAACGTGGAGAGCGCGGCGGCGGCGGGGGACAGTTTTCCGACAACCAAAGTACTGGCGGCGGACGGGTTGATCAGCCTGATCGGAAGCTTGATGGGAAATCCGTTTATTCTCGCGGTTTACATTGGGCATCCGGGATGGAAGGCGATGGGCGGCAGGATAGGGTATTCGGCGGCCACTGGTGTGATGATTATTCTATTCTGTTGGTTGGGCATTGTGCCGGTGATGCTCGCGCTCATTCCGGTGGTCGCGATTCTGCCCATCCTCCTCTATATTGGTATGCTCATCGGCTCGCAGGCGTTTCAAGAAACGCCGCGCAGACATGCGCCGGCCATCGTGCTTGCGTTCGTGCCGAATGTCGCCGCGTGGGCGCTCGCGCAGGTGAAAGGCGCGTTGAGCGCAGCCGGGGTGACGTCCGTGGACGACGCGCTGCAGGCCAAGATGGCCGGCGAAGGGGTGTTATTTCACGGCTTGGAAGTGCTGGGAGGCGGCGCGGTGCTGGCCGGACTCGTGCTCGCGGCCACGACCGTATTTATCATCGAACGCCAGTTGTGGCGCGCTGCGGCGTTTGCCGGTGCCGGTGCCGTAATGACGTTTTTCGGTTTCATGCATGGCGAACGGATCGGGCTCGCTCAATCCCCGTCGGTCGCCGCGAGTTACCTGCTGGTCGCGCTCTTTCTCGCCGCCTGTGCGAAGTTTGCCCGGATGCCGGCTCCGCTCCCCGTCGAAATACACGGTCACGAGTAGGATTTGGAATTGGTTAGGTTTGTTTCGGAAGAGGGTGGCCCGACTGAGGCGGGCCGCCCTCTTCCTTTTCAACAGGCCGGGGTAATTAAATTTGCACGGAAAAAACTCCGGCTCGGCATGCGATCTGCTCATTTCGAAGCGTAACACGCTCCATCATAATCGTAACACGCTTCCCCATGCAACTTCTCCGTCGGATCACCGGTCTCGTCATACTTTCACTCACCGCCTGGTCGTCGGCGCTCGCTGCCGCCCCGATTAAGATCGCTTACAGCGACTGGCCGGGCTGGGTGGCGTGGGAGGTCGCCATCCAGAAAGGCTGGTTGAAGGACGCCGGGGTGGACGCCGAGTTTCTCTGGTTCGAATACGGCCCGTCGATGGACGCTTTTTCTGCGGGCAAGGTTGACGCGGTGATGGTCACCAACGGCGACGCCCTCGTGACGGGTG
>JBEPTW010000022.1:0-33521 GCA_041691855.1 Verrucomicrobiota bacterium | reverse complement strand
TGGCCAAATTACAAATTCAACAAAACGGAACGTACGACGATATTCTCTGCACCGCGGTCGAGCAAAACACTCTTGAAATGCCGCCGGTCACGAACACGGTAATGCCACCAAATGAAGAAAGTAACCCGTCGCCGCAAAGCTAAGTCCGTCCATTTGCTTGGTGTCGGCCTCGACAATGAGGATGGACACAAACGCCTCACTTCCGCCGAAAAATTCATCATCGTCGGCGGGTCCGACGAAACCCACGGAAGAATGACCGAGACCGCGATCAAGACCTTCGAAGAGCTTAAAACCCGCGGCAAAAAAATCGAAGCCGTGGAGCCACAGGAACTCGAGGAAATCATTCATAAATCGACGCCTCGTTGAGCCCCGCTTGCCTTTCCCTCATCATTCCATTCCTTCAAACTCATGTCCGAAAAAATCTCCCATCTCGACAACGATTCCTTCAAGACCGCCGTCGCCGGCCCAACCCCGTTACTCGTGGATTTCTGGGCGCCGTGGTGCGGTCCTTGCAAAGCGATCGCCCCGATCCTGGACGAGCTCGCCACTGAACTCGAAGGCAAGCTGAAGATCGCCAAGGTTAATGTGGACGACAACGGTGATTTAGCCGCGCAATACGGCGTCCGCGCCATCCCCACGATGCTCCTTTTCAAAGGTGGTCAATTGGCCGAACAATTCGTGGGCATGATGGATAAGGCTTCGCTCAAAGCGAAACTCGCAGGCAAAATCTAACGTCGAACCAGTCGCGTCCCCTTCACGCCGGAGTCATTGTGCTCCGGCTTTTTTGCGCACGAATCCTACGCTCCCTTTGCAATCCCGAAGCTCAAAAGCAGTCCGAACACCCCGAGATATTTAGCCGTAGCGCCAAGCAACGCGATTTGCTCCACGGAATCCCGCGACCGCGCCAAACGCCGGCTCAACTTCGCACCCCACGGCGCAAGCACCAGCGGCAATAAAACCGGCCAGCGATAACCGTAAATAAACAACGCCGCCGGACAGAGGAGCGCGCAGATCACCGACAGGGCGTATTGCCAGACGGCGAACTTGCGGCCAAAACGCACTACCAGCGTTTTCTTTCCCGCGACCGCATCGGTTTCCATGTCCCGATAATTATTGGCCACAAGAATATTGGCGGCGAGGAGTCCGATCGCCGCCGCACACGACGTCACGTCGGTGCCGATAAAACCGGTTTGCACAAAAAAAGTCGTATCGACTGCAACCAAACCGAAAAAGATAAACACAAACACGTCGCCCAGCCCGTTGTAGCCGAGTGGAAATGGACCGCCGGTGTACGCAATTGCGCACACGATACTGACGACCCCGATCACGAGGAGAGCCCAGCCTCCTTCCCTCACGAGTAACAAACCCACCAGAAACGCCACCGCCAACACCACGACCGTCGCGATCAACATGGTTCGCGGGGAAACCAATCCCGCCGCCACCGCCCGTCGCGGACCCACGCGCGTTGCGGTATCGGCCCCTTTCACGAAATCGAAATAGTCGTTCGCAAAATTCGTCCCGATCTGCACGAGCAACGCAAATGCCAAGCATATCCCCGCCCGACCGTAAACCGCGAGGCCGTGCGCCGCAGCCAAGGCCGTGCCGACCATCACGGGGATAATCGCAGCCGGCAGCGTACGCGGTCGTGCCGCTTCGACCCAGATGCGCCAGACCGATGGAGTTGTAGAATTAACGGACAATTCGTCGGCAGTGCTAGCGCTTCACCCAGTCATGTCAAAAAGCATTCGCGCCACGGATCGCCAATTCCTGTTCAAGCGACCTGATCCGCTCCTCAACCAAATCACGGGCCGCCATCGGGTCGTTTTTTGGCAACAGCGGCAGCGTTTGACGCAACCACGCCAACGCCTCAACGGGACAGCGCAGTTCGCGCAACAATTCTCCATGAATCCGGGCCGCATAGTACGGCGCTCCCGGCTGTTCCGCGGCTACTCGATAAAAATGAGCGGCCGCCTCCACGTCTCCACGACGGCGAAGATGGATATTCGCCATCTCCACGTAAATCGCCGCGTCCGCACCGTGCCAGCGGAGTCCTTTCTCGAGAAATTGCAGGGCCAGTTGCGCCTGTTCTTCATTCGCGATGGCGCGATAGGCCTTGGGCGCGAGCCCGGTCATCCGCCATTCGGGCATGTCGTTCGCAATCATGCGCGCTCCATTGAGCCAAAAATAAAGCGGACGTTCATCGGCCGCGACCGTGCATTCGATCAGTTTGGTCGTGCCTGCGAGATCACACTTTTCCCACGCCAGATTGGTCTGCAGCCAACACCCGCTCGCGAGCATCGACCGCATTCCGCCCAACAACGCCAGTGTCCCGCCTTGGCTCGCCGCCGCCACGAATTGCTCAGAGTTGAATTTTCCGGCTCCGTCATTCGCAGACAACCGGCGTTCGATCGGTCGAACCGTGGCGCGTGTGACCAACAGCACAACGAGCGCGATGATTGCGGGACCGATCCTAGAATTCACGCTGCTTGAAAACATACGAGGCAATCGATCCGAAAACCATGACGTACACTGCCCAATAACCGACCATCCCCCACAGCACGGCAGCGGTCGGCGGCTGCACCGCCACCAGCACGCCCTCCGCGTCGAACAGTGCTAAATTCGGCCAAATCCGGAGCCACGTCATCCGACCCGAGTCATTCAAAAACGGACGCACGTGGGCGATCACCGCCAAGATTAATCCAGCGCAACTCGCGAATAGCGCCGAACCCGAATAACTGCACACGAGCAACGTCATCCCGGCGACGAGCGTGAGTTTCAGCCATTGGATCGCGCACGCGCACAAGAAAATCGACAACGGAACCGCCGTCGCGCCCAGCTGCATTCCCCGCCAGAACAACAAACCTCCAATCAACGCGCCCAACGCCGCCGTGAACAGCGCGAGCAGTGCGGCGATTCCACAAAACTTCCCCCAAATATATTCCCAACGCCGGACGGGTCGCGTGAGCACACAATACGCCGCGCGCCCTTGAATTTCGCTGAAAAATAATTGCGCCGTCGCGAGAGCCGCGAGCAACGTGCCAAATCCGCCGAGCGCGCCCAATCCAAAATCACCGATGAATTTCAATTCCGCACTGCCAAAATTAAATTCGCGCAGTCCCAACGCTCCGACCACCAAACCGGCGCCGATCAGCGCGAGCAAAAGTGTCAGCCGCAGGCGCAACGCCTCACCGAGGGTGTTGCCCGCGATCAGTCGCACTCGTCGAACCGAGGCCTTCACCGCGTTTTTTCCGGGATCAGACATATTGTTCCAGTTTTTCCAAATAAAGTTTTTCCAGCCGTGAAGGTTCTGGTGCTTGGGGACGACTCTGTCCCAGCAATTCCGCGGGAGTTCCCTCCGCTAAAATCCGTCCTCGACCAAGAATCGCCAATCGGTCGCACAACTGTTCAGTTTGTGCGAGCAAGTGGGAACTGAAGACCACGGTTTTGCCCCGCACTGACAGATCCCGGATGAGACGGTTGAGCGCTAATCGTCCGGCGGGATCGAGACCGCTCGCCGGTTCGTCTAGTAAGACCAAGGGCGGATCATGGAGAATCGCCTGCGCCAGACCAAGCCGCTGCAACATTCCTTTCGAATACGAACCGACCCGCCGGTCCGCCGCCGCCGTCAATCCGCTCCACTCCAAAACTTCGGTTGAACGCGTCGCGACTACGTCGTCCTCCATCGAACTCAATCCTCCACAATAGCGCAAAAATTCGCGGCCCGTCAGATGCGGAGGAAACTGTGGCAACTCCTGCAAATAGCCGACCAGCGCGCGCGCCTGATCACTTCCCGCTGGATGTCCAAAAATCAAGCATCGGCCTCGGGTCGGACGGAGCAGGCCGCCGAGTGCTTTGAGGGTCGTGCTTTTCCCTGAACCATTCGGGCCAAGGAGGCCAAGCACTTGTCCCGGGCGCAGACGAAGAGTGAGAGAAACCACTGCGGGAGCGCTGCCGCCTTTCCAACCCGTGGAATAATTTTTCCCGAAATCAATCAGCTCAACTGCCCACGTCGTCGCTACCGCGTCGCTCATAAGATGGAAAACCCCCGATGCTGCGCTTCACGCGTTTCCTCGGTCCGCTCGATTTTGCGAATGTAGCCGGTCATGCTCTCGTGCACCGCTGCCACAAAATCATTCGCTTCAGTCACTTTGCCTTCTGCTTCCAATTGGACGCGTCCGTCGGGCAGGTTTTTAACAAAGCCCGAAACCTCAAACCCCTTTGCAACCTGCAAAGACTGGTAGCGAAACCCGACGCCTTGGACGCGTCCGGTGAAAAAGGCCGTAACATGATGCACTTGTGGCATGGAGATAAAGGAAGCGGCCCGCTCATCCCAAGCAACACGAACCTGCGCTGGATACGAGGAGAATTTTATTTGCCAGAACCGACTGGGTGCGCACTGTTTTCCGTGACGCCTCTTGGCGTCATTTAATACATGACCAATTCTGATTCCGACGGGTTGTTCGATAATGATTGGGAAGACCGCGGCGAACTTTCTTGGACCGAGAAAGATTGGCAGAAATATCTCGCAGAACAAGAGGACGCCGTACGCGATTATATCAAGCACTACGACTCACTGACTGAGGTTCCAGACCGCATCGATGAAGTCGCCAGACGCATGGGCTGGGAAATGGCGGAAAATACTTCCGCCGCCGAGTCCATTGAGGAAGAGGACGACACCGAGAATGACGACGAATCATTCGACGATGAGTGGGATCCGTACACGCTGCACCGCAATCCGGTGTATATTGCGACGCGATCACTGTATTTAAGTATGATTGCCCACTGGGAACGGATCGCTGTTCAACCAGGCCGCGTACCTCCGGCGCTTGGCATCACGCTCCTTTCATCACTGTACCACGGCAACGAACAAGTAATGCAAGCCGTGCAAGCGCTCGAAATGGGTGATTACACGCTAGCCGTCTGTTTGTTCAAGCTGGCGCTGTGCGAACTGAATCAAACCTTGGCGCGGCTGAGTCAGCCCGACGTAGCGGCGACCCCATTGGCCATGCGTTTTCGCGAATACGCCCTGCCTCGCCTGTTTGATCTTCGGGAAATCTGGCTGCGGGTGATGAGCGAGTGCCGCCAAAGCCACGGCGAAGAATCCTCGCCCGAATAGGTTTTGATCTTCTCTCCAACCAACGCCGGCTAATCACGCCGGCGTTTTTTATTGCTGGAATAAGACGCTGGCGAGCGTCCTTTCTGTTTCAGGTCGCCGGATTTTAACGAATTGATCTGGTCCCGTAGCAAAGCCGCGCGCTCGAATTCCAAACGATTCGCGGCCTCCTGCATTTCTTCTTCCAACTCGGCGATGACCGCCGCGACATCGTCGACAGATTCGGCCACCGCCAATTCGTCTTCACGCTTCGTTCCATCATAGACCCGCAGACTGGCTTGAACGCCGCGCTTAACGCTGCGCGGCGTGATGCCATGCGCGACGTTGTAAGCCATCTGTTTTTCGCGGCGCGCGGTCACCGCGTCCATCGTCTGACGAATCGACTTGGTAATCACGTCGGCATAAAAAATTACCCGACCCTTTTCGTGGCGGGCCGCCCGCCCAGCCGTTTGCAAAAGACTCGTGGTGCTCCGGAGAAACCCCTCTTTGTCCGCGTCCAGAATCGCCACTAGGGCGACCTCGGGCAAATCGAGTCCCTCGCGCAGCAGGTTGATGCCGATCAGTACGTCGAAGTTTCCCTGCCGAAGATTGCGCAGAATTTCCACGCGTTCGAGCGCATCGATGTCGGAATGCAAGTACTCGACGCGAATTTTTGCCTCGCGCATAAAGGTCGTGAGATCCTCCGATAACCGTTTGGTTAACGTCGTCACGAGCACGCGCTCTCCCAACGCGGCCGCTTTTCTGGCTTCGCCAATCAGATCTTCCACCTGGCCCTTGGTCGAGCGCAACGTAATGATGGGGTCGAGCAAGCCGGTTGGCCGAATCAGTTGCTCCGCCACGACAGTAGATTTCTCCAGTTCGAACGCTGATGGTGTCGCTGAAACGTAAAGGGTCTGTCCGGTGATCTGTCGAAACTCCGGAAAATTCTGCGGACGGTTGTCGAGCGCCGATGGCAAACGGAAGCCGAAATCGACCAGCGTTTTTTTACGGGCGATATCGCCGTTATACATCCCTCCAATCTGCGGAACCGTGACGTGGCTTTCATCGATCATCGTCAGGAGATCACGGGGAAAGAAATCGATCAGGCAAAACGGCCGGTCCCCCGTTTTGCGACCGCTGAGGTGAAGCGAGTAATTCTCGATGCCATTGCAAAATCCCATCTCCTGCAACATTTCCAAATCGTAGTTGGTTCGCATCCGGACGCGCTGGGCTTCGAGATATTGCTGGTTTTTTTCGAAAAATGCCACGCGCTCTTCCAGTTCAGCTTTAATTCCGCCAATTCCACTTTCCAAACGGGTCTTCGTGGTGACGTATTGGTTCGCCGGGTAGAGATCGAACAAGTCGGCCTTCCGGATAGTCGCGCCACCGACCGGCTTGAATTCAGTCAACGATTCGATTTCGTCGCCGAAAAATTCCACCCGCAAGCCGTGCTCCAAATACGCCGGCATGACATCCACGACGTCACCGCGCACCCGGAAGCAGCCGCGTTTTAATTCGTAGTCGTTTCGCTCGTAAAGGTTCTCCACCAAGCGCTCCAGGAATTTGTTGCGGTTAAATGTCCCGCCCTTCCGCAGCTCGATGCGCATCGCCGCGAAATCCTCGGGCGAACCCAGACCGTAAATGCAGGAAACGCTCGCCACCACGATCACATCGCGCCGGCTGACCAGTGAACTCGTGGTCGCGATCCGCAAACGCTCGATCTCTTCGTTGATCGAGGAATCCTTCTCGATGAACGTATCGCTCGATGGCACGTAGGCCTCGGGCTGGTAGTAATCGTAGTAGCTGACGAAATACTCCACGGCATTTTCCGGAAAAAAACTTTTGAATTCAGAATAGAGCTGTGCCGCCAGCGTTTTGTTATGCGAAACGATCAAGGTCGGTCGATCGAGCTGTGCGATGACATTGGCCATCGTAAAGGTCTTCCCCGAGCCGGTGACGCCCAGCAACGTTTGGTCGCGATTTCCGGCGCGAAGCGAATTCACGAGACTCGCGATTGCCTGCGGTTGGTCGCCCGTCGGCTGGTATTCAGAATGCAACTTGAAAAGCACTCACCACTCCTAGCCAAACCGGCCTCTTCGGCAACTTCTGTTCCGCTCGATCCGTCAGCGGCGCATAAACCACCACAGCCGCCACAACGGCGGGAGCAACATCACCACCACTACGCCTATCAGCACCGCTTTGCCGTAGTCGCTCCAAGCCCGCCGCGCAAAATATAAAAGTGGCGACTCGTCGGGGGCAACGGCAGCAGCCTGCGCGCGATTTCGCTCCAAGGCTATTTCGATGCCGTCCTTCTCCCATTGGATGTGAATCAACCCCTGATCGAGATCGGCGGCCCGCTTCCTTGAATTGGCTTCCATCTGTTTCATGCGCGCAAGTCCGTCGTCGTTCTCCTTCAATTGCGCGGAACTGGTGGTGATTCTACTCAAACCACCGCTCAAATCGTCGAGGTTTTGCGCCACCTTTGCCGCTTGGTCCGCTCGTAATTGACTCGCCGCTATTTCCGTTCGGGTTTTCGCAAGACGCGCGTCCGCGTCAACCAGCGCGGCCTTAAGCGTGCCGTTTTCCGCTTGGATTTTTTTCACCGCATTTCGATGACTGGTGTCGAAATCGCTGGCGTCGTGGAGAAAAATCCAAAGCCCCGCACCAGTCAGTCCCAGCACAGCGAGCAGCGCCGCATACGCCAATTTACGCAGCGGCCAGGACAAAAGACTCATGATTGATCCCATGGATAAAGGAGGTTTTAAGAAACGGAAAACCCAGTGGACCGGGCCGGCAGTACGAAGCCAATTGAAAAACGCCTCAGTGAATCTCTTCACACACCGGTGAATTCTCATTTTTGAACTGGAGGCGGGACTACCAGTCCCGCAACTTTCGATGAACGCAACCAAAGGGCCATTGGCGCAGTTCAGCCCATGCCTCTCCCTCATTTGCGGCCCTTCCAAAATAGCGAAATCGTGTTCGTCACGACATGTGTTAACGAGCGCCGTCCGTTGCTGGCTGACGCAGAGACACCTCAAATCATTCGCGAGATTTGGACAAAGTCCGGCGAACTCAATGGATGGTTTGTTGGGCAATATGTACTTATGCCCGACCACCTCCATTTATTCGCCTGTCCAACGGACGCAGCGATTCCGTTGTCGCGTTGGATGCAACTTTGGAAAGCCACCACGGCAAAACAGATCAACCGGCTATCACGGGCGAGCGGAACTTTTTGGCAACCCGACTATTTCGACCGCTACATATGATCGCTTGGCGATTATACACAGAAATGGGATTACGTTTCGCAGAATCCTGTGCGTGGAAAATTGGTGGCGCGTGCAGAAGAATGGTCGTTTCGAGGATCCATTCATGATCTTCAATATAATGGCCCGCAGGACCGGTAGTCCCGCCTCCAGACCCACCTCCAACCCGACCAATCGAAGCTCGCTCCTTCAAAGAATCATGAACGACGCGGCCACGATTAGCGTGGGCAACAAAGCGCCGAGCAGCAGGCCGAGCGGAGAAATGCCGTCGGGAAAATAACGTTGGAGAATTGACTGGCCCGCGGGGTTGGGAGCGTTGGCAATCACCGTCAGCCCGCCCCCCGTCACGGCGCCGGAAACCACGGCAAACTTCAGTTGCTCGGTAAATCCGGGCACCAACGTGGCAAGATATGTGATCAGCGCGTTGTCGTTGAATGCCGTCAAAATCGTCGAGCCGGCAAAAAGCGCGACTTCGCCCAAACTCCCCAGCACCGGTTGGATCCACCAACCCTGCAAACCGCCGTGGATGACCAAGCCCGCGAGAAAAAATCCCACGAGCAAGGGACTGCGTAGTTCCACGCGATTTTGGTGGTGGGCCGTGGCTTGAGCAAAAGCCAGGAAGAATAGAAAACCACCCACGAACAGCACCGGGTGATGCGCCATCCATACGGTGAAACCGAGGAACGCGACATGCACGAGGGTCACCCATGCCGGAATTTTTTCTTCGCTCTTCACTTCGGAATCGACGGCTGTTCGTTCGAGTGCGAGCAGCTGTTTACGAAACATCAAAAAATAACTCACGTTCGCGATCACGATTCCCGAAATCGCGTGCCATCCGAAATGAGTGAACATGTAGGTCATGTCCCAATTCCACGCCGACGCCACCATCAGCACCGGCGGCGCGGCGAAATGCGTGAGCGTTCCGCCGATGGAAATGTTCACAAACAATAGTCCGAGCGTGGCGTACATCAAATTGCGCTTGGGCTTCAGTTCATAAAATTGACGGGCGAGCAACAGCGCGGCGATCGTCATGGCCGCAGGTTCGGTGATAAAGGAGCCGAGTAACGGCGCGATGGTCAGGATCGAGAACCACCACGCCACCGGTCGTCCGCCGCCAATCGAAGCCACCGCTCGCATGCACTTTTCGGCCAACTTCAGGACTGGCCGGGTCGAGGCCAATGCCATGATCACCACCACGAACATAGGTTCGGTAAAGTTAACCGTGTCGTCCAGATAGTGAATGGCCGTGCCCACGCCTTTGCACCACATGATCGCACCTGCGAGAATCGACGCCCAGATCCCGAAAATCACCTCGACCTCACCGAGAAAATGGAGGGTCTGCCCCGCAAAACTCACTTCATCGGGCCGGCCGTCATCATCCCGGTCCGTATCGACCGGCCGCGAGACGAGGTGCGCGCGATGGCGCTCTTCGACTACATGGGACCAGTGCTGAATCTTGGGTGCGAAAAAAGTATGGATCACGGCCAGCAGGAAAATGACTGTCGCCACCACATTAAAGGGCTCCGCTACCGCACGGGCCTTTATGATTTGCCAAACACCACCGGAACCGGGATCGGCATAGGTGCTAAGCTCGCGGGGAAACCCAATCAAGGGCTCCGCTTCGGTCGCGGAGGCGAAGGTCGCTGCCACCAACACCAATCCTAGCATTATGAAACGAAAATATCGGGTCATTTCATCAACGGGATCAGCTCCGACAGGCTATAAATGTATTTTGTGGCCGCGGCTTTGACCTTCGCGCGTTCTGTATATCGCCCGAATCCGACAAAAAGATCGACCAGTCCCGTCGTTTCCAAATCGCTGACGCCGTCGCCGATCATCACAATCCGACTCGGCGAAAGTTCGCGTTTCAATTCAGCAATGCAAACGGGTTTCCCGCCCGATCGCGTCGACGGAAATTTCTCGTCGAAACCGGCGTAATTCCCTTCCCCGTCGAAAAATAAATCCACCGCTTCAATTCGAGCGATGCCGAGGTGCTTCGCCAACGGTTCGATCACCGGCCTGAATCCACCACTCAGAATAATTGGCGTCCAGCCGGCGTCCTTTAGTTCGCGAATGGTGTCGAGCGCCGTGGGTTCGATCTGCTCGATATAGCGCTGGCCAATCGCATCCACGTCAGCGCGCCGGGGGCAGATAATTTCGAGACGTCGGGCAAAGACATCTTCCACCGCAATCTTTCCGTCCATCGCATCGCGGGTCATCGCCTCAACCCAGGCAAAAACTTCGGGACCACGAACGCGGGCCAATTCATCAATGCCTTCGATGGCACTGAGCGTAGAATCACAATCGAAAACAGCTAATTTAACAGGAGCCACGTCCCCACGGAACACAGAGAAACCGCCGGTGGAAAGGTTTTTTGCCAGCGGAACGAATTTCCACTGGTTTTGTTTTCACGCGCCCATAAAAAAAGCCCTCCGAGTGGAGGGCTTTTGAAAATAAAAATAACGCTTGGTCTTATTTGACCTTCGTTGCGCGCTTGAACTTCGAGGTGAATTTCTCGACGCGGCCGGCGGTGTCGACCATGCGCTTCTCGCCGGTGTAGGCGGGGTGCGAATCCATGGTGACGTCACGCACGATCACAAAATAATCCTCGCCGTCGATCTTCTCGGTGCGGACGGACTTCATCGTGGATCTGGTCAGGAATTTCTTGCCCGTACCAATGTCGAGGAAGCAAACGTTGTTAAGAGCTGGATGGCCTTCGGTCTTCACGGTAAAATAGGGTTTGGATCAGCCTTGGCGTGCTTTGTAGCGCGGCTCGACTTTATTGATGACATAGATACGGCCTTTGCGGCGAACAACCTGACAAGCCGGGTGACGTACCTTTGCGGATTTGATGGAGGAAACGACTTTCATAAAAGCGAAGAAAGAAGATACCGCCTTAGCTGCTGTCAACGGAAATGATCCAGAGAAAACCAAGGGTCTTTGAAATGCGCCAACTCCCTGCCAGAAGTTTATTTAATCGACCCGTGGAATGGCTGGTCGGCTACATTTCAAAGCAGCGGGGCGGCCGGGATGCGATCAGTTTTTGATGAACGTTCTCGTTGTAACGGATTGCGGCCGGGTAAACCCTTTTTCCAACGCGTAGCGGATCAGTTCCGGCGAAGTACGAATATCCAGTTTTGCCATCAGCCGGCACCGGTGGTTGCGAACCGTTAACTCGCTTAAACCCACCTTCACCGCTACTTGTTCATTGGTCAGTCCTCGGCCAAACAAACTCAGCAGGCTTTGCTCCCGTTCTGATAGGATTTTGTCGAATGACACTGGATCATTTCGCAGCGATAAATGCGTATCATAAACAGCCGGAGATAGATAACGTTCACCTTTCATCACGGAACGAATCGCGTCGGCCAAGGCTTCCACTGTTTGCTCATTCTTATCCACGAAACCGTGCAGCTTGGAATGCATCGTTCGATGGAGGGTAAATTCATCCGTGTAGCCGGAAATTCCAATGATCTTCGAGCCCGCGCATGCGCGGATAAAATCATCTAATAGATCGAGTCCGTCGCCGTCAGGCAGAGCAAGATCGAGAATAACGACGTCGGGTTGCATCGTCGAACAAAGGGCAACCCCGGACGCCGCGTCCTTCGCACCGGAAACGACCGCTTCCGGAATGGTTTCGCGACAGGCCTTCACGAGCAAATCGCGCATAAGCGCATGATCCTCAATGACGGCGATTTTCAAGAGGGGAAAGGATTAGGTGCGGATAAATATCTTTCGCAAGGTTGGAGCGGAGACCATGAGCCCAAAGCAGGCGTCCATCAAGTATCTTGCTGGTGTTTAAACACCAAACGCAACTTTTGACGGCGTCTCATCTCACGGGTGAAATCGACTCCGATCTCAAACCGGATTTCTGTCTCTGAGATCACTTCGATCAACTCTTCACCATGGGCCACCACTTTCCCCGCGTCCTTCATCATTCAATTTTGAAGAAGAATGGACGGCTGCTGATTGCGTTATGTTTTATCACGGGATCGTCGGTGCGTGGTGACGATGCAGCGGATGCACCATCGAGCGTCTCGGCCTCCGCCTTGAAACGAATGAGCGTGGAGGAGCTTCTCGCGCAGCCCGTGCTGTCCGCATCCCGCCAGCCAGAACCGTGGAGTCAGGCCGCCAGCGATATTTTTCTCATTCGTGGCCAGAGCGCCGCGGCCACCGGTGCCACCACGCTCCCCGATTTACTGCGATTATCCACGAGCCTTTTCGTGGCCCAAACTTCGTCATCGCAGTGGGCCGTCAACGCGCGCGGATTCGTGCGCTCAAACGGTTTTTCCAACAAGCTGCTCGTGATGGTCGACGGTCGCACCGTCTATTCGCCGCTCTTCTCCAATGTATTTTGGGACTCGACGAGCGTTTTTCTCCCCGACTTGGATCGCATCGAAGTAATCAGCGGTCCCGCCGGCGCAACCTGGGGCGCGAATGCCGTGAATGGCGTCATCAACATCCAAACCAAGTCCGCCCGCGAAACCCTCGGCGGACTCGTCTTTACAAGTTGGGGAACTGAGGAGAAAAACTTCGGTGTGCGTTACGGGGCGAAAATCGGTGCGACGGGAGCCGCGCGCTTTTATGTGCAAGGCTCCGACCACGGCAGTTCGCTTTCGTCCGCCGGCGTGGACGACGGCGCGGACAAATGGAAATCGCTTCAGGGCGGTTTCCGCTCCGATTGGGGTGACGAGGTGGTCGGACAGCTCACGGTGCAGGGAGATTTTTTCTCGGGACGTTACAAAAATGGAACTCAACCCGACACGACCGACGCCGATGGCAATCTTCTCGCACGCTGGTCCCGCGAGTTGTCTTCGGATTCAAAGCTGTGGGTTCGTGTCTACCACGATTACTCCAAACGCGACAATGTCGGCGCACTGACGGAAACCACCCGCACCAGCGATTTGGAATTTCAACACAGCTTGTCGCTGAATCCCGGACAGGAACTTTTATGGGGCGCCAACTACCGCCTGCTCTCCGACTCGATGCGCACCGTGGGTTTCGCCATTTTACCACCCAACCTGACCTTCGGACTTGGCAGCGCCTTCGCGCAACATCAGTTAAAATTTGCCGATGACCGCTTCCAACTCACGACCGGGCTGCGGATGGAACATAATCATTTCAGTGGCTGGGAATATCAGCCAAATCTCCGGTTCGCGTTGCGGCTGCCCACTCAAACCGTATGGCTCTCGGCTTCACGTGCGTCACGCATTCCATCGCGCTTGGAAACGGGTTTCTATCAACCGGCGCAGCCACCCTACATCGTCGTCGGGGGTGAAGACGTCGTCGCCGAGATCGTCGAGGCCTTTGAACTCGGTTGGCGCTTCAATCCCACATCGAACCTGTCGGTGACAACAACGCTCTACGATCAAAACTACAATCATCTGCGCAGTGTGGAGCCGACCACCCCGGCGACGTTTGCGAATGGCGTGAAAGGACGCAGTTATGGCGTCGAGTTTTTTGTCGATTGGGAAGTGAACTCGTGGTGGCGGCTGCGGTTTGGTGGTTTTAGCATGCGCCAGAAAACTTCGCTCGCCGATGGCGGAGCCGACCTCGAAGGTGGCCAGGGCGAATCCAGTTTTCCCGACTATCAGCTTCAATTGCGCAATTCCTTCCGGATGGGGAAATCCATCACTTGGTGGACCAGCCTGCGACGGGTGGCGGAAGTGTCCGCAAACGATAGCGGTGGCGGCATAGTCCCCGCTTACACCGATCTCGACATGAGTATTCACTGGGCGGTCCGGCCCGATGTCGATTTCTCCCTCTCCGGTCGCAATCTGTTGGACGCCTCGCACCCGGAAATTGGCGGACTTGCGACCCGACGCGAAATCGAGCGCAGTGTGGATGCTGCAATTACACTGAAATTTTGAATCACGTTCCAGAATTCCGATGAACGCCACCGGCACAGTAACGCCCCTGCAGAAACGCTGGAAAGCCGGCGCGCTGGCGTTGGTCCTGGTCTTTTTCAGCGCCGCGTCGGTTGCTGGCCAGACATCGCGCGAATACGATATCAAAGCGGCCTTTCTCTATAATTTCATCACGTTTACCGATTGGCCGGCCGACGCATTTGGCGACGCGAATAGTCCGTACGTGATCGGGGTCTTGGGCAAGGATCCGTTCGGTGCGGTGCTCGATCAGATCGTAAATGGCGAAAAAATTAAATCACGACCGCTCGTCGTCCGGCGATTCAAGAGCATCGCTGATATCCATCACTGCCATATTTTATTCATCTGCGCATCCGAGGAGTATCGACTGCCGGAAATCCTGCGCTGGCTGCGCGGGCAACCGGTGTTAACCGTGGCCGATCTGCCGGGCTTCGCCGAGGCTGGCGGAGAAATCGGATTCATCGCAGGTACCCGCGTCACACTCCTGATGAACCCGGCGGCCATCCAAAGCGCCCATCTCGTCGTCAGCTCCAAGCTGCTCCGGCTGGCGCAACTCGTCCCTCACCGGAAATCATTCCCATGAGCTGGTTCGCCGATCTTCCCGTCCAACGAAAAATGGGCATCGCCATGCTCGCCACGAGCACGATTGCCCTCGTGCTGGCCTGCGGAGTTTTCCTCGAAGTCGAATACGTCGGCTACAAACGCAGCATCGTCCACAACGTCACGACACTGGCCCAAATCTCCGCTGACAACAGCACCGCAGCCATCGCGTTCGTCGACAAAAACGGCGCAAAGCAAAATCTGGAGGCGCTCCACGCCGAACCCCAGATCATCACCGCGACGCTATACGACGCCAATGGCCAGCTCTTCGCCCGCTACAGTTCGCGGCCCGATGAAATCCTCCCGGAAAATCCCGACGCGCCGCCGGGCGTGAGATTTGAAAACGGATATCTGATCGCGGTTCAACCCGTGATCGAAGGTTCCCGCCGGCTGGGGACGCTCTATTTACAGGCGACGATGGAACAAATTTATGCGCGGATGCAGACGTACTCACTGGTCGTCCTCGGCGTGCTCGCGGCCTCTTTCGGTCTCGCTGGTTTATTGGCGGCGGTTTTGCGCCGCACGCTGGCCCGACCGATTCTTGAGCTGGCCAGTACTGCGAACGCCGTCTCCACCAACCAGGACTATTCCTTGCGCGCCCGTCAGTATGGCCGGGACGAACTCGGGCAATTAACCGCCACGTTCAACGCGATGCTCGAGAAAACCCAATCCGCCGTCGACGGATTGCGGGAAAGCGAATGGGCCCACCGTGAGCTGGTGCGCGCGCTCCCCACCGCGGCGTACATGTGCGACGCGGACGGGATCATCACTATTTTTAACGACGCCGCGGTCGCCTTGTGGGGCCGGACTCCCCACCTCGGGCGAGAATCGTGGTCCGGTGCGCATCGTATTTTCCAGCCTAACGGCACACTCCTTCCCATCGACCAATACCCGATCGCCGTCGCGTTGCGCGAAGGGCGTCCCGCCCGCGGCGAGGAAATCATCGTGGAGCGCCCGGATGGTACACGGCGCGACGTACTCGCCTACCCCGAGCCTATTCGCGGAACAGGCGGAAAACTGGTCGGCATCGTGAATATGTTGGTCGACATTACCGAGCGGAAGAAAGCGGATGCCGCCGTGCGCCAGTTGGCTGCCATCGTTGAGTCCTCCGAAGACGCGATCATCGGCAAGGATCTCGATGGCGTCATCGTGACGTGGAACCGCGGTGCCGAAATGCTTTACGGTTACACGGCCGCAGAAATAATCGGCCGCCCGGTTTCGGTGCTTATCCCGCCCGAAAACGTCAATGAGGAGCCGGACATTCTCAAACGTATCCGGCGAGGTGAGCCGATCCAGCACTATGAGACCATCCGCGTTCGCAAGGATGGGACCGAGATTCACGTCGCGCTGGCGGTCTCGCCGATCAAGGACACGTCCGGAAAAATCGTCGGTGCCTCGAAGATTGCCCGCGATATTTCGGGACGGAAGCGAGCCGAACAACAGGCCGATTTCATCGGACGGATCACGCAACAACTCGCGGCGCTCACTGAGCCCGGAGAAATCATCCGTTACGCATCGCGCGCCGTGGGCGAATACCTGAACGTTGATCGATCCTATTTTTGCGAGATCAGCCCCACGGGCACGTCGGTCATCGTAAGGGCCGACTGGAGACGGGAGGGTTTTCCCAGTGTCGCGGGCGAACACCGGACGCAGGATTTTGGCACCCCGGAAATGTGGCAGGCGATGGCGGCCGGGCCACTTGCCATCGACGATAAATCCGCGCATCCACTCACGGGAAATCTGGGTCCAGGTTACGATTTGCTGAGAATCAGCGCCCACGCGACTGTTCCATTCGTCGCCGACGGAAAATGGATTGCCTCGCTCGCCATCACGTCCGAACACCCGCGCGTATGGCGGAAGGACGAAATCAGTCTGATGGAAAACGTCCTCGGTCGCGTGTGGCCAATGATCGAGCGGGCGGTTAGTCAGGAAAAACTTCGGGAAAGCGAACGCCGGCAACGCGAATTACTCACAGCCCTGCCCGTGCCGTGCTACGTCGTGGATCAAGAGGGGAAACTGACCTTATTCAACAACGCGGCCGGGAGGTTGTGGGGGCGGGAACCGGAATTGGGCAAAATTTATTGGCGTGAAATTGTCGAACTCAACACTGCGACCGGTGAACCGATCGATGCGAATTCCACCTCGGTCGCGATTGCGCTGCGCGAAAAAAAACCCGTCCGTGGTGCGGAGTCGTTTGTGGTCCGTGCGGACGGCACCACCCGCTGGATTGTCAATCATCCCGATCCCATCACCGATGCGCGCGGAAATATCGCCGGGGTCGTGAACGTGATTATGGACGTCACCGAGGAGCGCACCGCGCACGAAAAGGTGCAGAAAGTGGCGGAACGACTCAGCCTCGCGATCTCCGCCGCGCATTTGGGCGATTGGAATTGGGACGCGGCGACGGATAATATCACCCTGTCGACCCGCACTGCGGAGATCTACGGCGTGCCGTCAGACAAGAAATTCACGCGGACAAATCTCCGCAATTTGCTGCACAAGGAAGATCGCGAGATGGCTCGCATGGCACTGCAAACGGCATTGGAAAAACGCACCGATTACGACGTGGAGTACCGTATCGAGCGCTCCGACCACACCCTTCGTTGGGTCGCCGCGAAGGGACGTTCCTTTTACGGCATTGATGGCCGGGCAGTGGGTATGGTCGGCGTCGTGCAGGATATTACCGAGCGAAAACAACAAGCCGAGGCTCTCACCGCTCTGGCCACCAAGATCGAAAATCAAGCCCGCCTTTTCGATGCCACGCTTTCTAACCTAACCGATCACGCCTACGCTTTCGATCGCGAGGGACGTTTTATTTTTGCCAATAAACCATTGCTCGAATTATGGGGCCGACGACTCGATGAAATCGTTGGCAAGAATTCGTTCGACCTCGGTTACCCGCCGGACGTGGCAGCCCGCGTGCAAAAGCAAGCTCAGGAAGCCATCACCACCAAGCGAGCGGTGCGCGGGGAAACATCGTTCATTGACGCGCGCGGCAAAGTCGACGACCACGAATACATCTACAATCCCGTCATCGCGCCAGATGGCTCAGTTTCCGCCGTGGTGGGATCGACCCGCATCATCACCGAGCGCAAACGCGCCGAGGAAACGCTGCGTCAGAGCGAGGCGCAGCTGCGACTCGTTACCGACAACGCCCCCGTATTGTTGGTCCGCATCGACCTGCAACATCGATTCACCTTCGTCAACCGCGCCTACGCCGAGCGCAATGGTTTCAAGCCGGCGGAAATGGTCGGAATGAAAGTCCATGAGGCCCTCGGCTTCGACGCTTATAATTCGGTCCAATCCCAAATGAACGACGCGCTCGCCGGAAAACGCGTCGAGTTCGAAAAAGAAGTCCCTTACGAGAAAATCGGTCATCGCTGGATTCATGTGATTTACGTTCCCGAGAGTGATGCTCACGGGAACATCACCGGTATCCTCGGCGTGATTACCGACATCGGTGCGAGAAAGCAGGCCGAAAACGAATTGAAGCGCGCCCGGGACGAAGCCGTCGCGGCTTCGCGCGCCAAGGACGATTTTCTCGCCGCGCTCTCGCACGAATTGCGCACACCGCTGAATCCCGTGCTGCTTCTCGCGAGCGACGCCGCCGCCGATGCCCGCTTATCGCCGGAGATCCGCGCTAATTTCGACTTGATCCTGAAAAACGTAAATCTTGAGGCGCGCCTGATCGACGACCTGCTTGACCTCACGCGGATTACTCGGGGCAAACTGCACCTCGATCAGCACGGTTATACTTTGCATGCCATCCTCCGCGACGCCCTCGCAAACGTGGAAGGCGAGCTGCGGGCGAAGAATCTTAAACTCGAGGTGAAACTGAGCGCGATCGACAGCCGCGTGCTGGGCGACTCGGTACGTCTGCAGCAGATATTTTGGAATATCCTCAAGAATGCCGTGAAATTCACGCCCGAAGGCGGCCGTATTTTTGTCAGCACGGAGGAATTAAAGCCCCAAAACCAGGTCAGGCTGCAAGTGACAGATTCCGGCATCGGCATGACAGCGGAGGAAATCTCCCGGGTATTTTTGGCGTTTACCCAGGGCGACCACGCGATCAGCGGCATCGGAGCCCATCGCTTCGGCGGATTGGGACTCGGCCTGGCGATCACCAAAATGCTGGTCGATTTGCACGGCGGAAATATCCAAGCCTTCAGCACAGGACGCGACCAAGGGTCTACTTTCCAAGTCGATCTTCCGCTGGCCCCAGCGGATTTTCCCGTTCATCCGGTGGCGAGTTCGTCGATTTCCTATTCGACGGCACCTTTTGCCAGCCGCGGCGGCTCGGACAAACCAACGGCCGGACGTCGCATTTTGTTGGTGGAAGATCACGCGCCGACCCGGCAAACACTGCAACAATTGTTGCGCCAGCGAAAGTTCGAGGTGACCGCCGTCGATACGGCCGAAACCGCATTAAACATGATGCAAGCAGGCGATTTCGATCTGGTCATTTCCGACGTGGGATTGCCCGATCAAAATGGCTACGAGCTCATGGCCGCATTGCGCGCCCTGAAACCGGATTTACCGGGAATCGCGTTGAGTGGTTACGGCATGGAAGACGATCTTGCCCGCTCGCGCGCCGCCGGATTTCAAACCCACCTCGTTAAACCCGTGACGATTGGCATGCTCGAAGCCGCGATCGCGAATATTCTCCCGGTTGCGACTAAACGAAACGCCAATTCCATTTCCTCATGAACATCCTGATCGTGGATGATAAACCCAATCTTGCCCGCGTCACCGCAGTGGCGCTGCGCACACTCGGCTGCGATTCATGCAGCGCCGACAACACGGCTGCAGCCAATAGTAAATTGGCAGCTGAAAAAATCGACGCCGTTTTTCTCGACGTTAACCTGAACGGAGAAGACGGATTTCTCTTTCTATCTGAAATTGTCGGCCGGCCCAATCAGGTCCCCGTGATCCTGTTTACGGCGCATTCCCCAGAGGAAGTCGAAGCCGAGGCGCTCCGCCGTGGTGCCTTGGGCTGCCTGTTTAAACCCTTCACGCTCGACGATCTCCGCCAGCAACTCGTGAAGATCGAACGACATCGCAAACCGCTCGCGAATAACGGGGACTAACAATGTCACGCCGGATTTTTTCACTCCCAATGAAAAATTTTAAATTGGCAAAAAAGCCGCATACCAGCCCGGCGCCTAAATCATTGGGTGTATTTACCGATCGCCAGCAGCTTCCACTCGCCGGTGGACGTCGCCCCACGCCCGTCACAAATTCATCCACGGCATCCGCCACTACACCGGCTTCGAAAATCAGGATTTTGCTGGTGGAAGACCACAAGGATACGCGCGTCAGCATCCAGCGTCTATTGGAAATCGCCGGTCACAAGATCTTCCCCGCGGTTTGCGCGACACAGGCGCTGGAAATTGCCGCCGCCAACGACATCGACTTAGTCGTGAGCGATCTCGGCCTGCCCGATATGACCGGCCACGAATTGATGAAGCAATTGCGCACCATCCACGGCCTGCCGGGCATTGCCCTCAGCGGCTACGGCATGGAAGAGGATATCGAGCGCAGTCGTCTCGCTGGATTTCAAAACCACCTCACCAAACCCGTCAGTATTGAACGGTTGAAAGAAATCATCGCCGAATTCGCCCGTCAAATAACATGAATTCCTCCTCTGCTATTACTCCATCCGCTAGTGTTTCCCCTTCGTGCGCCCCCTGCACTGCGGACGCGAAACGTCTCGGGATTTATTTTCTGGGTCTTTCCGCCGCAGCGCACGATGCGGCGGAGAAGGCCGCCAAGCTCGCATTCCCCGATGAAAAAATCCACATCGTGAGCGCTGCCAAGGAAATTGAGGAGCACGACTGCGAACGCTGTCTCGCCGTTCTGGGCAACGCCGAAGCGGTGGCGGGACTCACCAGTAAGACCGTCGGGGTTCCGGGCTGCGCCGTCGTGGTCATGGGCCGCGACCGATCCGATGTCGCCGAAAACATCCCGCCCGAGGAGTGGAATCCGCCACTGTTGGCGCGCGCCTTTCGCTCCGCCCTGCTCGAGCAGGAATTGCTCCGCGAAAACGTCCGTCTGCGCGGCGATCTCAAAACGGTCGCCCGGCGAATAAGCCACGATCTTCGCACTCCTCTTGGTTGCATCTACACCACCTCGGGCGTGTTCAAGGAACTCCCGGCGGGGGATCAGGAAAGTATTCTCACCATGGCGGGGATCATCAAAGAATCGGCCGGTGAAATTTCGCAGATCATCGATCGCGTCAGCGTCGTCCTCAAAGCCTCTGCTGATCCCATCGCGCCGTCTCGCGTCGATATGGGCGGAGTCGTCGCTTCGGTCCTGACTCAACTCGCCGGGGAATTGCAAAAAGCCGATGCGCGAATCGCCCTTCCCTCCTCGTGGCCGGAGGTGTCGGGGGTCGCGCCCTGGCTCCAGGTGATTTGGTCCAATCTGCTGAGAAATGCATTTCAACACGGCGGACCCACCGCCGCGATTACCATTGCCTGGAAACCGGTGGACATTGGGTTCCGCTTTTCGGTTTCCGATCGCGGTCGTGGCGTGGCGGAATCAAAAACCAGCATTCTATTTCCGCCCTTTGAACAACTTCACTCCATGCACGTTCCCGGTCTCGGCCTGAGTTTCGTGCAACGGCTCGTCACCCTGCAAGGCGGACAGTGCAGCTACGAGAAAACGTCCGAAAACGGAACCTGCTTCTCCTTCACCCTGCCCGCCGCCCGCTAACCGCAACGGACGAGAATCCCGGCATGCGATCAGTGGATGAGAGCATTTTATAAAATATCGTAGTCGCCTGCGTCCCAATCCCGATGGAGCGGCAGCGACCCCGCTGCCGTGCTCTCGTGGGCGAGGTCGCTCACGCTCCAGCTCGCAGCCGCCCGCCTCCGTTCGAACGCAGCAATAATGCGCCTACAGTTCTATTTAAACCGCTCTAGCTTTGGCCGATCTCGCTCATCGGCACTTGTCGCGGCGCCGTGATGTCGACCATGGAGTTTACGAGGCACTTTAACGCATCGAAGAAGCGACGCCCCTCGGTCGGATAAACTTTTCCGACGGGTGTCGCGATCCCAGTGGTCTCCAATTCCATCAACCACCCGGGCACCGAGCAGCGAAGTCCCACTTCATTCGACCAAAAAAATGAGCATAACAGCGTCGTCGCTTCTCCGAGGCGACTGAGCAAATCAATCCGTTCGACCGTGACTTCGACATTCGTTAGAGACCGCTTCATGCGAATGAATGACAGAGCCAGTGCGATGCCAGTTCCAAAAAATCCGAACAGTTCCCAGAAATATTTTTCGCCCGCCAGTTCTCCCGAAATTCGGGAGCAAAATGGATTTCACCCCAGGGATTCCAACCTACGGCATTTCAGGTCGATCACCTTTTAGCGTCGGAGGGCGAATGTGCCTCGCCCAACTTCGTGGGTTGCGAGCTCGCCTCGAAACTTTTGCCGACTTCACCAAGCGACAGATAATCCGAGGCTGGTCGGCGCGATGAAACGCGGAGATCGTGGCGTGTCGGCGGTTCCTGGCGTACCATGGTGAGCGTTAGTTTCGGTCGCTTTTTAGGGCCATCGCAATCGACGGGTGCCCGCACGCCGGATCGGCGAGCGCCATCAACGTTCGCTGAAGGTGTACTTCCACGCGTTCCCGATCCGACGCGTTTTTGATCTGTCGGGCATCGGCCCCGATAAGTTGGACGTGCGCCACCAAGACATCCGTATCCCGGGCGTGCCGTAGACAAGGAGCCAGCCCGGCGATCATCGTGAGGAGCCCAATGGCAATATCCGGATTCGATGTTCCGTAGAGGCGAATCTGATCGAATGAGGTGCTCGCCAACTCCCCGAAACTGACTGGCGGTGCGACTACCCGAAGATGTCCTTTATGGTCGCTGCGCTCCGCCACGGGTATTTCACGGCCGGCGATGCCGCGCAGCGACGCACCGATCCAATCGATGCAAGTCAACGCGGTGAATGGCTCATTGATGCCGGGCGAAAGCGCATGGGTGGCGATTTCGACCAGCTGCTGCAGCGAATACCGCGAGTCTTGGTGCGGCGTGCGTATTTCCCCAAGACTGAAACACCCGCGCAACGCGCCCACCGCATTCTTAGTCACGCTCGCAGCCGGCAGCGCTCTCAACAAAGTGGATCCATTCGCGGCGAAATCTCCGGGACGTTTCTCCAACTTGATCTGCAAATCGAATTTGATCGCGATTGCCATCAATTGGTTCTCGTCGACACGTTGTAAATAGCCGCTTGTGGCCGTGGCGACGGCGCGGCCATCCAGCCACTCCCCTTGGTCCGGCGCGTCCTCCGGTTGATATTTATTTCCGATTCCTTCCGGAAATAAAATTGGCAGCGCGGCCTCAAAATCCCGTCCGACAGCCGCAATCAGATTTTCCGCCTGGATGCTCTGTGAAACATGGTGGATGAAATAGATCAGGACGCCCAAGGACGCCACCGCCATGGCGACGCCGAGATTGACCGCCAGATAAGGCACAAATTCCGACTCCTGCACCGACCGCACAGTCCGCAGAACCAATAGACAGTACACGAACGTCGCGATAAATGTACCAAGCGTAAACTGTACGCCCTTGTCCGAGGTGAAATTCCGCAACACACGTGGGCCATAGTGTGACGAAGTCTGGGCGAGCGTCGTGATGGTAAGCGAAAAAACGATGGAAACGACGGTCATCACGGAGCCGGCGATCACCGATAAAACACTCCGCGCTCCGTCCGCCCCGCCAGACCAGATCCAGCCGGTATGGTCGGCCCATTTCGCTCCAAGGGCGTGGTCCACCGCCACTATTCCGAACGCCGCTCCGGCTGCCATCAACGCAATTACGGCCGGCAGGAACCAGAAGGAATTGGCCAGCACATCGCGAATCTTGATGAGCTGTAATCTCACGGCTGGTTACCCTCCGCCGCGAGTGGCGCCGGCAGCGCACGCATCCGCCGCAAAAAAGGCGGCATCGTCAATCCTTGCACGATCACGGAAAACGCGACGACCGCAAAAGCCACCGAAACCACGGTGTCGTGCAGCGGCGTCGTTTTGGGCAAACCGAGCGCGAGGGCGAGCGCGAGGGCCCCGCGCAATCCACCCCATACGAGGATGTGTTGGTGTTGCGGCGAAACGCACCGCGCCGATCTGGCAAAGAGCGCACAACTCGCGTACACCGCCACCGCGCGGCCGATGAGCACGAGCACGACGACAAACGACGCGATGACGAGTACGCTGGCCACATGTTGGAATACGAGCCGCATCCCGATCAGCAGAAAAATCAGCGAATTGACGACAAACCCGGCGTAATCCCAGAACGAAACCAGTGCTTCCCTGCCCCGATCCGAAAACGCGCCCATGTACCCTGTATTTCCGATCAACACACCTGCGGTCAACGTCGCGAGCACGCCGGAAACATGAAAGTGTTCCGCGAGATAAAACGATCCATACGCCGCCACCGTGGAAAAAGTCAGCTCGATCAAATGATCCTCGGTCCGGCCCGCGAGCAACAGGATGACGCCGCCCACCGCGGCGCCGCAAACGATGCCGCCGACCACGATCAGGAAAAAATCTGCTATCACCCCGGTCGCGCTCACTTCGCCTCCCGCAAACAAGGCCAGCGCCACGCCATAGAGCACGGCCACGGTGCCGTCGTTCAGCAGGCTTTCCGCTTCAACCAACAGCTTCAACCGCCCGGTCACGCCGGCTTCCTTAAACGTGGCGATCACCGAGACCGGATCGGTCGCTGAGATGAGCAGGCCCAACGGCACCGCCGCCGCCCACGGCCACCCGGCGAAATAGTAGAGCCCCGCCGCCGTCACTCCGCAGGCCATCACTACGCCGACGGTAGCCAAAGTTAGAATCACGGCCCCGTCCTGCTTGAGTTCCTTCCACTTCAAATGGATCGCCGCTTCAAAAATCAAGGGCGGAAGAAACGCCGTAAAAATCAACTCCTTCGTCAGTTCGATTTTCAATCGCAGCGGTGAGATCGCGAGCGCGATCCCCGCGATTGTCAGACCGACGGTGTACGGCACGCGAAATTTTCTCGCCACCATCGCCACCACGGCGGCGATCAACAAGAGGACTTCGATCCGTTCAAAGCTCAGCTCCATGGTCTAAGGTAAGGATTCAAACCTGTTTGTCATTCTGAACGCAGTGAAGAATCCATGCTGCATGCAGACGTCAACATGCTCGTATTGGTGGATCCTTCGGTGTCCTCAGGATGACGGTTTTTGAAGGTTCATCTTCGAGTAAAATGGAAGCCTTGGCCTTTGCCGGAGTCTCAGAATGAGATTTGCGGGGATGGTGCATAGTTTGAATACGTGACCCTAGCTGGCAGATGCGTCGATGATTGCGACCGTATGATTCTTCCCCTCCCAGCCCGTAGACCACTCAAAGGTAAACACCACTTCCGCTCCGGCGCGCAGATCCTTTGTTGCCAGATCGAAAAAACAACAGCCGAGGCCCGTATCCGCCGTTTTGTTGTCGTGCGTCGTCTTCCATCCGTCGGAACTCCAGTGAACATTCGCGGGAGCGGCGGTAATCACGCGGAGTATCTTGCCGGCGTTGATCGAACGCAGTTGGTGGCGCAGCGTCCACATCTCCACGTTGCTGCCCGTTTTTCTCTTAACATAACGCTGGTACACCGGCTCGGGCCGGTCAAAGCACACGCCGTCTTTATGACTGCGCACCAACGAAAGATATTCGGCGTGGGCCCAGCACAGTGGCATCGCTGATCCGGTCGGTTGACCGAAAATCATTCTGCCGTCCGGCAGGTCGGGTGCGTCCCATACTTGTTCGGGCAACATGCCACCCGCGTTCGCAAATTTTTCGATGGCGGTAATCAACGGCAACGGATCGCGGCCGGCGGCAATTTCGTAGTGACCGCGCTCGCCCGTGAGAATTGGCCACGATCTTCCTTCGCCAGTGCCGTCATAGGCCGAGCCGTCCGGCTTTTGTCCGTAGCCATCGAAATTATATCGCCGCCAGCACGGCCCTTGCGGCAGTTCGCGTTTTAAAATCGCGTCGAGCACCGCGATGGAATTGGTCACCAGCGGATCGAGCGGATCGCGGATGCCGAGTCTCACCAAGTGCAAAAAATCTCCGCCCACAATATTGCGCGCGGGATGCGTTCCGCCTCCATTCGCGATCTCGATCATCGCGTGGTCCGGATCGGGCGCAGCAACGGCGTCGTCCGGACTGGCCGGAGTAATCCGAATATAATGCCGCGGTTTGCCCGCCACCAATTCGCCGCACGTCGTGCTCGTCCAGGCATCGACATGCGCGTTGAGCCAGTCGGCATACTCAAGGAGAAATTGGGCTGCGACCGCGTCGTTGCGTTCGCGGGCAAACTCCCCGGCACACACCAGCGCGGCGATCAACGTGGCAATCGTCGAAGGAGAGTAACCGGAATTTTCTTCCCAGCGTTCCTGGCCCGTCACCGGTCCATGCAAAACCAAATAGTTGCTCGCCCGCGACACCAACGTCCACGGATCGAATTGCCGTAACGCCTCCGCCTCGTGCAAGCGCCATGCAAGCAGGATCGGCACCGCGACTTCGTCGAGCTGGATGCCGTGCCAGTAGGCTTTGCCACTGATCGAACTATTCTGCGGCAGACTGCCGTCGTCACCTTGAATACACGCGAGCCAGATCAACGCACGCAACGGACTCTCGGTCTGGCCGCAGGCGAGCAGCGCGGTGGCCGTCTGCACCATATCGCGCGTCCAAACCAAATGATACCCGCCGCGATCGCTGTCATCCTTCGTCTCGCCCCACGGAATGCTCAGCGACGCGACAAAAGCACCGGGAAAACTTTTGTCCTCGTGGGCGAGCAGCACGCACTGGCTCAGCCTCACCAACGATGATCCTTCGGTCGTGGGTGCCTCCAACGCGTTTTTCGTGCGCGTGCGCTGCCACTGCGTGACATATTTTTCCCGCTGTTGCGCATACGGCGTGGCGAACGCTTGCAACAGCGCGGTGCTCGCGCTGCGCGCACTATGTCCGAACGCCACCGCCAAATTGAATTCAAGGCCGCGTGACAAATCGACTTCGCCGATCATCGCAAGATTGCTGTTTTTCACCCCGTCGTATTGCCAGTCCATCTGGAAATTATCCATGAGATCCTGCCATCCGTCGCTCTCGCCCACGCAGCCAATCGAGCGTCGGATGAAATCCGATGAGCAACCAAAGACGAGGTGCACATCCTTGCGGTGGGCGTGCAACAGATGGCAGCCAGCCACCTCGCAACAGTTGGCGGAATTATTGTTTCCCGTGCCGTCGAGATGCGGTGCCAATAGCGCGTAGACGTGCAGTTTGTCTTTGAGCGCGCGGTCGAGAATCTCGAACTTCACATTGATCAACACCACCGAGGAATGGGCTTCGCAGATGACTTCCTTGGTGATCCGGTAGCGACCGTTGCGCTCAGTGCTGACGATGCGGCAAAGCAGCGCGTTCTCCTCCGGATATTCCGTGCGATAATCGAGATCACGTTTCTCTTCGTGACAAAACGTTTCTCCGTCGGTGATCAGGAGCTGCAGGTCTCGCGTGTTGGGCGTGTCGACGTGCGGGTAGTAAATCTCATTAACGATGCCGTGGCTCAGCGTGAACCAGACGTGCGAGCCCGTTGAATAGGCGGTGCCGATGGCATCTTTGGCGCTCGAGGTCCAGCGAGGCTGGATGCCCGGCGCGCCCGGCGCGGGATTTTTTAAGGGAGTATCCATATAAATGAGTTGCTGGTTCGTCGCTCAACCGCCGTGCGCAAAGTCCGGGAAATCGGTCATGCCGCCATCGACGAAAACCGTTCTTCCCGTAACATAGCTCGATACATCGGAAACCAACACCACCACCATTCGGGCAATATCCTCGGGTTTGCCCATGCGGTTCAGGGGGATTTTCTTGAGCAAATCCTTCAGCATTTTCGGCGATTCCCACACGGAACGATTGATGTTCGTCTTGATCGCGCCCGGTGCCAGCGACAGCACGCGAATGCCGTGCGGGGCCGCTTCCTGGGCGAGGGTCTTCGTCATCATACTCACCGCCGCCTTGCTCGCCGTGTAAGCGCTGTAACCGGACCACGCAATCTCTTCGTGCACCGAGCTGATCCCCAGAATGACGCCTCGTTTCTTCGGCACCATGCGCTTCAACGCCTCGCTGGCGCAATAGAAAGCGCCAAACAAATTAACCTCGATCACCTTTCGCCAGTCCTCAAAATCGGTCTCCCAACTGAGCGCGCGTTTGCCGTCCATGCCCGCATTATTGATCAGGATATCGATCCCGCCCCATTCTTCGTCGATTTTCTTGAACATCGCGGCCACGGCTCCGGGATCGGAGATGTCTGCCTGGATCGCGATGCCTTTGCCTCGCCGTTTTTTGAGCGAACGCACCACTGCGTCGGCGGCTCTTTGATGATTGATATAATTAATCGCCACATCTGCTCCGGCGGCCGCGAGTGCGAGCGCGATGGCATGACCAATTCCGGAACTGCCGCCTGTCACCAGCGCGCGTTTACCTTTAAGATCTATTTTCATAATATTCCTTCAATTGTTGTTTGTTCGCGGGAACTTCCTCGGGATTCGCCGAACGTTTGAGTCGGAACTGCACGATGTTCGGGGCGAAAAAAAGGCTCCACGCCCAACCGATCGCGACTTCGAATTTTCGCCCCAAGGTGGGAAGTTTAAATAAATACACTCCGCGCCACAAGAACCACGCGGGAAAACCCCACAACCGGATTCCATAAATCTCCGCGACGGCGTTGCGATGCCCGATCGCGGCGACCAATCCGCGGGGTCGAAACGAAAACGGCGCGGTGGGCTTTCTGTCGATCACCCGCTGGAGGTTTTTCGCGAGCTGCCTCGCCTGCTGAAGCGCAAACTGCGCCGTCGCCGGCGACGGCCGCTGATCGAATGCATTCGGAATCATCGCGCAGTCTCCGAGCGCCCAGAGATCCTCTGTTCCCGTAACCCGCATATCCGGATCGGTCGGCAGGCGGCCCTTTTCCAATGGCAATCCCAGCGCCGTGATCATCGGCTGCGTGTCAGTGCCGATGGTGCAGACGACCAATCCGGCCGCGATGCTTTCGCCCGTACTGAGTTTTACCGCCGTCGCCGTCACTTCCTTCGCTCCGACCTCAAGCCGCACGTCGATTTCATTCTGTTTAAGTTTTTTCAGCGCGAATTCAGACAATGTCTGGTGATTCAGTTCGGGTAAAATCCGGTCGCGCTTTTGCAACAGGTGGATCTTCCGCGGCACCTTTGCCAGTTCGGGATAGTATCGATGAATCGCCTGCATCAGGTCCGAAATGTGCCCGGCGACTTCTACTCCGCTGAATCCGCCGCCGATCACGACGACCGAAAGCAGCCTTCGCCGCACTGCCGAATCGGTTTCCACCGAGGCCGCCTCGAAATTTCCAATCAGGTCATTGCCGAGCGCGATGGCGTCCATCACGGTCTTCAACGCGTAGCCGCGGTTCGCCAGTCCGGGGATTTCGCCAATGTTAACCCGCGATCCACAAGCAAGCACCAGATGAGTGTAAGTGAGCGAGGCTTCCTCACCGTTCGCCAACGCGTAGTGTGCCGTATGATTGTCGCGATCAATGCGCGTGATTCGCGCCTCCAGCCAACGGGTCTTTTTCGTGAGCTCCCGTCCGGCCACCACCACATGCAGTGGAGAAATCGTCCGGCCGACGACTTCGGGCAACATTGGCGTAAACACCAAATGGTTGTCCGCACTGATCACCACAATTTCCACTGTGCCCGGCAAATTTCCTTCCAAGTGTTGCGCCACGGTCACGCCGGCAAAGCCACCACCGACGATCAAAATTCGTTTGGTCACTTTCATGATGACGGCGCCAAGACAGCTGTATTACCAAATCCGAACAAAAAAATCCGGCCTTCGTCCCTCGTTGCGCTTCGTGACTGAAAAATAAACACAGCTGTCTCTCGATTAGGAATGCAAGTCGTGCCGAACCCGGGAAGAAAGTTTCTCACCACGGACGTTCGATTCGGCCGGCAAATCGAAGGGAAAAGTGAGAAGGCCACTGGGTAGTGACCGACTTTATTTTCCCCGGTTCCCCTTGTAGCCTGAATACCTTGGGGGATTTTTAAACGCGCGGAATAACCCCGAAATAATCACCCCACACCGAATCTGTTTCTTCTGCTGATGGACGTCATCGGAGACGATTAATGACGTCCTACGACTCAGCTACGAGGTGCACCGTAACCACAGGCCTCCGAGGCTGTGGATTGGGAGCGCGCACCCTCGACGGGCAGGGACGCCCGTCGCTACCTGACGCATCTTTCGTCAATCTAGACCGTTTAAAAAGATAGCGTAGCCGCCTGCGTCCCACTCCCGATGGAGCGGCAGCGACCCCGCTGCCGTGCTCTCGTGGGCGAGGTCGCCCACGCTCGTGCGTCCATGAAACCATGAACTCAAAATGTGAAAGTCATTATCGCCCCGGAGGCAGAGACCGGGGTGCAGTCGAAGGCAACTGAGTCGTCGCAAGGCGGGGTGGGGAGCAGCTGGAGACGGAAGGATGGTCCCGAACGAAAGTGAACTCGATACGGCATGTGCAACGGGCGAGCCTGCGAGCGAAAGGCGAAGCCTGCCGCGAGAGTGGCGAACCGGTCCCGGTCCAAGGACTGCCAAAACTGGAGAACGGTCGGTGCGGGTGTGGGTGGAGCGGGAACGTCTGGAAGGGAGCATGGGATAAGTGGAGAGACCGGCGCGGGTGGCTGACCTGCGTCGGAGTCAGAACGTCCATAGTAGCGACGAAGCCGGGTAACGCCGGGGGAGCGAAGGGACGCAGGAAGGTGAACGCGTGAGGAACCCACTATCGGAATCCAAACCGCCGTTAGTTCCCCTCGGGGATAAGCAAGGCGGAGACGCGCCCCGCCGACCGGCGGGCGCGGCACCGGAGGTGTGGACAGAGCGCATGCTGAGAGCCCTCGCCGGAGGGATGAAAGGAAACCGGCGGTTTAGTCTCATCGACAAAGTCTATGCGGACCGAACCCTGGAACTGACCAGGCCTGGGATAAAGTGCGGTCCAACGCAGGTGGCAGCGGCGTGGATCGCATCACGATAGCCTGTTTCGCGAAAGACTGCCCTCGCGGTCTGCTCGACCTTAAAGAGCAACTGCGTCACCCAGCCGGTGAAACGGGTCTGGATACCGAAGCCCGGCACGAACCAAGAACGCCCGTTGGGTATCCCGACGGTGCGGGATCGGATCGTGCAGACGGCGCTGCGGCTGGTGATCGAACCAATCTTCGAGCACCGGTTCGCCAAGCACAGCCCCTCGACTCCGCTCTGGGCCCTGAGCCTGTCGACCGGGCTACGGTTTCCGGCCCGGACGTGGTTGCAAGGACGCGCTGCGCCGCGTGCAAACCCTCCTCAATGAGGGCCGCACGTGGATCGTGGATGCGGATCTGAAAAGTTACTTCGATACGATTCCAAAGGCCCGGCTCATGCGCCGGGTCGAGGAACGCATCGCGGACACTCGGGTGCTGGCGCTGCGCCAAAGTTACCTCGAGCAAGAGGTCATGGAAGAGCTGACGCGGCACGCGCCGACGGATCAAGGCACCCCGCAAGGTTCGATCCACTCGACCACCTCCTCGCCGAAAGCGGGGCGGAGATGCTGCGCTACGCCGACGACTTCGTGCTGCTGTGTCGGAGCGAGGCGGAAGCCAAGGCCGCTCTCGTCCGCATGTTCTGCTGGCCAGCAGAATGGGCCGAGGCCAACGGCCTGACGCTCCACCCCGAGAAAACCCGCCTCGTCGATGCGACCCAACCCGGAGGTTTTGACTTCCTTGGGTATCACTTCGAACGCGGCTATCGCTGGCCCCGCCGCAAGGCGCTGGACCGATTGAACGGCCACCGTGCGAACCCTGCCCCCCGCACCAGCGGGGAATCGCTGGAAGCGACCCTCTCGCGGCTCAATGAAACATTGCGCGGCTGGTTCGGCTACTTCCAGCACAGTCACCGCACGACGTTTCCGCGGGTCGACAGCTATGTCCGAGACCGCCTCCGCTCCATCCTGCGCAAACGCGTGGGCCGGCGCGGGCGGGCACGCGGACTGGGTCATCAACGCTGGCGCAACCACTACTTCGACGAGCTGGGCCTGTTCAGCCTAACGCAAGCCCATCGCTCGGCCTGTCAGTCTCCTTGAGAGAAAGATCACCAACTGGAGAGCCGGATGAGGGAGACCCGCCAGTCCGGTTCGGAGGGAGGGGCGGGTTCTATCTCTGTCCCTACCCCTATCAGCACACAGCCGGGCAGCCTCCGGTCGGAATGCGCCTCCAGGCAAATATTTCCATGCGCACAAGACACGCAAAGGGCCGGATTGTTGCAAGATCGGCCTCACTTGCGCCGAAAACAGGCAGCCGAATTTAACCACCGCCAACGCAGAATGACCGTTTTCATCAGTCTGATTTCTGTGTATTCGGTGTCTTCTGTGGTGCCAGTCTACTCTCAGGATATAGCTCGATAGCAGGTCCGGTGCTTGCACCGACCGCGACAGAGTTTCGATCCGGCGCGCCGCAAGCGGCGGCCCTCCATTGTGGATCCCGAAAAAAATCTATTCCCGTTCGACCCAAAACGCGTTTTGCGGTGGAGCTGAATTATTCAGCCTCCTCAACGCCTGCCAGAAATTTTTGAAGGCGCGAGAGCACACGTTCCTTGCCCAGCACGCGGAAAATCGCCGTGATGCTCGGGCCGGCATTGGTGCCGGTGACCGCCAATCGCGCCACCGCCTGATAATCGCCAAAGCCCAAGACTTTCGCAGTCGCCAATTGCTTGATCGCCTCTTCCACGGAGGCATCAGAGGAGAAATCGGCCGTCGGAATCATCGCGATCATTTCAGCCAATCGCGCCTTCGGATCGCCTTTGGCCATTACCTTTTCCTTCACCTTGGCATCAATCGGAAATTCCTCCGTAAAGAAATACCCGGTGTACGCCGCCAATTCTTCGATTCCTTTGATCTTCGGCTGGGCTAGCGCCATGATTTCGCGGAAATAATCTTCATTGGCCAAGACGCTTTGCGCGGTGGCTTGCGTTTGAAAATAATTTCGCGCCAGCGCCAAGAACCGATCGACTGGCTGCTCCAACAGATAGACCATGTTCATGTGCGAGAGTTTTTTCCCATCGAACTTCGCGTTGGACTGATTGACCGACGGGAGATCGAACAATCGCACGATCTCCGCAATCGGCATTTTTTCGCGGTCGTCACCCGGATTCCAGCCGAGTAAGGAAAGATAATTCACGATGGCTTCAGGCAGAAAATAACGCTGGCGGTATTCCTCGATCAACGCGCCCTTGTCGCGTTTGCTCATTTTCCCCTGCCCCATTTCCGGCGATTTCAGGATCAACGGAATATGCGCGAACACCGGCGGCGTGACCCCGAAGCCTTCGTACAACCGCACGTGTTTGCTCGTATTGGATAGATGATCTTCGCCGCGGATGATGTGGGAAATCTTCATCGTGATGTCGTCGACGACATTTACGAAATGAAACACCGGATTACCGTCGGAGCGGAAAATCACAAAATCCTCGTCTTCGGCTCGCTCCACTTTCCCGCGGATCTGATCGTTGATCACGACCGCGTCGGCTTTCACTTTCTCGACCTCTTTCTTCCGATGGTCATCGTAAACTTTGTAGCGCTCGCCGAGCATTTTAAACCAAACCGCGCCGTCCTTTTCGTAGGCGCGTCCCG
>JBEPTW010000021.1:0-34335 GCA_041691855.1 Verrucomicrobiota bacterium | reverse complement strand
ACTTCAGCACATTCCGCGCCCGGCCTTCATTTCCGTATGATTTTTCCGGGCTAGCCGCGGAACAAAGCAACCAGGCAAAAAATCTCATCGAAGACCTGATGGTCGCCGCCAACGGTGTGACCGCGCGCTTCCTCGCCGCGAAAAAATTCCCGTCGCTCCGCCGCGTCGTCCGCACGCCGGCGAAATGGGACCGGATCGTGGAACTCGCCGCCGGATATGGCACGACGTTACCCACCGCGCCCGACGGTCCCGCGCTCGAACAGTTTCTCCTCGCCGCCAAAGCCTCCGATCCCGTCAATTTTCCCGAACTCTCGCTCACGCTGATCAAGTTGATGGGTGCCGGCGAATACGTGATGGAACCACCGGATGGCGACGCTCCCGGCCACTTCGGACTCGCGGTCAAAGACTACGCCCACTCCACCGCCCCGAACCGCCGGTATCCGGATTTAATTACGCAGCGCCTGCTCAAAGCCGCGCTCAGCGGAGCCGCCGTGCCCTACAGTAACGACGAACTCGACGCACTCGCCAAGCATTGCAGCGAGCAGGAAACCGCCGCCAAAAAAGTAGAACGCCAAGTCGTGAAATCCGCCGCCGCGATGCTCCTCACCGCCAGGCTCGGCGAAAAATTCGAAGCGACCGTTACTGGAGTCACTGATCGTGGCGTCTGGGTGCGCCTGTTCCGCCCTCCCATCGAAGGAAAACTCCAGCAAGGCACGGAAGGCCGCCAAGTCGGCGACCGCCTCCGCGTGCAATTAGTCCACGCCGACGTCGAGCGCGGCCACATCGATTTCATCTCCGTACACTGAGAGCCCAACGCTCGCGGCAAACGATCTGCCGCGGCGTATATCCGCAGCAACGTTTCATCCTAAATCCAGCCGTTCGATCTCGTCACAGAGCTTACAGAGTTCGGAAGGAGAGCACGGAGAAACACTTATTGTGAGTTGATCAGCGAATTTGAATTCACTTGGGAGCCAGCTGATCGCAGGCTGAAAAAATTCGATACCATCAGTGTTTCATTCGCATAACGCAGGTTGCGCGCTCGCCGCGCAACTGCTGTGCTGTAGGCGGGGTGCCCTCACCCATAAGCGCTTACATAAGGATTGCGGTTTTGAAGGATTTGGATTTTCAGAGTCGGCAGAATGAAGCCACCGACGCTGACCGATGGGAACTGGGACTACGTCCTGACGCTATTGCCAGCGGACTGGCAGGGGTTAGCCAAGACCTCGGGAGGGGTCCGGCGTTTGCGCGGAGCGGAGTCGTTGAGTAGTTTGCTTCGCACCCTGTTGCTGCATGTGGCCCATGGTTGCTCGTTGCGCACCACCTCGGTCGTGGCCAAGGCGGCGGGCTGGGCCAGCATGTCAGACGTGGCATTACTCAACAAATTGCGTCTTTGTGAAAAGTGGCTCCAAGCGTTGTGCGCTGGTTTGCTCACGGAGAGCGGCTTGAGTTTGCCGCCAGTACATCGGGGGTTACGCATGCGTTTGGTCGACAGCACCATCATCAAGGAGCCTGGCGAGACCGGCAGCCAATGGCGGGTGCTCTATAGTTTGCGGGTGCCCGACTGGCAGTGTGATTTTTTCCGGCTAAGTTCAGCCAAAGGCACGGGCAACGGCGAGTCATTCAAATACTTTGCCGTCAAGTCGGGCGACTGCTTGCAGGCAGACCCGGGGCTTCAGTCATCTCGCCGGGATAGATCATGTTCATCGTCAGGGCGGCTTTGTCATCGTACGGCTGCACGATCAAAATACTCCGCTCGAAGACGAGGACGGTGCCCCGATAAAACTCCTTGACTGGCTGACGCAACTCAGGGAGCCCGGGCAAGTGGGCGGACTGCGGGTCTGGTTGCCCGCCACCAAAGGCTCCAAGGCAAGAATCGAAGCGCGTCTTTGTGCGGTCCGCAAAAGTTTCGAAGCGACGGCTCTGGCTGCGCGCAAGCTCAAGCAACGAGCCTCGCGCAAACCAAGCGAGCTACGCGAAGTCACCCTCGAACAGAGTGCGTGGATCGTGGTGCTGACCACGGTGCCACAGGAAACCTTAAGCGACATGGAAGTGCTCGAATGGTATCGGGTGCGATGGCAGATCGAACTGGCCTTCAAACGCCTTAAGTCGCTCGGAGATGTCGGTCATCTGCCCAAGCGCAACGACGGATCCAGTCGGGCCTGGGTCTATGGAAAACTGCTCATCGCGCTCCTCACCGAGAAAATGCAACGCCACGCGGCGGCCTTTTCCCCCTGGGGTGGACGATGGCTGGAGCAAGATCCGCCACCGGAGTTTCTGGCGTGAGGGAGAATGGTTGCTTCAGCTCATCCGCGACGCCCTCTGGCCGGATTTATCCATCAAGGACTGTCTCGCCAACTGGAACGACATTCAACGCAGCTCGGCCGAAGGCTCTCGTAAAAGAACGCCTCGGATCAAAACCCTGTTATGTTAGCGCTTATGGGGTGTTTCACCCCAGCAACCCCAGCTGAAGCGTCCGGCAAGGATTCGGCAAGGATTCAGCTTAGCAGTACGAAGGAAGGCTTTTCCGGAAAGCGCTGGGGTAGTCATGGACAGAGTGCAGTAGTTAGTGGGCTGAGGCGACGGCATGGCGCGACCAAAGCGGCTGGAAGATCCTGGAACGTGTGACGACGTCATCAATCGCAGCAATGATGGCGCCGCGAAAATCGGAACAACCGAAGGAGGTCGCGATACCCGAGTATTTCGCCGAAAGCCTTGCCACGCATCCGAAGGCCGGGAAAATCTTCGAAAGCAAATCGGACTCCTTTCGCAAGGAGTACCTGGTCCGGATCACGGAGACGACGAGCGAGCCACCACGTCAAAAGCGGCTTGAAGAATCGCTGGTCTGGATTGCAGGGGGAAAGAGTCGGTTCTGGAAACATCAGAAGTAGAGTTGGACGTACGCCGCTTGGAGAAAGCCGCAGAGACGAATTTATTGATATCCAGTAACGGGTCATGTCATGGCACAATCGACCGTCACGGTGACCCACTGCTTTTCAAAATGAAGAACATGCCCGACCTGCGCCTTCGGACAATCGGATAGGGTCAAACCAGCATCGACAATGGCTCCATCATTGAGTGGACAAATATACCACCGCTTGACACTTTTTTTCGCGCCCACCCAATGACATCAGTAACAACCACCCGGTCCCCATGGAAACTTCACTCGGTTCTGGTGGTCGCGGGCATGTATTTTATTTTCGCCTTCTGGAACGTCATGTATAGTGGGGCCAATTCTGACGAAGGCTTCTATGCGTTGGCGGCCCGTTCGGTTTGGCAAGGCG
The DNA here is from genome assembly GCA_041691855.1 of Verrucomicrobiota bacterium. Classification (GTDB taxonomy): domain Bacteria; phylum Verrucomicrobiota; class Verrucomicrobiia; order Opitutales; family Opitutaceae; genus Lacunisphaera. The sequence continues at coordinate 31,054 of JBEPTW010000021.1, read as the reverse complement.
ATTTGCCCTATCGTGATTTCGGCTACACGCAGATGCCACTGTTACCGTATATCAATGGATTTGTGATGCAGTTTATTGGATTTGGACTTTTCCAGCAACGAGCGGTCAATGCGATTTGGGGCGCGTTTACTCTACTGGTGACAATAAGGTGGCTGGCGCGCCGTACCAGCCCACCTTGGGCTCTTGGATTCGGGGCGTTGCTGGCACTGTCCGCCCCTTGGATGTGTTTTATTAATCTGGGAAAAACCTATGCCTTTGCGGGGTTGGTCATCATGGTTGGTGTATGGGTTTACACCGAATGTAATTCAGGACTGCGCAAGGTCAGCCTGCTCGCTCTCCTCGCTACCCTCGGTGTCGGCTGCCGGGTGACAACAATCCCTTTTTTTGCCATCCTCTGGATTGCTGCCGTTATCGAGCTGCCGCTCCAATCGGGACTGACTTGGCTTAAAATCGCGAGCGGCTCGGTGGTGTGGCCCATGATTTTTCTACTGCCGTTTTATGTCGCTGCCCCGGAAGCAACCTATTTTTGGACCGTGGGTCTTCACCAACTTTCCCTTTCGGATAGAGCATGGCATATTTCATGGCGGGTGATACTTGCACTCGCCCCCGTATTATGGATCGGATTTGCCGTGGCTCTTTTGTCCTCAACTCTCACGAAGCGATTTCCGGGGCGAACAGAAGCTGTCATCGCGATCGCAACCCTGCTCGCAATGGCGATAAATCTTCTACCTTCCGGGGTGTACGAAGAATATGGCACACCCTTCCTGCCGCCCTTGGCGCTCATCGCAGCCTTGGGAGTGTGGAGAATGGGGCTAACTTTTCCACGCCTCAGACATGCCGCGTTCCCAATCATATTGCTGGTGTCCAACCTGGTGATTGGAGTCGCGCTACTGTGGTCTTGGATGCCGGCAAATCGTCATTCGACCCTTTCCATGGTGGTGCCTTTAAATGCGGGTGCCTATGACTCCACCCTACCCACAAGACTAGCCCTACAAACAGAGGTGGTACAGAAATACCTGCCGGCTGATCAACCTTTCATCGGGCCACAAGTGATCCTGGCGGTGGAAGCCGGCCGGAACGTCCCTCGGAGGCTGCGCATGGGACCGTTTACCGCCACCCTTGATTATGCTCCCGCCCGCGCGGCTGCGCTTAACCTCGCGACCTTCGCTGAATTGGACGCCTATTTCAGCAACCCAAACGTGCGCCTGCTCGCTTTTTCAAAAAACGGCAATTTCAACTACGCTTGGTCAATGCCCACCTTTCACAATCGTTCGGCACCGGAACGACAGCGCTGGCTGGAAATATTCCATCGCGATTTTCTGATCGCCTACGAAGACAGTGATTCCTTTTTGCTCGTGCGAAAAGACACTGCGGCGATGAAGCCTTGAGGCTTGGGATTCACCTAGATTCCATCGCCACGCCCGACGATTCCACACCGGTTGAGTAAATCTGAAATGGAAACTCGGATACGATCGCTGGTGGGAAATAAAAGGCCAAACCCGGGTTCCGGCGGACACGAAAACGCCGCCAGTGTCGAGGCGACACACGCGGCGTGAATTTCAATCGTTTGACGACGACAAACAAATCATCAGCGATCAAATACTTTTTCAATTTCGCCGATTTTCTTTTGTACCCGGCCTTCGGCCTTTTCGGCGCGGCCCTCGGCTTGAAGACGCTGGTTGCCGACTAATTTCCCGGCGCCTTGCTTGACGCTTCCCTTGGCTTCCTTGGCGATTCCTGCAGCTTTATCGTGAGTACTGTCTTTCATTTTTTTATTGGGTTGTGGGTTTTATTTTCCTGTTCGTCTTCGCGTTCTGCGAAAGGGTTTTCCCGATCCGCTCAACTATGCTTATCGGTAGAGTTCTGGCTGCCTTCCCCGCCATTCTCGATATTTTGGCGTGCGCCCTTGACCGTCTGCCAGCCAGAGTACGTAAGCATGCCGATCAAAAGTAGAAACACCGCCGTGATCTTGAGCTTGAAGGTTGGTGTTTTCATTCCTCCTCTGTTTGCAAACCACATGCCAACGGACACAAGGCACCACAACTTCACTCGCCACAATGGGTTGAGAAATCGATTCTTTTTGGCACCGCAATCCGCTCCCCATTTTACCCGCAACTTGCACGCACTTTTAACGCGCACGACTGCATTTTGCCGGGGGCCAACTTTTTCCCTCGCCTTTGGCTGATTTCACCACGGCATTCGCCTCATGCCGTTCACCAAACTCGGACTTTATTCCAGTATCCTTCGCGCGATCACCGCCAAAGGCTATGGCGAGCCGACGCCGATTCAGCAGCAAGCCATTCCAGTAGTCCTAAGCGGACGGGACTTGATCGCCTCCGCTCAAACCGGCACGGGGAAAACGGCCGCGTTCGCCCTCCCCATTCTCAACCGGCTCGGACCCCATAAGCTGCCTGCACCACGCGTGCTCGTGCTTGAGCCCACACGCGAACTCGCAGCGCAGGTCGACGAGGCTTTCCGTGAATTCGGGCAATTCACCGACCTCCGCACGGCGTTGGTTCATGGCGGCGTGGGTTATGGCGCACAAAGAAATGCTCTGCACAAAGGCAGCGACATCGTCGTCGCAACCGTTGGACGGTTAATGGATTTCCTTCAGGAGCGCGCGTTGCGTTTGGACAATCTTCAAGTGCTCGTGCTCGACGAGGTCGACCGCATGCTCGACATGGGTTTCATCAACGACGTCAAAACCATCGTCAGTCTGTGCCCAAAAAAACGCCAAACCCTTTTCTTTTCGGCGACGGTGCCACCGGAGATCGACGCCATTGCGCGGTTCGCGCTCACCGACCCCGTTCGCATTTCCATTGGGCGAACGCGTTCCGTCAATGAATCGGTGACCCATGCGATTTATCCGGTCAGTCAGGGACTAAAATTCACGCTGCTGCTCGCGTTGCTCGAAAAAACAAATTTCAACAGCGTCCTGGTTTTCACCCGCACCAAACATGGAGCCGACAAGATCGCGTTGCGCTTGAAAGAGGCCGGTCATTCCGTCGCGGTCCTTCACGGCAATCGCAGCCAGGGACAGCGGACGGCCGCGCTCAAGGGTTTTAAAAATGGCGAATACGAGGTCATGGTCGCCACTGATATTGCCGCCCGCGGCATCGACGTCGCCGGAGTTTCGCACGTGATCAATTACGACGTGCCGATGACGCCGGACGACTACGTTCACCGCATCGGCCGGACCGGCCGCGCCGCGGCCGTGGGCGATGCCTTCACGCTGATGACGCCTTCCGAGGCGAACGACGTGCGCGGCATCGAGCGCTTCATCAAGGCCACGATTCCCCAGCTCAAGCTCGATGGTTTTGATTACAAAGCCGCTCCGCCTCCCGGCGCAGCGAGCGAAGGCGATTTCCGTGGGGGCCGCCGGCAAGGCCAGGGTCGCGGCCATTCGGGGCGGAGCGGCGGCGGTCAATCGCCAGCGGCTTATCACCCCAAGGGGAAACCCGGCGGTCACTGGCGCAGTGGTGGCCGGCATTAAATCAGACCGATCCGACCAACCCGTCTGATTCCCCCGTTTCCATGATCGAAATAATCCTGACCCACCCGGGTGGCGCCCACAAAGACGAATTTCTCGCGTGCAGCGTACTCCTCGCGATGCATCCGGTGCCACTGGTTCGTCGCGAGCCGACGCCCGAAGATCTCGCCAATCCCGCGATTGGTGTGATCGACGTCGGTCACTCGCACGACCCCGCCCTGAACAATTTTGATCATCACCAACTCCCGAAAGACCATCCGCCGACGTGCTCGCTTTCGCTGGTCCTGCAACATTTGGGTTTGTACGAAGATGCCCGGCAATTCTGCGACTGGCTCGAACCAGCGGAGTGGTTCGATTGCCGGGGAATGATTGCGACCGGAAAATGGCTCGGCGTCACGCCGGAGAACCTCACCAAACTCAATTCACCGATCGACATTACTTTACTCCGGCGGTTCGCACTCACCAAACGAATCGACGCCGGCGCCCCCTTGTGGGAAGTCATGAAGATGATTGGGGAAGGCCTGCTGGCTTACCTCCGATCAATGCGGGCCCGAATCGATTTCATCAGTCGCCACGCGGAAATCTGGGAGCTGAATTTAGCCGGTAAAGCGGGTAAAATCCTGTTTCTACCGCGCACTGAACCCATGCCCGAGGAACCTTCGATGGGAATCGACCAGTTCATCGAAAGCCAGGGAATCGCCGGACAAATCATCGGCACCGTCTATCCCGATCGACGCAGTACGGGTTACGGACTCTCACGCTTCAGGGACAATCCCCGGCTCGATTTCACGCGAATCTCCGGCGAATCCGATGTGCACTTCACCCACGCCCGCGGATTCGTGGCCAAGACTTCAGCCCACGAAATTCCGCGATTGAAACAGCTGGTCATGAACTCAGCTGCGGTGCCCGCCGCTTAAGAGTTGTTTTCAAACTCGTCTGTCATTCTGAACGCAGTGAGGAGTGCCGGTGACCGCAGGCTTCATCATGCTCGTGATCGTGGATCCTTCGCTCCGTTCAGGATGACAATCGGGGCGCGTTTATCTTAAAGTATCTCCGAAGGCCGGTCCTTCGTCGCAGCGATGTTCGCGGTCGAATCTCAAGCGATCGACAGAAGTTCGACGTCGAAAACCAATGTCGAGTTAGGCGGAATCGCACCGGGATAACCGGCCTTTCCATAGGCGAGCTCCGGCGGCAAAGTCAGTTTCACTTTGTCACCGATTTTCATCGTCGCCACGCCTTGATCCCAACCGGCGATCACCTGCTGCTCTCCGAGAACGAAAGTAAACGGCTCATTGCGGTCAACCGAGCTGTCGAATTTTTTGCCGTCGGTGAACCAACCGGTGTAGTGGACCGTGACCGCTTCACCTTTCTTTGGCGAGCGACCGGTACCAGTTTTGAGGGACTCGATTTTAATTTCAGGAGTGGCCATGAAAAGAAGTTCGGGAATCGATCAGTGGAGGTCAAGAAAGCAACCGCTCGGCAACTCAGTCCGAATCCAGCAGATCGGCGGCCTTTGCCGTAGCGATCCGCGTGAAGAATGCCGAGGGATCGGGCTTCGCCAACGATCCACCGATCGTAATCGTTTCCTTGGTCCGGGAGTAACCCACTTCATCCCGCGACCCATCGAGCAAATGGAGTTTTGCCAGCAGCTGTTCGATTTTGCCGTGCGCTGCCAGCGAGAGCGAAACCGCCATGGGTTGCTCGAGCAGCGGCTTTCCCGCGACGTAGGTCACCGTGCCTTTTCCGAGCAACCGAATCTCGGGGGAAATTAGACTGATATCTTCCATCTTGAAGTTGAGTGATTCGTCCCGGACCAACCGAACATTCAACTGATCATAATTTAATTCGCCCAGACTTTGCGCGAACTGATCGATAAAATAAGCCTGTCCCGCCACTTTCTCCGCCGCTTTTGTTGCCTTTTCGGAACCGACCAAGGAACCCAACATCGACGCGCCGATTTCGACCGCTTTGGTCGTCATCGATAGTTTGCCTGAAGTGCGTTGCAGCCCGCGGAAAACTCCCTGCCTACTCGCGAGATCGAACTGACCCTCGGTATGCATCACCGTCCGATCCACTGTTTCACCGGCTCCGGCAAAATGTCCCGAGATATTGAAAAGCCCTTCAACCGTTGGCGACCTGGCCGGCGCGATTGCCTTGAAAAATTTTCCCGCATCAAACTCCGTCAACTTGAAATCTCCCGTCAGCTGGTACGGTTGGACGCCGGAAACAAAATGAATTTCCGCCGTGGAGTTGATCTGGCCTTTTTCTCCAATGGACGCTTCCAACTTTTTCAGTACGATGCTCGCCGGATCGATCGCGACGGTTCCGGTCAGAGCCGTCATGGCCCAATCCTTTCCCAGCGTGGCTGATTTCATGTCGAGCATGAGCCCGCCAGTAAATCGGGACCAAGGCGATGTTTTGTCCGCGACGATCGGTGCCGGCGGACTGAACGAAGGAATCTCTTGCCGGCTCACTCGCGCGGCGCCGCTGGAGAAAACGCCTAAAACAGCCGCCGCATCCGCCAAGTCCACGTGATCGCCGGTCAGTTTTCCATCGACTAGAAAAGTCCGGCCAAACGGGGTCAGGTCGATGGATAAATTTAAATCGGAGCGCTGACCGGCGCGATCCATCAACAGCGGCGCTTGCAGCGAAATTTTGCCTTTCTCGTCCACAACGGCACGAAAGCTGAGATTGGCCACGGGCAACAATTGACCACCCTCACGCGCGACAAGTCCGTTGACGGTGAGCCGCGCTTCAATCTGCCGGGTGGCGGAATATATCGCTCGAATTTCGCCACTGGCGCGACCGCCTGAAACGCTGCGCGTGCCGGCAAAATACGGCTGGCCCGCCAGTGCGGGAATCTCGAGGTTGAAGGTGAAATTCGAGGTCGTTCCGCTCGCGGACAATTGCTCGGTTTCGCCTTTGCCGGAAAACACCACGACGCCTTCGGGATTGCGCGCGCTCACATCGCCGGTACGCACGGTCGCGGAGCCGGCAGCAATTTCAAAAGCTGGCGATGCCTCAACGTCGAGACCGGCGAGAACGGGTTCACCGTCCCGCACCAGCGAAACTCCGCTCAACTTGAACGGCGCGGCTGTCCGCAATAAAAGTTTTCCACCTTCGACTCCAAAAGCCAATCGCGTGGGCTCGATCGTTCCGCCGAGTTCGTAACCGGGCTGGTTTAGCGGCAGCCAGCCGAGCGGGATTTTCCCGAGTTCAATTTCAGCGAGATTGCCCAACGATTTCGCCTCCCCCTCAGCCATCCGCGTCACCGGATCGAAAACAAACGGATGGAGCGCAGTCGTCTTGCCCAAAAAAATGCCCGATGCGTCAGTGAAGGTGGCGGTTGCCATCCGCACGTCGATTTTCCCGCTCGAGACTGAAAAATCCGCATTGCCTGACGCTTTGAAATGCCCGTTGGGAAGCCAGGGTTTCAGGAGCGTGGGAAGATCCGCCGTGAAAGTAGTCTGGATTGAAACCGAAGGATGAGCTTCGGTCGGAATAGTCGCGTTCACCTGCGATTTGAACAAATCTCCGGACGCGGTTTGCAGCGTGAGCTCGCTGATGTTCGCCTTGAGCTCGCGGTCGGTCAGCACGGCGTCCAGCCCGATGCTGACCGACGTTTTGTCGAGCCATGTCCCGTTATTCGTCGCCAGGGTCATTTGATCGACGTGCAACGGCCGGATGGCGCGGAGTAATATTTTATCCGTTTCGCCGGTAATTGAAATTTCGCCAGTGACCGGAGTTCCGGAGATTTCCATCGCCGGCACGAACGGCGCCAACCATGCGAGCGGAACACCGAGAAGCTTGAGATTCAGCGCTTCGCCGCGAGCCACGCCACCCACGTGTAAACGGCGGTCGCTGAAATCAATCTCGGCGGCTTGCGATGCGGAGAATTCCAACACGGGGTTTTCGCCCGCAAGCCTCACGTCCAATCGATGCAAGCGGGCGACGGGGCCGTCGGCCGTGACGTCAAATTGCGCCTGAAGTTTGATCAAACCAATTGCCTTCCACGCGGAGTTAATCGCCTCCAACCGACTCGCCGACGCATCAAGTCTGCCCTGCAATCCTGTGGCGCGAGTCGCCGGCGCATAATCCACCCGACCTTCACCCCGGGCATCAAATTCGGGCAAACCAAGACCGAGAAAAAACGGCGCGAGCTGGGCCGTGCGCGCTTTAATGGTCCATTGGCCATCATATTCATTTTTACCGGCCGGCAGGGCCGCGTGCAGACCGAGAAGATTTTCCGCCGTGCCATGGATCAAGGTATCGACGCTCAGGGAATAGTTTTCGCCCGAGAGCCCCTTGGTCAGTTCGCTGGTAATTTTGAGCTGGTTTTGTTCGGATAACGAAGGACCGGCGGCATTCACCACCGCCGCGACATTCACCCGGCTGAAACTTCGTTCCATGGTCTGCGCCGCTCGCAAACCGAGTTGTACGTTCAAGGTTCCCACGTCCGCGTCGGCGGCGGGATTCTTCACAGTCGCATTCAGTCGCAACGAACCCTCCTGACCCGGGGAAAATTTCCCTCCTTTGATTTCAAAAACCGCCTCCAGCGGCGATTGACCGGCCGATCCCGGCATCAACAAGCGACCGGAAAGTTGACAGTCGTCCAGTACCAGCTCGAAAGGCAGTTTGATTTCCGTCAACATTCCCGGCGTTGCCGCGGGTGCACCCGCGACTGCGGCTTTCACTTTGTTTCGCGAGGTATGACTCACATCCACGTCCAATCCGGTGGCCGTGAGATTCCGAATACTCAAGCGGTGGCGAAACAGAAAAGACCAGAGTGAGTAGCTCGTTTCAAAGTGATTGATGCTGACGCCGACGCCTCTTTTTTCGATCCGGAGATTGTCCACCGCGATGGACGAAAATCCCGCGGAGACGTGATCCATTTTCACCATCAATCCCGGACGCCCAGCCGCCAGGCGAAGCACCAATCGCCGCTGGATTGAAGGAATTCGCGCAAGCAGACATGCAACGGCAATAATCACCACGACAAAGCCGAAAGCGATGCACAGTGGTCGGGCGAACTTCATGCGGAATGATTAGGGAAAAATTGACCGAAGTTGCCGGTTAAGTGGTTACCGACAGTGGTGTCAGCAGCCAGCCTTCCAATCCAGTGCAAAAAAAAGGCCACCCTGCGGCGGCCTCGCTGAAAAGAAAACGAATGCTGTTATTTCGAGGGATACTCCAAGACCTTCGTCGGTCGGAGTTCGTCATTCAGCCCCATCGCTTTTCTCGTGGTCGCCACTGCGATATCGTAGCTGTAATAGGCCTGCAGCTGATTGATGCGAGCGGTGGTGAGATCGACCTGTGAGGTCAGCACATCGAGCTGGGTCGCGGTGCCGGCGTTGTAACGCGCATTGGCGAGACGAACAGCCTCCTCGGCTTGCGCCACCACTTTCTTGGAAGCCTCTGCGAGCTCGGTTGCCTCTTGAAAAGTTGAAATGGAACGTCGCACGTCCACATCGACGGAAAGTTGGGTTTCGCCCAAAGCGAGTTTGGCCTGCTCCAGATAGGAACGCGACTGAACCACTTTCCCCGCAGTCGCACGACCGTCGAAAATATTCCACGTAGAAGATAAACCCGCCACCCAGCCGTTGCGATCACCCGGGAGACTGTTGGATCCAAACCCCTTGCTCCAATCGTAACCGGCGTAGAGCGAAAGATTCGGATAATAGCCGGCGCGGCTGGACAAAACCCCTTGCTCCGCGGCGCTTTCAAGTTTCTTCAACCGCAGCAAATCCGGACGATGCTCCCGTGCATTGGCGAGCGACGAACGGAGGTCAAAGGTCGTCGGCGTGAATTCAAGACTGCCCAGAAAATCCGGCGTCTTGGTCATATTGGCCTCGGCCGAAGATACAAAACCCAGCGCTTGGCGGAGAGTTTCGATCGAGAGACGATAGTCATTGCGGGCCGTGATCAGTGGAACCTGGGCATTGGCCAACGCCACCTCCGCGCGCAACACTTCAAAGTTTGAAACGGTGCCTGCGTCAAAGCGGTTCTTAACGTCCTGCAACTGGCGCTGCAGTAATTCGACGTTTTGTTCCTGCACCTTGATTTTTTCCCGGGTCAAAATAACCGAATAAAACTTGGTGCGCACATCGAGCAATGCGTCGTTGATGATAGCTTGGAGTTCCAAGGTTGCGGCATCGAGGAACAATTCCTGTCCGTGAACGCTGGCGCGAACGCCGCCGCCGGCGTACAGCAGCTGACGCGCCGTGATGCTGAATGCCCAGGTTTTGTCTTCCCCAATAGCACCGATCGCCGCGTCATTGCGTTGATAACCCCCGGACGCACCCACATTGGGAATCGTGGATGATTTGACCTCAAGCACCACGCCTTCCTGTTGGCGGATACGCTCCTTGGCTTGGCGAATGGTGAAGTTGTTATCGAGGGCGAAAGCCAGCGAGTATTCCAAGTCGAGACGGTCGGGCACGGCGAAATCCGGGTCGGGTTTGCCATCGTTTAACTGCGCCAGCAACGGCGTCGACGCCAACAGGCACGCGAGGCCAAGCGCGGTGAGGAAAGGTGAAACTGATTTCATAAGTCTGAAGTAATTTAGAATGAAACGCCGTTTATTTGGCGAGCACAGGTTGCGGAGCCGCCACCGGCGCCCGATGAACCACCTTGGCGCGATCTTTGGAATGGTCGCGGGCGATCAACATATAGAAGGCCGGAACGACATAAAGCGTGAACACCGTACCCACCGCCATGCCGACAACGAGCACCCAACCGATGCTATTACGTGCCGCCGCTCCTGGACCTGTGACGAAAATAAGCATCAAGTGACCGAAGACCGTGGCCGCAGAGGTCATCAAGACCGGACGCAACCGGGTCGCCGCCGCCTGCCGGATCGCATCGCGCTTGGCGACACCCTGATCCTGAAGCGAATTGGCAAACTCCACGATCAGAATACCATTTTTAGCGATCAAGCCCACCAAGGTGATCAAGCCGATCTGGGAGTAGATGTTCAAAGTGGTTTTCCAGAGGAAAATCGGGACCATTGCGCCGGCGATCGCCAGCGGGACCGATCCGAAGAGGATGATGCACGGATCGCGGAAGCTGTTAAATTGCGCTGCGAGAACCAGGAAAATCAAAATACCCGCCAGCACGAAAGCTTTCCACAAGGCTTTGCCTTCGACGCGCAGCTGGCGCGACTGACCGCCGTAATCGATCGAGTAGCCCGGCGGGAGAATCTCCGCTGCCTTGGCTTCAAGTTTCTTCAAAGCGACGTCGATGCTTGGACCGACCCCGGTGATTTTCACGGAATTCAGCTGCTGAAACCGATTCAGGCTTCGCGGTTCGACCGTGTGCTTGAGCGTCGCGATCGTCGACAAAGGGATCAACTGACCGTTGGGACCGCGCACATGATAGTTTAGCAATTGGTCGGGATTGAGACGCTGACCGCGCTCGACTTGCGGAATGACGCGATAGCTTCGTCCGTCATTGACGAATCGATTCACATAACCGCCACCGAGCATTGCGCCGAGATCGCGCGCGACATCGCTGAGATTCAGACCCATCGACGCGACCTTGTCCTTGTCGATATCGATTTCGACCTGCGGCAAGTCGAACTTAAGATCGCTGTCGGCAAAGTAGAAAGTCGGCGCGCCGTGCGGATCGTTCGCCTCCGTATTCGCGTACAGCACCAACTGCTGGGCGTATTGGAGCATCTCGCGGTGATCCGCCGTCGAGCGAATGACAAATTCGACGGGAAACTGACCACCCGATGGCAACGGCTCAGGCGTAGTCACGATCGTCTGGATGCCCGCAATGGACGCCGCTGGCGCCTGCAAGGCGGCCTGAATTTGAATCGAGGAACGTTTTCTCTCCGACCACGGTTTTAAAATAATGCCCGCGAAACCACCCGCCGACGTCGTTAGTTGAAAGGAATTTTCGTACTCGGGAACGCTGGTGAACATTTTCTGCACCTGTTGCGCGTAGAGGACATTTTGATCGATCGTGGAGGTCGGCGCAGCCTGCAAAATACTAAATACAACGCCTTGATCCTCTTTCGGCGCCAGCTCCTGCTGGGCAAACATGTAGAAAGGAACGATCAACAGCGTAAGCAAGAACGCGGCTGTAATGGTGACCGGCACCCAGCCCAAGCTCGCCCCGATAATCTTTTCATACCGGTTACGAATTCCGTCAAAGACGTGATTGATCTTACCACTGAGGCCCGCTTCTTCGTGGTCGTGATCTTTAAGCAGGTATGCGCTCATCATCGGTGACAACGTCAACGCGACGAAACCGGATACCGTAACCGCGCCCGCCAGTGTCATCGCGAATTCGCGGAAAAGCGCTCCCGTGAGTCCACCTTGAAACGCGATCGGGGCGTACACCGCCGCAAGCGTGATGGTCATGGAAATGACCGGGCCAACCAATTCCCGCGCGCCGAGAATGGCGGCATCCACCCGCGATTTTCCCGCGCGGATATGCCGCTCGATGTTTTCGACCACGACAATTGCGTCGTCGACGACAATTCCGACCGCGAGCACCACCGCGAGCAAAGTGAGCAGATTGATGGTAAATCCGAAAATATACATCAGCGCCACCGCTCCAATCAGCGACAACGGCATGGCCACAACCGGGATCAACACTGAACGCAGCGAGCCCATGAATATAAAGATAACCAACATCACGATGACCAGAGTCTCGATCAACGTGTGGAGAATTTCACCCAACGCGTCGTCGATGTATTTCGTGCCGTCGTAAGCGATCTTGACGTGCAATCCTGCGGGCAGCGCACGCTCGATTTCCGGCATGACGTCACGGACGCGCTTGATGACTTCAACCGTACTATCGGTCGGCAGCACCCAAATACCCATGAACGTGGCGGTTTGTCCGCCGAACTTAACCTCCGTGTTGTAATCTTCCGCGCCCAACACCACGTCGGACACGTCGGAAAGCCGGATGACCGCGCCATTGCGCTCGGCGACCACCAGTTTTTTAAACTGCTCGACGTTTTTAAGATCGGTATTCGCGACTAGGCTCACGCTAAACATTGAACCCTTGGTCGAGCCGACCGCCGCCAACGCATTGTTGGCCTGCAGCGCCGCGCGAACCTCGGACGGACTGATGTTGCGGGCCGCAAGTTCCTCCGGCTTGAGCCAGACGCGCATCGCGAATACGCGACCGCCCAACACATCCGCGCGTTGCACACCTTTAACGGAGGACAGACGCGGCTGAACCATGCGGTTCAAATAGTCGGTGATTTGATTCTGATCGAGCGTGTCTGAATAAAAACTGAGGTAGGCCGACGCGAACTGGCTGTCGGCGGTTTGCACGCTGATGGTTGGCGTTTCCGCTTCGGGCGGGAGCTGGTTGCGCACCTGATCGATCTTGGAGCTGATTTGCGCGAGCGCGGCATTCGTGTCGTAATTAAGCCGCAGATAAACGGTGATCTGGCTGAGACCCGCGCTACTCGACGACTCGATGTAATCGATGCCATCGGCACTGGCGATGACCCGTTCCAACTGCGTGGTGATATAGCCGCGAACCGTGTCCGCACTGGCTCCGAAATAGATCGTCGAGACGACGACAGACGCGCTGTCGCTCCGGGGATACTGGCGGGTATTCAGCCTCGTGTAGGAGACAATACCGACGACCAGAATTACGATGTTCACCACCAGTGCGATCACCGGTTTGCGGATGAACAGATCAGTAAAACTTTTGGTTAACATAACGAAAATTTTTTACAGAAACGGTTAGGTGTTGGCTGGCTTGGGCGAAGGATTCGCGGACGGTTGCGCGATGTTGTTCACTTGCACGTGGGCCGAATTTCGCAGTTGGAACACACCGGAAGTGGCGACCTGCTCGCCGGGCTTCACTCCGGTTTCAATGGCGACCAAATCGCCGCGGGTATCGCCCAGCTTGACCAACTGCTGGCGGACTCCGAGGTATTCATTGCCTTGGGGATCCTTCATTTTTTCCACGATGAAAACCGAATTGCCATACGACGCGTAGGCGATGGAAGTCGCGGGAACCACAATGCGGGCATCGGCCACCGGCAACTCAACCTGCACTTCGGCGAACATGCCGGAGCGGAGAAGTTCATCGGGATTTGCGAGTGTCGCCTGGATGAAGACATTGCGGGTCGACGGATCGACTTCGGGATTGATCGCGGAAATCGTACCTTCGAAAACTTTGGTGGGATAAGCGTCGATCGTGACCGACATTTTCTGACCGATGGTGAGATCGGACAACTGGCGCTGCGGGACGTTAAAGTTCGCAAAAATCGGATTGAGATTCTGGAGCGGCATCAAGGCGCGGCCTTTCGAAATGTATTCGCCCACATTAACCAGACGAATTCCTACCCGACCGTCGAACGGCGCCCGCACCAGTTTCTTATTAATCTGTGCCTTGAGCGCAGCGACATCCGCGAGCGACTGTTTGGACGTGGCTTCGATCGTATCGAATTCGGATTTCGCAAGCGTCTTGCTGTTCAAAAGCTCTTTCGCGCGATCGATGTTCACCTTGGCCAGTTCAGCGCGCGCTTCGGCGGCGTTGAGTTGCGCGACTTCGACGCTCGTATCGAGTTCAATCAACGGATCCCCGGCTTTAACCGCCGTCCCGTTTTCAACCATGATCTTCACAATCGTGCCCTCGGCATCCGCGCTCAAAGTAACGCCCTCCACCGGAGCAAGCGTACCGATCGCTTGGATCACCGGATGCCATGCGACGGCCGATGCCTCAATCGTGGTGACCGCAGTCGCAGGCGGCACGTGCGAGACCGATGACATTTCCTTAATCTGGGCGACTTTTACCGCGCCGAGACTGAAAACGACGATAATGAAACCGACAATGGCGATGATGAATTTCTTAAACATGTGTGCAGGTGTTGAGATAAAATAAAAAGAATGATCAGTGGGACGAACTGGAAGTGGGCTCTTTTTTTGCGGCGTTCAGGGTGGCGGCGTGCTGCTGAACTTTGCTGAGCAAACGAACCAGCGTTTTGCGTTCCGCCTCGCTGAGCGGACTCATGAGTGCGGCAATCGCTTGGAAATGCTTCGGCAAATAGTCGCCCATGAATCGTTCACCCGCAGGCGTGAGTCGAACAGACATCATCCGGCGATCATCAGGATCGGGCTCGCGTTTTACAAAACCATCGCGCTCCAAAGTATCCACCAAGCCGGTCATAGTGGCGCGAGTGACGCCCGCCGCATCCGCGAGTTCGGCCGGCGTGCGCGGTCCGTTGCTGCATTCATCGACACCAGCCAACTTCGCCGCGCGCGGTTGAAGGCTGCGCCAAAGCAACATCATCACGCCAAAACGGCCGTGAGAGATATCGTGATCGCTCAAATTCCTATCAGTGTGGCCAAACACTTCATCACCCGTTCTCAGCAAGTGCAAAAATGCCTCCGCCGCCGATGGATCGAGATCAGGAAATTCCTTCGCCGCCTCCAAAAGGCATTCGTAGCGCGGCAGGTCTTTGAGTAATAGATAAGGCATGAAGTGCGATGCTAGCTAATTATCAGGAGGCTGACGATTAGCCTCCTAACGAATAATGCAAGCGGCCTTTCTTATTTTTCGCAGGCAAGTACGAGAGTTATTAAACAGTACAGCCGGCCTAATGGCCGGCTGTAGGTGAAATAAGAAAACCGAATGTGGTTTTCCGGAGGGATTAAAGCGATCGAACCGCTGCCACTACCGCTTCGGTCGTAATTCCCAGTTCTTTCATGGCGACGTTGCCCGGGGCGCTGATGCCAAAGCGGTCGATCCCGACCACCTTGCCGTCCAACCCGACGTATTTATACCAAAGACCCGTGACGCCCGCTTCAATCGCGACCCGCTTACGGCAGGAGGCGGGAAGAATCGCCTCGCGATAATCAGCGGATTGCCGGTCAAACCGGAGGAACGACGGCACCGATACGACACGCGTGCCGGGTCCAAGCGTCTTGGCGGCGGCGACGGCCCACTGGACCTCGCTACCCGCCGCTAGGAGAATCTGCGTCAACGGCGCGGTCTCTTGAATAAGAATGTAACCGCCCTTCAAAACGCCGGCGCGTCGTTCGTGTGGCGTGCAATCGTTTAACATCGGAACTGCCTGACGCGTGAGCGCAAGCAACGTCGGACCGTCGATCCGCTCCATTGCTGCGGCAAATGCG
Organism: Verrucomicrobiota bacterium; assembly: GCA_041691855.1. Classification (GTDB taxonomy): domain Bacteria; phylum Verrucomicrobiota; class Verrucomicrobiia; order Opitutales; family Opitutaceae; genus Lacunisphaera. The sequence continues at coordinate 15,454 of JBEPTW010000021.1, read as the reverse complement.
CCCGCAGTTTCCTCGGGATCAGCCGGACGGATCACGTCGAAATTCGGAATCAAACGCAACGCCGAGACCGTCTCGACCGGTTGATGAGTCGGACCATCTTCGCCGACGCCGACTGAATCGTGCGTGTAAATATAAATGACCGGAAGTTTCGAGAGCGCCGCCAGCCGCATCGATGGACGCGAATAATCGGCGAACACCAGAAAGGTCGCGCACGATGGACGAAAGAGGCCGTCGTAAGCGACGCCGTTATTGATCGCCGCCATGCCGTGCTCGCGAATGCCGTAGCGAACATTGCGACCGGCGCGGTTGCTCTTATCGAAATCCTTGTCGGCCGCGATGTAGTTGAGCGTCGAACCGTGAAGGTCGGCGCTGCCGGAAATGAGCAACGGTAACTCAGCCGCGATCGGTTGGAGGACATCTCTGCCCGCGGCGCGGGTCGCGAGTTTGGCGTCAGCCGGGAACAGCGGGATTTTTTCCAACAAATGCGCGGCGCTCGGTTGCTTCTTCGCGCTGTCGATGAGGGCCGCTTTCTCCGGATTAGCCTCGCGCCACGCGGCAAACGCTTTCTGCCATTTTCCATAAGCGCGTTTGAGCCGCTTTTTATGGTCGGCAAAATAAGCGCGAACTTCATCGCTCACATAAAAATGTTTATCGGCAGGAAGACCCAGCCCCTGACGGGCGGAATCAGCAAACTTTGCCCCACCCTCGCCGTGGGCCTTGGCGGTGCCAGCGACCTCCGGGATGCCCTTGCCAATCAGCGTGCGAGCCACGATCAACTGCGGTTTTCCCGAGGTGGCTTTCTTCGCCTTGTTCACGGCCTTGAGGATGGCCGTCAAATCATTGCCTTCCGTCACCGTCTGGACATCCCAGCCGATGGCCTTAAAACGCGCGGCGGTATTTTCGCTCTGCGTTTTGTTCGCCATCGCATCGAGCGTCACGTCGTTCGAGTCGTAAATCAGGATCAGGTTATCGAGGGCTTCGTGGCCGGCGAATTCCACCGCTTCCATCGCCACGCCTTCCTGCATGCAGCCGTCGCCCGCAAGGCAGATGACGTGATAGTTGAAAATCTCATGGCCCGGCGTGTTGAAACGCGCCTCAGCCATTTTACCCGCCATCGCCATGCCGACCGAGTTGCCAACGCCTTGGCCGAGTGGGCCGGTGGTGGCTTCCACGCCGGGGGTTTCGTGAAATTCCGGATGGCCCGGCGTCTTGCTGTGCAGCGCACGGAAATTCGATACTTCTTCCAGCGACAAATCGTAGCCGCTCAAATGCAACCACGTGTAGAGAAACATCGAACCATGGCCGGCCGAGAGCACGAAGCGATCGCGATTCAACCAGCGCGGTTCGTCAGGATTATGGACCAAGGCGTGACCGTAAAGCACGGCGCCGATTTCAGCGCAGCCGAGTGGCAGGCCGAGGTGTCCGGAGGAACACTTGTGAACGGCGTCGATGGCGAGGCCACGGGCTTGGGTGGAAGCTTGAGCGAGAATATCAGTCTGCAGTTTCATATTTGAAAATGGGTTCAGGAATGTGAGGTTCGATTAACGCTGGCAAATGACGGGGTGCAAAGCCCAATTTTTCGCCATAAAAAAAGCGAGCCCGAAGGCTCGCTTTGAAATTTGTGGGAATGATCGCTCAGGCTTTGGCTTTAGCTTTGGCCTTGGCTGCCGCTGAGTCGTAACGCTTTTCCTTGACCGCCATCGCCGCTTTGCCGGTCCGACCGCGCAGATAATAAAGGCGCGCTCTGCCGGGCTCGGAATCCTTTTCGACCTCGATCTTTTCGATGTTCGGGGAATTGACCGGAAACACACGCTCGACGCCCTCGCCGTAGCTGATGCGGCGGACCGTAAAGGTCTCATGAATGCCACTGCCTTTGTGGGCGATGACGATGCCGGTGAAAATCTGCACGCGCTCTTTGTCGCCTTCGCGCACCTTCGTGTGAACACGGACTCCGTCGCCAACTTTGAATGGCGCAACGTTATGTTTCACCTGAGCGGCGGTGATTTCTTTGATGATGGGATTCATGGCTGTTTATTTGAGTAAATCGGGACGTACCTGCTGGGTTTTTTCCACCTGCCTCGCGTGCCGCCACTTGTCGATTTCGCCGTGGTTGCCCGAAAGGAGCACTTCTGGCACGGACATGCCGCGGTAAACGGCGGGACGCGTGTATTGAGGAAAGTCGAGCAACTTGCTGGTGAAACTTTCCGTCGTCAACGACTTTTCTTCGCCGAGTACACCGGGAATGAAACGGGCCAGCGCATCGATCAAAACCGCCGCCGCAAGTGTACCGTTTGTAAGGACATAATCTCCGATACTGATCTCCTGATCGATGACGTTTTCGCGAATCCGCTGATCGATGCCTTCGTAATGACCGCTCAAAAGCACCAGATGTTTTTCCTTCGAGAGCTCGGTCGAGAGCGCCGGCGAGAGCGGCGTGCCGTCCGGCGTCAGATAAATACGACGGCAACCGGTCGTTTGCAATTGCTCGATCGCGTCGAAAACCGGTTCGCACTTCATCACCATCCCCGCCCCACCACCAAACGGCCGGTCGTCCGTCACGCGGTGTTTGTCGGTGGTCCAATCGCGCACGTTATGGACGTGAATCTCCAGTAACTTGGCTTCCTGCGCACGCCCCAACATGCTTTCGGAAAGAAAACCGTCCAGCATAGCCGGGAAAAGCGTCAATACGTCGATGCGCACGGGGAAATTATCCAATAAAAAAGGTCCGGCGCGAGCCGAACCTTTTTAAGCGAAAAATGAAAACCAACTTAAGCCGTGACCGCAGCAGGTGCAGCGGCAGCAGCGCGGCGGGACCGCTTGATCATCGCATGCAGCGTGGAAGTCGGCTTGGCACCCTTCGAAACCCAGTAGTCAACTCGGTCGAGCTTGATGGTGAGCGGGTTGCCCTTCGCGCGGGGATTGTAAGCGCCGATCTGCTCGACGGCATCGCCATCACGACGGGAACGTTCCTCGGCCACAACGACGCGATAATGCGGATCGTTTTTGGTACCAACGCGGGAAAGACGGATTTTAAGTGCCATTTGATGTAAGTGATGCTTTGCGGACAGCGATGTTCGGATTGGAAAAGAGTCAGAAGAGTCAGAACAACTTTGCACTTGTCAAGCCCCCAGTGCCGCCGCTGCATTCGACCCTTTCCCCCCGCCAAACTTATGCTCAAAGCCGGTATCGTCGGTCTGCCCAATGTAGGCAAGTCCACTCTCTTCAACGCTCTCACCCGCTCGCGCAAAGCGGAGGCAGCCAATTATCCATTTTGCACCATCGATCCGAATGTCGGCGTGGTGATCGTGCCCGACCAGCGTTCGTACGTGCTGCAAAAAATCGCCAAGACCAACGTCGTCGTGCCAGCCGCCATCGAGTTCGTCGACATCGCCGGCCTCGTGGCGGGTGCGAGCAAAGGCGAAGGTCTCGGCAATCAGTTTCTCGCCACCATCCGCGAAGTCGATGCCATCGTGCAAGTCGTCCGCTGTTTTGAAGACGGCGATATCATCCACACGATGGGCAGCGTCGATCCCGTGCGTGACATCGAAGTGATTACGACCGAACTCGTGCTCGCGGATCTCGACGCTGTCGCCAAGCGCATGACGAAAACACAAAAGAGCGCGAAGGCCGGCGACAAGGAAGCGATCATCGAGTTGGCTCTCCTGCATAAACTCGAGCCGCACCTCAACGCCGGGAAAACCGCCAACACCCTCGCGGCCACGCCGGAGGAAACCGCGTTGATGAAGCTCATTCAACTACTGACAGCGAAACCCGTTTTGTTCGCGTGCAATGTCGCCGAGTCCGATCTCGCGACCGCAGAGCAAAACCCCTTCGTGCAAAAAGTCGCGGAGTTTGTCCGCACGCATCACGACGCTGCTTACGTTCCCATCAGCGCGCGCATCGAAGCCGAGTTGATCGACCTGCCGCCCGAGGAAGCGCAGGCATTCCTCAAGGATCTCGGCGTCGATGATTCCGGCGTGTCCTCGCTGATCAAAGGCACCTACGCCTTGCTCGGCCTGCAGACTTATTTCACCGCTGGCGAAAAAGAAGTTCGCGCTTGGACAATCAAGAAAGGCTGGAAAGCACCGCAAGCGGCCGGCGTGATCCACACGGATTTCGAGAAAGGTTTCATCAAGGCCGAAATCGTCAGCTACGACGACCTCACGCGCCTCGGCAGCGTCGCCGCCGCGCGCGAAGCCGGCAAATACCGCCTCGAAGGCAAAGAATACATCTTCGCCGACGGAGACGTTGCGCTATTCCGGTTTAATAACTGACGCCCATCGTACGCCGGCCGCGACCTCAAATCGTTCGCCGGTGCTTACGCCGAACTCAGCGCTTTCAGCCAGAATCCTTCCGACTTCAGTTTCACGTTTAGCTTGAGCGCGAAATTAATGGGATCGGCTCCGTCGCTGTGCAAACAAACCGTGTCTGCCTGAATGGTCGCTTCAGTCCCGTCGGTCGTGCGAACAACACCGTCCCGCAACATTCGTACAACTTGATCCACCGCGACGGTTTCGTCGGCAATGACTGCGTTGGCTTGCGAACGCGGAGTGAGCGATCGATTCGGCTGATAAGTGCGATCGGCAAAAACTTCGCTCGCAACCTGCAAGCCGTGAACCCTTCCCGCGTCGAGCAAACAGCTGCCCGCCAGACCGTATAATATAAGAGCGGGATCCACTTCCTTCACTGCGGCCGCGATGGCATCCGCGAGCTCGGCGTCCCGTGCCGCCATGTTGTAGAGCGCGCCGTGCGGTTTTACGTGCGTGACCTTTGCCCCACACTGCCGCGCGATGATTTGCAGGAGTTTCGTCTGGGTCACGACGTAAAGACGGGCTTCACCATACGTAACCTTCATCTCTTTTCTCCCGAAATTCTCCCGGTCGTTCAGACTCGGATGCGCTCCAATCGCGACCCCATACTGTTGCGCGAGATTCACTGCCGCGCGCATGGTGTCGACATCGCCCGCATGAATGCCACACGCGATATTCGCCGACGTGATCAATGGCATCATCGCAGCGTCATTGCTGCCGCCCTCCCCCAGATCACAGTTCAAATCGATTTGAGACATAGTTTCAGCCCATCACCCGCGCCAAGCCCATGCGGATCAAGGCAAGATCGCGTTCTTGCGCCAAGTGTAATTCGTGCGCCGTCGAAAGAGTTATTTTTTGAAATCGCACGCTATCGCCCGGACGCAGTTGCGTAAATCGTCCCACGTCGACCGCCGCCATCGCGGCTAGGCGCGGATAGCCACCCACCGATTGCCGGCTGGGCAATAAAATAATCGGCTGGCCGGAGGGTGGCACTTGCACGATCCCCGTGTTGACAGCGGAGGAAATCATTTCGCGCGGCTTGACCAGCTCCAACACCGGTCCGACCAAACGCACGCCCATCCGATCCGCTTCATTGGTTGCCCGCCATTCGGCCGAGAAAAAGGCCTTTTGCGATTCCGCTGTAAACCAATCCCATTCGGGTCCGGGCATGGCGCGCATCGTGCCGTCGAGCACCGTTCCGCCGAGAGTTTGTGGTCGCACGGTCCAACCTGCGACGCGTCGTCCGGCGGATTGGAGCGACGCTAGCAAGTGCGCCGAACGTTCACCCGGCGCACACACGGCCAATATATCTCCGACCACCAAAGGCCGTCCTTCATGTCCGCCAATCCCGGCGCGTCGGTAAGTGCTGCGACTTCCCATCACCAACGGCACGTCAATGCCACCGGCCACTGCCAGCCACGCCCTGAGCCCGGAACGCGCAAAGCCAAAGGTCAACGTCTCGCCTGCTCCGACGCGTACCGGCCGGTCTCGCGGCATCGCTTCATTTCCAATACGTGCGTCAAAATCCGCCCCGCACCAAGCCACCACCGTTTCTTTCTCAAAACGTAATTCCGGTCCGGTTTGCGCCATTTCCAAAACCGCGGCGTTGGCGTCGTTGCCTAAAATCAAATTGGCCACCCGCGTGGAAAACCGGTCGAGCGCACCGCCCACCACAATGCCGAATTGCTGGTAACCGGGCCGCCCGAGATCCTGCACGGAAGTCAGCAGACCCGGCTTGATCACGGTAATCATTTCAAAGCCTCCAGCTTTGCAAATTCCTCCGAACTGATCGTGCGAAACTTTACCCGATCACCGGCGCGCAACAGTACCGGCGGTTCTCTGTCGGGAACGAAAAGTTTTAGCGGCGTTCGGCCAATCAGATTCCAGCCGCCCGGTGTACCCAACGGATAAATTCCCGTCTGATTTCCCGCAATTCCCACCGACCCGGGCGCGACGTTCATGCGGGGTTTCGCGTGACGCGGCGTATTCAATTCCTTTGGCAAGCCACCCAAATACGGAAACCCCGGCGCAAATCCGATCAGATAGACAATGTAGTCCGCCTTACCATGACGCTTAATCACTTCCTCCGGCGATAATTTCGACTGCTTCGCCACTTGTCCAAGATCGGGACCGAATTCGCCACCGTAACAAATCGGGATCTCAATCGTTCGGGGTTTCGATTTTTCCATTTTCGGTGGATTTTTCAATCGCTCGTGCACTTTGGCGGTGAGCCACCCGACGATGTCAGTTTCCGCAGCGCCTTCCTGCACCGCCACAACGGGATCGTAAAACAACGTAACGGTCGTGTACGCCGGCACCAACTCAGTCACCGCCGGTAGCGGCGCGGCCGCCAACGCCTGCCACGCAGCATGCACCCGCCGGTAAATGGATTCGTCGATGACGTCTCCAAAACCCAGCATCAGCGCCGTGTCTCCCAGTGGAGTTATTTGCATATCACATGCCTAAGAACTCTTTCGGCATTCGCACCCAAAATCTCAACAATACTGAGGCGTTTCTTCGAAATCCTCAAATTCGCATTTCTATCATTCGGAGACCCGACGAAGGCCCATTGGGGAGAAGAATTTCCCGCTGATTGTCATCCTGAGCGCAGCGAAGGATCCATGCGTTCGGTCGTAGCATCCCGTTCGCAGCGATCGATTCTTCAATTGGTTCAGAATGACAAAACGGGGTTGCAAACACGCCCTAATCCCACCGCCCCGTCCGCCTCATAGATTTTAGTTAGGATTGCGGTCTGTGAATCTTTGTTAGAGTGAATCATTCCCATGCCTCCCCGCCCGACTGTCTTCGCCGCCCTTTCCCTTGTCCTCTTGGTTGGCTGCAAAGATCGCGAGATCGCCACTTACCGCGCCCCGAAAGATCCGCCCCCGACAATGCCGGGCACGCCACCAGCCGGCGACGCCGCAGGTTCTTCCGCAGCGGGCGGTCAATCGATGGCTAACACCGCCGTACCGACGGCATCAGGCTCCGACTTGGTCTGGACCGCACCCGCCGCATGGACGGCGAAACCCAATGGCCCGATGCGCAAAGGCAGTTTCTCCGTCAAAGGCGACGGTGGCGACGCGGATCTTTCGATCACCGCGTTCCCCGGCTCAACCGGCGGACTTCTTGCCAACGTCAATCGCTGGCGCGGACAACTCGGCCTCGCACCATTCGGCGAAGGTGAAATGGAAACCAACACGGTTCATCTCGACGTCGGCGACCTGCACCTGATCGTCGTGGATTTTGCCGGCAACGCGGGAGCCAAATCGACCCGTATCCTCGGTGCGATTATTCCCCACGACACCGACACGTGGTTTTTCAAACTCATGGGACCGGACGCGCTCGTCGAAAGCCAGAAGCCGGCGTTTCTCGAATTTCTCCACACGATCAAGTCACGTTGAGCATGAAGCCAATCTCCCGACAATTCCGCGACTTTTTCGTCTCGCTCAAGCTGACGGTTGCGCTGCTCGTCCTCTCGATCATCCTGATCTTCTGGGCGACGCTCTCCCAAGTGGATCTCGGCGTCTGGGGCGTACAGGAAAAATTCTTCCACGCTTTCTTCGTGCTCGAAAAAATTCCCGGCACGAAATTCCCCTTCCCCATTTTTCCGGGCGGTTACTCCATCGGCGGACTCCTGCTCATCAACCTCATCGCCGCGCATATTTACCGCTTCAAACTTGAGTGGAAAAAACTCGGCATTCAGCTCACGCACATCGGCGTCATTCTTCTTCTCATCGGCGAATTGCTCTCAGGTATTTTCCAGAAAGAAAGCCAGATGCCGCTCAACGAGGGCGAAACGAAGAATTATTCGGAGAGCTATCGCGACCTCGAACTCGCGGTGATGGATACGACCGATCCGCAATTCAACGAAGTCGTCGCGATCCCCCAAGCCGTGCTGCGCGATGGCGGAGTCATCCAACATCCGGGTCTGCCGTTTCAGGTTAAAATCCGGGATTACTATCCCAACGCGATGCTCCAGATGCGCGCCCAAGCACCAAGCGCCGCGCCTGCGGTCGCCACCAGTGGCATCGGACCGCGCGTCGCACTTATTCCCCTTCCCCTCACCTACAAGGCGGACGAACGCAATTCGCCTGCCGCCGACATCGAACTGGTCGGCACCGAGGGAACCCTCGGAACGTGGTTGGTCTCGCCACTCCTCGGCATGCCGCAATCATTGAGCTATCAAGGCCACACGTGGGAACTCGCCCTGCGGTTCAAACGCTATTACCGGCCTTTCGCACTGACGCTCCTCAAGTTCACTCACGAAATCTACGCCGGCACTGACATCCCGAAAAATTTCGCCAGTCGCATCCGCTTGAAATCAGACGATGGCCACGAAGACCGCGAGCTATTGATCTACATGAACAACCCGCTGCGCTATGCCGGCCTGACATTTTATCAGGCGAGCTTTGACCCCAGCAATGACCACAACACCGTCCTCCAAGTGGTCCGCAATCCCAGCTGGGTGCTCCCGTACGTCTCGTGCATTCTGATGGCCCTCGGCCTCGTCATCCAATTCGGTTTTCACCTCATCGGTTTCATCCGGAAGCGCTCGGCAAGGTGAGGTTTTACACCAAGACCGCAAAGATCGCAGAGCAATGCATTCGAAATATTCCAAAGCCCACGCTCTCTCCGCCAAGGTGATCGGTGCCGCGATAGAAGTTCATCGGCACAAAGGACCGGGCCTGATCGAGAGTATTTATGAACGCTGCCTGGTTCATGAACTTCATTTGCAAGGTATCCCGTCAGTCAATCAGCTGATGGTCCCGATCGAATATAAAGGTTTGGTTTTCGACGAACCGCTTCGTTTGGATCTCTTTGTTGATGGCTGTTTGATCATAGAAAATAAAGTCGTCGAATGCATCCTTCCTGTTCACAAAGCCCAGCTTTTATCCTATATGAAATTAATGAACGTACCTTTGGGACTCCTCATTAATTTTCACGAACCATTTTTGAAAAATGGCATCGCCCGCTTGATCCTACCCGGTGCCGACCAGCCTTAAACCCTTTGCTCCCTTTGCGACCTTGGTGTAAAAAATGAAACGCTTCCTCCCATTTTTAGTCCTGCTCTTCGCCGTCGGTTACGTGCTTTCCACGCTCTATGTACCCGCGACGGCACCGGGTGCTTTTGATCTCACTGCGTTCGGCCGTATTCCGGTTCTCGTTAACGGTCGCATCAAACCCCTCGACACCGTGGCGCGCACGTCGCTGCTCGAGCTGCAGAATCGGCAACGCGTCAGCGACCCCACGATCTCAAAACCTTTGGTCGCCAGTCCCATCGAATGGCTCGCCGATGTGCTTTTCAATCCAACCAAAGCGGACACGTACCCGACGTTCCACATCAGCGCAACCGACTCGCCCGAATTACTGACGCTCATGGGCCTGACCGAAGCCGACACGAAGATTCACTACGACAACCCCGTGTTGCGCGTGCTCGTGCTCGCTGACTTCGTCCCCGGAACGCGCACTCGTTTTTCCTTCCAGAAACTCGAACCCAAACTCGACGAACTCGACCGTCAGGCAAATCTCGCCGACCCGATCGATCCTCAGGCGCGCACCCAATTTCAAAAGGCCGTCATCCAACTCCGCGAGCGCGTCCTGCTTTACCAGCGCCTCAAGCATAGCGTGCAAGCTCCCGACAGTCCGGATTTCCTCGAGGAACTCCTCAAATTTCAAAAAGCTCTTCCCGCTGGCGTCGAAGCCGTCCGCGCCAAGCAAAAAAAAGAGCCCGCCAATGAAGACGCCTACAAAGCCATGCTCACGATGGCCGAGCGCTACGACTTCATGGACAAGATGGGGAATCTCCTCGCCGTGCCACCCGCCGACGACGAACCCAATTTGACCGCATGGAAATCCGTCGGCCGGACGTTGCTCGAAACATTTCAATCCGGCACATTGAATCCCAACATCATGGCGTACGCCGCGCTCGGTCATGCGTGGCGCGACCATCAACCCGGTCAGTTTAACGAAATCACCCGGTTGTATCGCGAACAACTCAGCAAGCGCTTCTCCCCGCAGCTCAAAAAGGGCGATATAGAAACCCGCTTCAATGCTGCGGAGCCGTTCTACAATAGCATGACGTTTTACGCGTATGCCTTTTTCATCGCTATTTTCTCGTGGTTGAAATGGCCGGAAGTGCTGGGCAAGTCCGCGTTCTATCTCGTACTCGTCGCATTCGTCGTCGCAACCGCCGGCATCATCACCCGCATGTGGCTCGAAGGCCGTCCACCCGTCACGAATCTTTATTCGTCGGCACTTTTTGTCGGATGGGGTTCGGTCGGACTCTGCCTCATTCTAGAAAAATTTTATCGCAACGCCATCGGCTCGGTCGCCGCCGGCATCATCGGGTTTATCACGCTGTTGATCGCCCATCATTTGGCCCTCAGCGGCGACACACTTGAAATGATGCGGGCCGTTCTCGATACGAATCTCTGGCTCGCGACGCACGTGGTCGTCGTCACCACCGGATACGCCGCCACTTTCCTCGCCGGATTTCTGGCTCTCATCTACGTCGTGCGCGGCACGCTCACCAAATCGCTCGACAAGCCCACGGCGGACGCTTTGGCGCGCATGGTTTACGGCATCGTCTGTTTCGCGACCCTGTGCAGCCTCGTCGGGACCGTGCTTGGCGGTATTTGGGCGGATCAATCCTGGGGACGTTTCTGGGGTTGGGACCCGAAGGAAAATGGTGCCGTCATGATCGTATTGTGGAACGCGATTATTCTCCATGCCCGCTGGGGCGGAATGGTGAAACAACGCGGCCTGATGTCGCTCGCGCTCTTCGGCAATATCATTACCAGCTGGAGTTGGTTTGGCACGAATATGCTGGGCATCGGCCTGCACAGTTACGGTTTCATGGACGCCGCCTTCTACTGGCTAATCGCATTCGTCGCCAGCCAGCTGTTGCTCATCACGCTAGCCTCAATGCCACTGGAAAAGTGGCGGAGCTTCCGGCCGGTCTGATTACATGTATTTCGGGAAAAACCGGGCGGAAAACCCCGGAACCAAAACGAGTGGAAGGTCGTCATTACCAGTAACGCTGAAAGGCAATCAACCCCTTCCGGCCTACTCCAACATGAAAAATCATCATCACAACGGCCACGTTCAGTCGCACTCCGGCAATTCCGTCTCTGAAATCCACGAAGCTATCACCGCCCGTGCCTACGCTATTTGGGAGAAACGCGGCCATCCGGAAAATGAGGCAGAATCCACGTGGCTCGAAGCCGAACGCGAGATCGTGAAGGAATCGCAGGAATAACAGACCGATGCCCGAAGCGACGATAACGAGATCAGGCTCAGCAATTTCACAAGGCACAGTTTAATCCAGGGGTGTTTTCAAAACCCATGACTTCCCGTTTACCGTCATTCTGAGCGTAGCGAAGAATCCATGTGCTCGCCCGTGGCATCACGTTCGCCGCCGTGGATTCTTCACTTCGTTCAGAATGACAAACGAGTTTGCAGACACTCCCTAACCACTGATGACACTAATCGAACGAATACAGAGGATCGCAGGACAACGATCGATTAAAGTCATTCATCCGCGAGTTGAATGCCCGGCAGTTTTCAAAAGATTGATCATCCGATTCGTGAAATCGGTGGTTTCAGCGGTTGAACTTAGGTTTACTTACAAAGCGAGGCCAGCCGGCGAACGCCCTCGCGAATTCGCTCGGGTTTGGAATTCGAGAAATTAAGCCGGAGATAATTGGCACCGGCGTCAGCGGGGAAAAAGTCCCGACCCGGAACGAACGCGACCTGATGCTTGATCGCTTGTTCAAGAAGTTTTAATCCATCAAGGCCGACCGGCCCGGTGATCCACAGGAACATGCCGCCTTCCGGTTTCGTCCACTGATAGCCGGCAGGCATCTCGGCCTGAAGCGCCGCATCCATCACGGCGAAACGTTCGCCGTAAGCGCGGCGAATGCGTTCGAGATGCACCGACTGATCGTTGCCGGAAAGAAAAGCGTAGGCGACCCGTTGGTCGAAACTCGACGTATGCAAATCGGACGCCTGTTTCAGAATCAGCAACCGCGCAAAAATTTCCTCCGGAGCTGACACCCAACCCAAACGCAAACCGGGAGCGATCGTCTTGGAAAACGTACTCGCATAAAGCACCCAGCCGGCCTCGTCCCAATGTTTGATTGGTGGCACTTCGACGCCGCTGTAGCGGAGTTTGCCATAGGGATCGTCTTCGAGAATCACCAATTTGTGTTCCGCTGCAATCCGGGCGAGCGCCTCGCGCCGCGACGCCTTCATCGTCACACCGGTTGGATTTTGAAAATTTGGAATCGTATAAAGAAACTTCGGACGATGCCGTTTGATCAGCTCTGGCAACGCCTCGGGAATGAGTCCTTCCGAATCGGTCGGCACTGGCACAAAGCGAGCCTCCAGCGCTTGGAACGCTTGGATGGCGGCGAGGTACGTGGGGTTTTCCGTCAGGACAACATCACCGGGATTGATCAACGCCTTCGCTACGAGATCGAGCACTTGTTGCGATCCATTGGTCACGAGGATATCCGAAGACACCGCCTTGATTTTGCGCGACTGCAACTCCGTCGCGATCCATTCGCGCAACGCAGGAAACCCTTCGCTCGGTCCGTACTGCAACGCCTCGCTCCCGTTGCGGGTCAGCACGTCATCCGCCGCCGCGCGAATGGCATCCACAGGAAATAATTCTGGCGCCGGCAAACCGCCGGCGAATGAAATAATCTCCGGCTGGGAAGCGACCTTCAGGATCTCGCGAATCGTGGAAGGCCGCAGTTGCCGCATGCGGTTGGCATAGAGTTCAGGCGGAAAGGACATCGGAAAATAAAGAACATATCGACCGCTCCCCTGCCAATCAGATTCCGGTCCGAGCGACGCAGTAGATTTCGTTGATGCCCGAAACAGTCCGGCACGCATCAAGGCCGGCTATGGGGACGCTGAAGCACTTCTTGGCATCGGACGCTCGGCGACTGACCACCGCCAACTACTTCGCCGGTGGCTTGGGCAAGGTGCTGGCTCCGGGCGCTACTTCGGCGACATTCGGCTTCACGTCTGCATTCACGCGTCCGCCGGCCCATTCGATGCCGCCGATCAGAATATCTTGGAACTTGGGATTGTCCCACACGTCCTCGCGATGCCCCATCGCATTAAACCACACGCGGCCTTTGCCCACTGTGCGCGCCCACGCCAGCGGATACGACTGACGATCATAATCCGGTCCCTTCATCCCAGCGGTTTCCATCAACAGCAGCACGTGATCGTCGGGTGCAAATTCCTTGAGCGAATACCACTCTTCCTGAACTTCGATCGCGCCGCCCACGTCGGCAAAACCCGGAAACGACGGATCGATCACCTTGGCTTTCGCCACCTGCTGGGAATCGTGATTAATGAATTCGCCGCCCAACATCTTAATGTAATCGTCCGCCTTATCGCCGTAGTTCACGTAGCGTTGCGAGCGAATCGCATTATTCCCGCCGCCGTGTTCGTCCGTGTGAAAGGTGTCGCTGCCGCTGTGCACCCCGACGAAGCCCTTGCCTCCGGCCACCGCGTCAAGCAGCGCCTGCTTTCCGGCGGGAGTCATCGCCGGTTGGCCATCCGTGCCGGTCGTGAGCAAATCGCCGCTCGTATAAAACATGATGACATCGAACTTCGCCAGGTACTCCGACGAAAACAAACTGCCGTCCTTGCTAAAGGTGACCGCCCAGTCGTGCTTGGCGGCGAGTTTAGTCATGATGTTTTCCGAATAGCTCGGCTTCCCATCGGTCCGCTTGATCGTGCTGTGTTCCCAGCCCGACGACTTCGTGAAATAAAGCACGTGCAACGGCGCGGCGGAAAGAATGGGCAATGCGAGGCCCAGCATCACTAAGCCGGCCACAAGGATTTTGGGGTGGGATTTCATAAATGGAAAAAATTAGTCACGCGGGAATTCCGCACACACGCGAGGTTCACTCTTCTTGGATCGCGCAATCCAATTCAGATCGCGCAAATTTCCACGCCTTGGCGCAGCGACGCGAGCGCATCCGGCCGCTTGGGCACAAACTCTTGCGCGACGTAGCCAGTGTAGCCGGTATCCGCGATCGCGCGCATGATCGCGGGATAATAAAGCTCCTGGGTATCGTCGATTTCAGCACGCCCTGGCACTCCACCGGTGTGATAATGCCCAAAGTGTTCATGATTCGCGCGAATCGTCGCGATCACATCGCCTTCCATGATCTGCATGTGATAAATGTCGTAGAGCAATTTGAACCGCGGCGAGGAAAGTTTTTTGCAAAGCGCCACGCCCCACGCCGTGTGATCGCACATGTAGTCGTGGTGATTCACTTTGCTGTTCAACAATTCCATGCAAAGGGTCACGCCGAGTTTTTCCGCCAGCGGCAAAATCCGTTGCAGACCTTTCGCGCAATTCTCCATGCCGACGTCGTCCGCCATCCCCTCGCGATTGCCGGAGAAACAGATCAAATTGGGAAAACCCGCCTCGGCCGTCGCATGCAGATGCTCTTCGTAAGCCGAGACCAAAGTGTCGTGATATTCGACGCGATTCCAGGCCTTGGCGATTCCGCCCACTTTGATCGAGCCAAAGTCCACGATGGGATTGCTGACCATCGCGCAAATTAATCCGTGCTGCTTGACGGTCGCGAAGTCCGCCGGTTGGAGCAGTTCGACCGATTTGAGCCCCATTTCTTTCGAAGCCGTGCACAACTCGTCGAGGGGAATCTTATTGTAACACCACCGACATACCGACTGATTAATTTTCCCCGATTTCGTGATCATGGGGGCATCCTTGGTCTGGGCTTGGGCGGCGGTGGCTCCGGCGAGCAACGCTGCGCCGACACCGATTTGCGCCAGCGCCTGCCGACGGCTGATGGGGGTATTCATGGAAAAAACCTAGACACGACCCCGCGAAATTAGCAAGGCCGCGCAGCTTTTTTCCGGGCAAAGATCAGGGGGAACTTCAAGATGAACACCCTACCCTTTCAACAATTCCTCGGCATGCGCGATCGCGCTCTTCGCGCTGCGATCACCCAGCATGCGGGCGAGTTCGCCGACGCGCGATTTGCGATTGGCGTGGATCGGCTCGATGGAAACCGAGGCGCGATCACCACTCTGATCCTTCGTCACCACAAAATGATTCTGCGCCTGCGCGGCCACCTGCGGCAAATGCG
>JBEPTW010000020.1:0-35558 GCA_041691855.1 Verrucomicrobiota bacterium | reverse complement strand
CGTCACGAGCATCAATAAAAATGCAATGCCCTTTGAGCGCTTGAGAGGCCGCATCGTTTCATGTGCATTTGCACATATATTTTTTGAGGTACTGTTATAGTTCATGGTAATTTTACCTACCGTTTTTGGGTTGAGGACAGAAAAAAGAGTCAGTGGTTGAGCGATATGGGGTCTGGAACTCCCCCGCTATAGGGTTTCCAGCTATCTTAGCCTATCCGGGCAGACGCGCAAAGTGGCCTACGGAATTCCCGCAGGCACATTTTTCGGCGCCAATACGCAGCCGAACCACCAAATGATTGCAGTTCAAATCAACGACTTACAAAAAACCTAACGCGTCACGAAAACGGCGGAAAAATCAGCAAAAAAAGAGCGAAGGATTCCGGGGAACCCCCCCATCTCCCAGAATCCCACCATTTCCGCATAGCGCACTTGGTTAGAAGACCGTTTCAGCAGGCTCACGGTCTAAAGCTTTGGCGGAGGGGGCCGGAGAGCGGAGTTATCACCGACGCTGCGGCGTATCGATTCAGTCGAATTTCACCACAGAAGATGCAAAACACACAGACTGACCGACCGAACACGTTTGAGATTTTAAGAGGATCGATTGAGCGGACACCAAAATGGTGCGCGCATCGATCGCTTCAGAGCGGAATCCCCTATTCTGATTTCTGGGTATTCGGTATATTCTGTGGTGAGCCACTGAATTTTTCCGGCTACCATCAATCCGAAGCAATTCGGCACCGCTCACAGTCGGACGACAAGATTCGGGGCATCAAACCCTACGCCAATCAAACCGCCGGCAAATGCTGCGATGCCACATGGGCCGCCACTTCGTGCTTGGAGCTAGCGGAATAGGACTCGCGGGAGGCGCGCCGGTTAGCGGCGACCGGTGCAAAATGAAAACCCGAGGCGTCCTCATGCCCTTCGGGAGCACGGAACGCTTGGAAGACTAACGTACCAACCGCCAACACAAACAACGCTGCGAGTAAGAAGAGTACCGTGGTCATAATTGTTCCTTTAAGGAGAATATATCGGCACGTGGCGTGATTGAGTACAGAGGCAAAAGCTCAAAGGCGGGGTTTTAACTTTTCATTAACAAGGCCTTCGCTAATGCATGCCCAAACAGGTGCGGCGCGATCTAAAATCCCATGGGGTTACAGGACATTCGAAAACAATTTTTTAGTGAGGGTAAAAATGATTTTCCAGAGTTACGCCAACGCGTCGCAGCTGAAAAATCTCCGATCTGAACCTGCGTAAAAGACACGGAGCGACCACGACAAGTCAAGATCGAAGCGAGGTTAACGACAATGCAAAGCGCTGTCAATTAGCCGAATCCGAAGCGCACTTCGTTTCGTATCGATCAACAGCTCCTCCCAAACACCTCGTCAAATTATCCGTTCGTTAGGTTTGGCTAGAATAGTCTTCCCCTCTGCCTCATTGCTCATTTGCGTCTCAAATCCCATGCCCACGCCCGCTCAGGAAATTTCCCGCCGCCGCACTTTTGCGATCATCTCCCATCCTGACGCGGGAAAAACGACCCTCACGGAAAAATTCCTGCTATACGGCAATGCGATTCACTTGGCCGGTGCGGTCAAGGATCGCAAAAACCAGCGCGCTACTGCGTCGGACTGGATGGAATTGGAAAAGCAACGCGGCATCTCGATCTCTTCCACGGTGCTGCAATTCGATTACGCCGGCTGCGCCGTCAATCTCCTCGATACTCCAGGCCACAAGGATTTCTCCGAAGACACTTATCGCGTACTGACCGCTGTTGACGCCGCACTGATGGTGATCGACGCGGCGAAAGGCGTTGAAGCGCAAACCCGCAAACTCTTCGAAGTCTGTCGTCGACGAGGCGTGCCGATCTTCACGTTCATGAACAAGTGCGATCGCCCGACGCACAACCCCATCGCGCTGCTCGACGAACTCGAAAACGTCCTCGGTTTGCAATCATCGCCGGTCATTTGGCCGTTGGGCAATGGTCCGCAGTTCAAAGGCGTCTTCGATCGCCGTACGCGTCAGGTGCATCTTTTCGAACGCGTTCCCGGCGGAAAATTTCAAGCGCCAGTCAACGTAACCAATCTCGATGACGACGCCGTGCGCAGCAAATTAGACGACGACACGTATGCGCAAGTGAAGGAACAACTCGATATGCTCGATGGCGCGGGTCATCCGTTCGATCTCAAGGCCGTCCAAGCCGGCCAGCAAACGCCCGTCTATTTCGGTTCGGCCGTCAATAATTTCGGTATCCAACTTCTGCTCGACGGTTTCTTGAAGGACTCCGTGCCGCCCGCACCGCGGACTTCGGTCAGCGTATCCGTTCCGGGCATGGCGCAACCGACGGCCGCGCGGGTTGTGCCCGTGGCCGACCCGAAATTTTCCGGCTTCATTTTCAAGATCCAAGCGAACATGGACGCCAAGCATCGTGATCGCATTGCGTTTCTCCGCGTTTGTTCGGGGAAATTCGAGCGCGATATGGTCGTCACTCATCAGCGCACCGGGAAACAAGTCCGCCTCTCCTCCTCGCACAAACTCTTCGGCCGCGAACGCGAAACCGTCGACGAGGCGTGGCCGGGCGACGTGATTGGCTTGGTGGGTCACAGTGAATTCGGCATCGGGGACACGCTCACCGAGGATCGCGGAATCTATTATGACGAGATTCCCCGCTTCCCGTCTGAGGTTTTCACTTACATTTCCAATCCCACTTCAGCCGACTCCAAGAAATACCGCGCCGGCCTCGAACAACTTCTGCAGGAAGGCGTCGTGCAATCCTTCACCGCCCGGAATGCTCCTCCCGGCGCCACGCTGCTCGCCGCCGTCGGCCCGCTGCAATTCGAAGTCGTGCAATGGCGTTTGCAAAGCGAGTACAACGCCGAGTGCCGGCTCACGCCCACGCCGTGGACTGTACTTCGCTGGCTTTCGCTCGCCGACGGCTCGACCTCCAGTCTGGCCAAAGGTGCGATCGATTATTCAAAATTTATCGTCGCCAGCGGAGTCAGTTTCGGCGCCGACAAATTCGATCAGCCCGTCGTACTGTTTCCCAACGAATGGACGATGCGTTACTTCACGGAAAAAAATCCGGAATTAAAACTCCACGAGTTGCCCATCGAACAGGCCGTCTCCGTCTAATAAAGGCCAGCCAATGGCATCGTGAATGAATCGTTGCACTCGGCTGAGGGTTCACACGGTCCAATGACTGCGACACATTTCAACTCCGCGGCGGAATTCCGCCAGTGGCTTGAACAAAATCACGCCACCTTCTCGGAGCTTCAGGTAGGTTTCCACCGAAAGAACTCCGGCCTTGCCGGAATGACATATGCCGACGCAATCGACGAAGCGTTATGCTTTGGGTGGATTGACGGAGTGATTCGGAAAATCGACGCGAACAGTTTCATGCACCGGTTCACGCCGCGCAAATCCACGAGCATTTGGAGTAACCGCAATCTCGTCCACGTCGCCCGTTTGACGGCACTGGGGAAAATGCGTCCTGCTGGACTGCGTGCATTCAAAGCACGAATGCCTGCGCGAACTGGAATCTATTCGTTTGAACAAAAAGAACCACATGCATTGCCCGCGGCCTACTTGAAAAAATTCCAGGCAAACCGCGAGGCGTGGAATTTTTTCCAAAAGCAAGCGCCCTGGTATCGGCGCAAACTCATCCACCCGATCGTCAGCGCGAAAAAAGAATCGACTCAACTCAGCCGCCTTGAGCGCGTGATGGAGAGTTCCGCGGCCGGGATTATCCTCTAAGTTGGCCTCACCTGCGTCGCTTTTTCAGATGGTGTCCCAATCCAGCAACCGATGATAAATCACCGCCGATTTCACTTCTTTGCCGTTGCCGACACTGATGCCGCGTGCCACTGAGTTTAGTTCTTTCAAACCAACTCGACCCTTTCTCCCATGTCCAATCAAGGCATTTTTATTGGCACCGACAGCGGTGCGACCACCTCAAAAACCGGCGGCGTTTGGGCCGATGGTTCGATCATCTCGCACAAGTTGCGTCAAAGCTCGACCAACTCCAGCGCGGGCACTGATGCAGTCATTCGTGGCTGGATCGACGGAGTGAACGGATTTCTCGCGGAGAACAATCTCACGTGGAGTCAGGTGCAGGGCGTGGGTCTGGCCATTCCCGGTCCTTACGAGCGCTACGGCGTTCTGGGACGAGCGGCGAATTTACCCAGGAATTTTGAAGGCTGGGATTTTCACGCCGATTACAGTCGCGCAATTGCCCAATCTGCGGGGCGCTCGATCCCGCTCGTCACGGGCAACGACGGAAATTATGGCGGCGTGGCTGAAGCTCAGCGCGTCCGCGGCGGAAAAAAAGCGAGCGTCCTCATGCTCGCGCCCGGCTCCGGCTTGGGAGTCGCTTATGTCGACGCGAATGGCCTGCCGCTGGACGGCGACACTCTCAACGGCATGGAAGGCGGCCATATTCCCGCAGCCCTTCATCTTTTGGGCAACATCCACGCCTTCACTTGCGGTTGCGGCCGCGACTGGGGTTGCATCGAAGCATATACCACCATTTCGGGTTTGCCTCAGCTCTTGACGGAAACGCTGAAAAAATATCCGAACCATCCGCTCGCAACTTCCACCACGCCAATCAAGGAAAAGGCTTTTTCACTCCGCACACTTGCGCAAAAAGACGATCCACTGGCCGTCGATATTTTCAATTTCCAAGCCCGCGCGCTCGGATTGCACATGGCTGCGCTCCTCATGGCGGTCGACGCAGAATATGTCGTGATCGGCGGCGGCCTGATCGATCCAGAGGCCACGACTCCCGAATTCCGCGAACGCTATTTGCGCATCATCCGCGAGTCGGCCCAACCTTATCTTTGGCCGAGTCAGCGGGAAAAATTGAAAGTCGTACCCGCCACCCTCGGAGAACTTTCGCAGGCCATCGGCGCAGCCCTCGTGGCACTCTACACGCCGAAAGCATAAACAGCCAAGCGACCGGAACTGCCCGCTTGATTCGGGGCAGTTTCGTTTTCTTCCGGGAAACCTCAGTGCCCGTGTTCGAAAAAGAGCAGCAGCAGACCGAGGACGGTGAAGATGGTTCCCAGCATTACCGCTTCGTAGCGTTCAAATTTCTGCACTTGAACACGCTCAAGCCCAACCAAGGTTAACCACGTAAATGCCAACATTCCGGCGAGCGTGCCGACCGCCAAAATCAGGCTCAGCACGATGAATCCACGCCAGCCAAACTGCACTCCCGAGAGATAGACGGGCAAAAATCCTTCGCAGGGTGAAAGTGTCAGCATCATGAAGAGGCCGCCAATCGCGGCCCAATCGCCCGATTTTTTCGACCCCAGTTCGCTCTCCTTCAATTCGTCGTCCCAATGGCTGTGATCGTGCGCATGGCCACATTCACTGCTGGCCTGGTGGTGTCCGCCCGGCGGATGGTGATGCAAAACCCCGCGCCCGCTCCATTGCCGCCAAAAATAAAAAGCCCCAATCAGCAATAACACCCCTCCGACGATTTTTGGGAATAAGCTCTCGGCATGCTCATCCAGTTGAAATCCGAACCACGCTATCACCAATCCCAGCAAGGTCGTCAAGGAGACGTGGCCGAGCCCGGCGAGCGCGGAGACCGCGAGCGTTTTGCCGCGCTTCCAGCCTCTCGCCCGGGAAACGAGGACGAAGGGCAACCAATGCGTAGGAATCGCCGCATGAAAAAATGCCACGGTAAAACCGGTGGCAGCAATGGTCGTAAGAACGGCGGAATTCATCAGCGGTGAGTGAGAAAAGGTCGCGACGCGCGACCTGTCCACCTCCAACATAGCAAAGTCGTCAAGGGGTGCTAATAGCGACTCTGTTTGCGTTAATCGTTCGCGTTGCAGTGTTCTCATTCTCGACTTCGCTCAACCCCGACGACTACAACTTACCCCCTCGCCCACCATGCCACCCGATCTCAATACCGTCCGCGCCTATCTTCTCGGTTTGCAGGACTCCATTTGCTCGGCGCTTGAAAAAGAAGAGGGAGGCGCGCGTTTCCACGAGGATACTTGGACGCGGGCCGAGGGCGGCGGCGGTCGTTCCCGGGTGCTGGGCGAGGGGGCCGTGTTCGAAAAGGCGGGAGTGGGATTTTCGCACGTCACCGGAGCCAGTCTTCCGGCGTCGGCCACGGCCTCGCGTCCAGACCTCGCCGGCAAATCCTACCACGCGCTGGGGGTCTCGCTCGTCATTCATCCACTCAATCCGTACGTGCCCACGAGTCACGCGAATGTTCGTTTTTTCATCGCTGGCGAAGGCGACTCGGCCGTCTGGTGGTTCGGCGGCGGCTTCGACCTCACGCCGTACTATGGTTTTGAGGAAGATGCCGTTCATTGGCATCGCACGGCACGAACCGCCTGTGAACCATTCGGCGCCGAGCTTTATCCGAAATTTAAAAAATGGTGCGACGACTATTTCTTCCTGAAACACCGCAACGAACCGCGCGGCGTCGGCGGCATTTTCTTCGACGATTTTAATACGCCGGGCTTTGAACGCAGCTTCGCGTTGATGCGGTCGGTCGGCGACGCGTTTCTCCCCGCATATTTGCCGATCGTGCAAAAGCGCAAAGCCACCGCTTACGCAAAACGTGAGCGGGATTTTCAACTTTATCGGCGCGGACGATACGTTGAATTTAATCTCGTCTGGGACCGCGGCACCCATTTCGGTCTGCAAAGCGGCGGACGCACCGAATCGATCTTGATGTCTCTTCCGCCGCTGGTGGCCTGGCGTTACGATTGGAAACCGGAACCGGAATCACCCGAAGCCCGTCTATACGATATATTCCTGAAACCACGCGATTGGGCCGCCGGCTGAGACTGCCGCCCTCGCTTCCCACTTTTGTCCAACACCCTCCCGCCCGCCCAATGACTTCCCGCGAACGTTTTCTCTCCGCCGTCGCCTGCCAGCCTCTTGATCGTCCACCCGTATGGATCATGCGCCAAGCCGGCCGTTATCTTCCCGAATACCGCGCATTGAAGGAAAAATCATCGTTTCTGGAAATGGTGAAGACACCGGAACTCGCCGCCGAAGTTACCTTGCAACCGCTCCGACGCTTCGCATTCGATGCGGCGATTATTTTTTCCGACATCCTCGTGATTCCGGAAGCGATGGGCCAAGGTTACAAATTCCGCGATGCCGGCGGAATTGCGATGGATTTCCGTTTGGAAAATTGCGCGCAATTGGACCGCTTGTCCCACGAAGGAATCGCCGATAAATTGAGCTACGTCGGCCAGGCGCTCACGCGGGTCAAAACCGAACTGAAGGGCGAAAAAGCGTTACTCGGGTTCGGTGGATCGCCGTGGACGCTTGCGACGTACATGTTGGAAGGCGGCAGCGCCGACGATTTTGGGCGGAGCAAAAGCATTTTCTATTCAGATCGGCCTTTCTTCGACGCGTTGCTGACGAAGCTCACCGCTGCGCTGATCGATTATTTTCAGATGCAAATCCGCGCTGGTGCCGATGCGATCCAGATCTTCGATTCCTGGGGTGGACTGCTCGCCGGACAGGATTACGAAGCCGCATCCCTTCATTGGATTCGTCAGATCATCGCCGCATTGCCGAAGGATTTTCCGATCATCCTTTACGCGAAAGGCACGCCGTCGCAATTCACCGATCAAGCGTTCAGCGGCGCGAGCGTGCTGGGTGTCGACTGGACGGTCGATCTCGGCGTCGTGAGAAAAATGGTCCCGGGAAACATCGCGCTTCAGGGCAATCTCGACCCGGTGCTGATGAACACCACCCCGGAAATCGTCACTCGCGAAACGAACCGGCTCCTTGAAACGATGAGCGGAGCGAAAGGCCACATTTTCAATCTCGGTCACGGCATCATGCCGCAAGCCAAGCTCGAATGTGTCGATGCGCTGGTGAACGCGGTCGTCAATTGGAAATCCTGAGATGTCCGTGCTCGCGGCGAAATCCATCGCGATTGTCGGTGGCGGCATCACCGGCCTGACCGCCGCTCATCGCCTCCACACCGCTGGATTTTCGGTCACCGTATTTGAAAAAAACGCCCAAGTCGGCGGAGCGATCACGACCACGGAGAAAGAAGGTTGGTTGATGGAGGGCGGACCAAATTCCCTGCAAGAAACGCCGGACGTCGCCGCCTTTGTGCGCGAGCTTCGCCTCGAAGGTGATCGTCTTGTCGCAAACAGTGCCGCTAAAAAACGTTTCATCGTGCGCCGGGGAAAATTGATTCCCGTTCCGCTCTCGCCGCCGGCCCTTTTAACTTCGCCGCTTCTCTCGCCGGGCGCACGACTCCGCGTCTTCGCCGAAATGCTCACCCGCCCACGCGGGCGCACGACCGATACGAGTCTCGCGAGTTTTATCGGCGAGCACTTCGGTCGGGAGATCGTCGACTACGGCCTCAATCCGTTTATCTCCGGCGTGTATGCCGGCGATCCGGAAAAACTTTCCGCGCGTTATACGTTTCCGCGACTGTGGCAGTTGGAACGCACCCACGGTTCCTTATTGCGCGGATTTCGCGCAGAAGCTCGCGAACGCCGCGCGCGCGGGGAATCCGCCGGCGCAACGCCGATCATCTCTTTCACGCACGGATTGCAAACGCTCCCCAACGCGCTCGCCGCCGCCTTGCCCGACGGCTCGGTTAAATTAAACCGCACTATCACCAACATCATTCCAGGCCGACCTTGGAAAATAATTTCCACGCAGGATGGAGCGGAAACGACCCAGGAGTTTGATGCGGTCGTTCTGGCCTTGCCTGCGAGTGGTCTCGCGCAATTGGTGTTCGGTACGCTCGGCGAACGTCCTCTCGCCTCGCTCGATGATCAACCGCACCCGCCGGTCAGTTCGCTATTTCTCGGCTTTAAACGCGAACAGATCAGTCACCCGCTCGACGGATTTGGCGCACTGGTTCCCGCGCGCGAACAACGAACGTTCCTCGGCGTACTTTTCTCTTCCACTTTATTTCCCGGAAGAGCGCCCGATGGTCGTGTCGCCCTGACGGTTTTCGCCGGCGGCACGCGACAACCCGAGACCGCCCGACTGGCGCCCGCTCTTTTGCTCAACCGCGTGCTGCCCGATTTGTGCACACTTCTCGGCATAACCGGAGATCCTGCGTTCACTCATCACACGTTCTGGTCCAAAGCCATCCCGCAATACAATATTGGCCACGAGCGTTTCCTTGAACCGATGGCTCGTTGCGAAATTGACCATCCCGGTCTTTTCATCGGCGGAAACGCGCGCGATGGCATTTCCCTACCCGATTGCATCAAGTCCGGCCACGCCCTCGCCGCGAAAGCCGCGGACTTCGCCAGCGCCAGTCACAGCTAAGTTACTTGGCGCCGGGCGCGCCGACGCTATTTTGCGCGTTTCCGAATGGAGGAACGTCTTCGTGGCAAACCTCAAATCAAGCCTGCGTTACGCCACTTGACTACCCCCTTTGGTTGAGTAGCCTCCCGCGCCTTAAATCCAGATGGCGCAAGAACTCAAAGATACCCTCCTTCTCCCCAAAACCGATTTCCCGATGCGGGCAAATCTGGTGCAACGCGAACCGGTCCGGGTCGCTCATTGGGAAAAGACGGATCTTTACAACGCCATCCAGAAAAAACGTGCCGACGCCCCGGCTTTCGTGCTGCACGACGGCCCGCCGTTCACGAACGGCGACGTTCACATCGGCACCGCGCTGAACAAAACGCTCAAGGACATCATCAATCGTTACAAGTCCATGCGCGGGTTCCGCACGCCCTATGTCCCTGGCTGGGATTGCCACGGCCTGCCGATCGAGCAAAAAGTTTCCCGCGAGATCAAGGAGCAAAACCTCACTCTTACTACCGCCGAGATGCGCGCCAAGTGTGACGCCTTCTCCGAGAGCTGGATCAAGACGCAGACCGCGCAATTCAAACGCATCGGCGTGCTGGCCGATTGGAAAAACGAATACAAGACCAAGGCCCCGTCGTTTGAAGCGGACATTTTGCGGACGTTTTCGGCGTTCGTTGAGAAAGGCTTGGTTTATCGCAGCAAGAAACCGGTTTATTGGTCGATCCCCTTCGAAACCGCCCTCGCCGAGGCCGAAATCGAATACAAGGACCACACCTCAATCGCGATCTGGGTAAAGTTTCTCGTACCCGAGGCCGAAGCGAAAAAGTTCGGTCTGCCCACCGACAAGCCGCTCTACATCGTCATCTGGACGACCACGCCGTGGACGATTCCGGCGAACCTCGCGATTGCGCTGCATCCAGACGTGGAATATGCGGTCGCCGATATCGGTGCAGAACGCATCATCGTCGCCCAAGCACTCCTCGGGTCGGTGGCCAGCGCTGCAAAAATCGAACCGCAACCGTCCACGGTACTCACGATTGCCGGCGCAAAATTGGAACATCTTCAAGCCCGCCATCCTTTCATCGATCGCGCGTCACCGGTCGTCCTCGCGGACTACGTCACGACGGATAGCGGCACCGGCGCCGTTCACACTGCGCCGGGACATGGCGCGGAAGATTATATCACCGGCCTCAAATACAAATTGGCGATCTATTGCCCGGTCGGCGACGACGGCAAATATCTCGACGATGGACAAGTCCCCGCCGATCTCGTCGGCCTGACCACGCTCGAAACAGTCGAGGATCTCGCGGCCAAACGCCCTTCGCCCGCCAACCTCGGCGTCCTGAAAAAACTCGCGGGAGCCGGCGCGCTTCTCGCCAAGGCAAAATATCCGCACAGCTATCCGCATTGCTGGCGCTCGAAGACCCCGATCATTTTTCGCGCGGTCGATCAGTGGTTCGTGTCGCTCGACAAATCCGGTGTGCGCCAAACCGCGTTGGCGGAAATCGTCAAGATTGCCACGCATCAAGGGTGGATTCCCGCGTGGGGCGAAGCGCGCATTCGCGGCGCCGTTGAATCTCGTCCTGATTGGTGCATCAGCCGCCAGCGTTCTTGGGGCGTTCCGATCATCGCTTTCTACGACGGCACCAAAAAAGCCTATATCGATGCGGGTGTAGTCCGCGCTATCGCCGACAAGATCGCGATCCGTGGCACGAATTTCTGGTACGATGCCACGCCCGCGCAGATTCTCGACGGAGTGAAACTTCCTTCCGACTGGCCATCGCCCGACGCCCTCAATTGCGGCCGCGACACGCTCGATGTGTGGATCGATTCCGGTTCATCGCACGCCGCCGTGCTCAAACGCGGCCAGGGCGGCACGCATTGGCCGGCCGATCTCTATCTCGAAGGCAGCGACCAGCATCGCGGCTGGTTTCAATCGTCGTTGTGGACGAGCGTCATCGCATTCGGCGCCGCACCCTACAAGGCCGTCCTCACCCACGGGTTCATCGTCGACAAAGATCGCCAGAAAATTTCAAAGAGCAGCACGTATCAAAAACCGCAAACCGCCGATGCCTACATCGCGCAACACGGGGCCGACGTTATCCGGCTGTGGATCGCCTCGCAGGATTTCCGCGATGACATTCCCGTCGATGATGAAATCCTGAAAAACGTCGGCGAAGCCTATCGTCTTCTTCGCAACACGTTCCGCTTCCAGCTCTCGAACTTATACGATTTCGATGCGACGAAGGACGCGATGCCCGTGGGCCAAATGAACATTCTCGATCGCTGGGCGCTGCAACAAACGGCCGTCTTGATCGACGAATGCACTAAAGCTTACGACGCCTACGAATTCCACCGCGTCTACCAGCTCTGCAATCAATTTTGTTCCGTAACACTGTCGTCTGTTTACCACGACATTTTGAAGGACCGACTGTACACGCTGAAAAACGACCACCCTTTGCGGCGCTCGTCCCAGACGGCGATTCATCACATTTTCCTGAGCTTGGTCAAAGTCCTTGCCCCGATCATCACCTTCACCGCCGACGAAGCGTGGAGCTTTGCCGGCAGCGGCACAGAATACGGCAGCGACTCGATCCACCTGCAGGATTGGCCTGTGACACCGGTCGAATGGAAGAACCCCGACGTCGAAGCCGACATGAGCGTTCTACTCAAGTTTCGCGCTCAGGCCAATGAAAAGCTCGAGCCACTCCGCCAAGCCGGGACGATTGGAAAATCGTTGGACGCCGCGCTCGCCTTTAATGGCGCTCCCACGGATGATTCGTTCGGTGTGTTGGAAAAACACCATTCATTTCTACCCGAACTCTTTATCGTCTCGCATGTCAGTCTTGAGGCCAAAAATGCTCCCACCGTGGAAATCTTCGCCCAGTCTGCCCGCGATCACGCCTATATCCGCTGCCCGCGCTGCTGGCGCTGGGTACCCAATTTGAATCAAACCCCGCACGGAGAAGTTTGCCCTCGGTGCGAAGAAGCCCTCAACTCCTAAATCCCGCTTCATATGGCTACCAAAAAAAAACCCGCCGCGAAGAAACACGCCACTAAGAAAGTCGAGGCCAAGAAATCTTTGAAACCTGCCGCTAAACACACTCACTCCAAACCAACTCCCGCCAAGCACGCACCGGCACCCGCCGCGAAAGCCGAGGGCAAAAAATCCGCCGCGCCGTTCGTCACCAAAAAGACATCGGGATCCGCGCCGGCCACGGCTCCAGCCAAGGGCAACAGCAAGCCGCCGCTGAACGCCGCCGATCTGAAACGCATGGTGTTGGAGCGCAAGTCCACGCCCAAGGCCGCCATCGCTTTCAGTCTCGATGAAGTTCGCGAAATCGCGCAGAAGAACGAGAAACTAGGGGTCGACACCGTCAAGACCGCCAAGAGCGAGAAAGCTACCGCTGCGGCCAAACAGGCCGAGGCGCTGGCCAAATTGGAAAAAGCCCACAAGCCCAATCACGTCAAGGCCGCCTCGCTGGCGGACATCCTCGGTTTTCATCCCGGCAAAAGCAAACAGCCCACCAAAATGGTGGACGAAAACGACGTCCCGGAAAAATTCCGCCGCTACTATCGCCTGCTGCTCGACCTTCGCCTTCACGTTCTCACGCAACTCGGCGAGCACACCGAAGAGACGCTCCTGAAATCCTCCAAGGATGATTCCGGCGATCTTTCCGGTTATGGCCAACACATGGCCGATGCCGGCACCGATACCTTCGATCGCGATTTCGCCCTGAGTCTCGTTTCCAACGAACAAGAAGCGCTGGCCGAAATCGAGGCGGCAATCAAACGCGTGCACGCCGGCACTTATGGCGTTTGCGAATCCACGCAAAAACCGATTTCCAAAGAACGACTGCTGGCGGTTCCCTTCACCCGTTATTCGACCGAAGCAAAGAAAGAGGTCGAGCGCCACTCACACCGTTCTGTTGAGCGCGGTGGATTGTTCGGCGACGGCACGGAAGAAGATGGCGGCGGTAAGATCTCTTCCGACGACGGCGGCGGCGACGAATAATCGCGTTCAAATTCCAAACCCGGACCTCCGATTGATGCCCGACAGGTTGAATCCCGCACCCCGTCGATCGGAGCAATCTCCTTTGTCGGCGCCCACGCCGATAAAGGAATCCGCCGCGCCGCAATCGCCGTGGAACGCATCCCGACTGTTCGCCTATCAGCGTTTTTGGGTGCTGACGTTGCTTATTTTCGTTCTTGATCAACTGACCAAATATTGGATCAACGGTCGTCTGCCGCTCGGGAGTTATGGGTATTCCGGCATCACGGTGATTCCGGGATTTCTTAATCTCGTGCACGTCGGCAACACCGGCGCGGCCTGGAGTATGTTCTCGGGAAAAAGCACCGGTCTGGCGCTCCTCGCGACCGGAACGTTATTCGCCATATTTTTCTGGCGCAAACACCTCGCGCTAAAAAATCCGTCGGTCCAACTTTCCTTCGGTCTGTTGTGCGGCGGAATTATCGGAAACCTGGTGGACCGGCTCGTGCACGGCCACGTGATCGATTTTGTCGATGTCCACTTTGGCAGCTATACTTACCCGACCTTCAACGTCGCCGACTCCGGCATTTGCATCGGCGTTTTCTGGTACGTGCTTTGGTCACTGCGAAATCCGCAACCATCCACAGAGAAGCAACCGGTCGATTACGACCGGTAGGGAGTGTTTCCTAACTCCATAATCTCCCGTTTACCGTCATTCTGAACGGAGCGAAGAATCCATGTGCTCGCTCGTGGCATTACGATCGCTGCCGTGGATGTAATATCAGCCTGCTGGCTAGACTTCCCTTCGTACAAAATGACAAGCGAGTTTGAAGACACAGCCTGGTCAAGGTCGCTCGCGACTATCATCGCCGCTCCGACTACTCCACGTTCGCGATTTGTTCGCGCACTCGTTCGAGTTCGTTTTTAAATTCAATTACCTGTTGGGAAATCGCGAGATCGTTGGCCTTGCTGCCAATGGTATGAATCTCACGGCCAATTTCCTGCAAAATAAATTCGGACTTTCTCCCAATCTCGCCCTTTGATCGCAACAGATCCTCCAATTGTTTGAAGTGACTGCGCAGACGCGTGATTTCCTCCGTCACGTCGCAACGATCAGCAAAGAGCGCGACTTCCTTGAGCACGCGTTCGTCGCTCACGTCGAGTTCCAGTCCTGCTTGGCGAAGACGCTGCATCAATTGCTCGCGATAGCCGGACGTCACCTGCGGCGCGCGCGCGGCGATAATCTCCATCGCAGATTTCAGTTTTTCCAATCGAGCGAGAAAATCGGTTAACAGCGTCTGTCCTTCCTTCCCGCGCATCGCGGAAAATCCGGCGAGAGCTTCATTGAGCGATTTAAGAAGAACCGCACCCGTCGCTTCGTCCGACGGCAGATCCTTGCCGTTCCGCTGGGCATTAGCGATTTGCCAGAGCAATTCCCCCGTCGGTTCAAACGTCACTCCACGCACCGCCGCGAGACGGCCCAATTGATCCAGAACGCCCGCAATCGCGATCTCATCCCAATTGACATCAGCCCGCGAATTTCCCGCCACTTCGACCGCGACGTGCACCTTGCCGCGCAAAGCGGTTTTTCTCACCGCATCGCCGACCGCCGGTTCAAAAGGTTGCCATTCCTCGGGCAGTTTCATCGTGAGATCGAGTCCCTTTCGATTAACGGAATTGACCTGCACGGTCAGCGTTAGCGTCCCCAAAGCAGCCGTGGCCCGGCCGTAGCCTGTCATAGAATTCATCGGGTCGAAGTAACAAGTAACCCCGGCCACGTGGCAAGTTCAGCCCGCGTCATCATTTGTAGCCTCCGTCATTGCGAGAAGCGTTTCGACGAACTCGCGATGACTAAAAAGGGTGATGGATGCAGCTAATACTGCTGTCTCTTACCAAAAATCAGATTGCTCGTATCGCCTTCGTCAGGGAGAAAGGTTGCGGGCCAGTGCAGCACTTCCTCCTCAATTCAAAACCCGTATCAGGCGCCTATCATGATTATGAAACGTTTCGTCACCCTCATCTGCGTCGTCTCGCCATTGCTTCTCCTCACCTCCGGTTGCGTGACCGGGCGACGGTCTGTCAGTCTCCCGATTCACTCGCTCGGCACACCTGCGGCCGCGACGAAGGGCGACTTCTTTATTTCGTCCGTCACCGACAACCGTCAGTTTGAAAATAAACCCTCCGATCCCTCGACCCCGTCAATCGACGGCGACGTCAATTCGCTCACACCCGACCAGAAAGCGTCCATGATCGGCCGGCAACGCAACACGTACGGTCACGCGATGGGAGACATCGCCCTGCCCGCCGATGACTCGGTCGTCCAGCGGACACAGGCACTCCTGAAGGAAGCCTTGGAACAACGCGGCTATCACGTGACGAAGGACACCGCCGCGCCGAATTCCGCGAGTGTTTCCATCGATCAGTTTTGGGCATGGTTCACGCCCGGGTTTGCCTCCGTGGCGTTCGAAGCCCGGGTCTATTGCACGCTGACGATCCACAAAGGCGGCCACGGCGGGACCGTCGTTATCAAAGGCAACGGGCTCAACCGCGGCCAGATGGCTTCCGATGCAAACTGGGCCCTCGCCTACGACCGCGCCTTCACCGACTTCCTCCAAAAATTCGGCCCCGAAATGGACAAAGCCGGTCTTTGACGTCTTCTCCAGCTTCGGCGCGCGCATAATAACCGACGCCCGAAACCATCACTCGTCTGCACTCCAGCGCGGGCCAGTCATACGCGACTTGCCCCGATGGCCACCCTCCGTTGTTTTTGTGCATCCCCATGTTTTGAACAGTCCTTCAAAAACATCCACAACGTCCTTTGGAAAGATGCGGGTTGAGCCGCGACGAGCACGAGCGCGCGTCCAAGGCGAAGGTGGCGATCAGCACCCATTTCAACAGCAAGCAACAGGTCTTCCTCGATTTCGTCCTATCGCATTACGTCACGGTGGGCGTGGATGAACTCGATCAGGAAAAGCTCACTCCCCTGCTCCGGTTGAAATACCGCAACTCCATCGCCGACGCCGTCGCCGACCTCGGCAAACCCGAAGACATCAGCAAGGCATTCGCCGGATTTCAAAAAAATTTCTCTACTAACGCGGCGCGGCATAGCTTCCGGCCTGTCAGCTGAGACTCGGCACTTGTTGCTTCCGGTCTTCAAGTCCTCTCCGACCCTTGGGTTGAAACCGCCGGGATGCTGCCAGCGCCAGCAAACCCGTGGCGCCCATCAGTCCGTAGAACGACGGTTCGGGAACTGAGGAAAGCGGAGTGCCGTAGACTTCAAATCCAAAAGGAGCCCAAGGGATATTGTCGGGCTGGGAGTAGTCCTTGTAGTCGAAGCTATTGAGAAGAGAATCTAAATTTGGGGTCGGGCCATAGTAGCCATAGCCAAGGGGAACGTCGGGCGCGGACATGAAAAATCGGTAGGTGCCTGACTGCAAATCCCACTTGAGCGAATCTACTCCCTGCCATTTCGCCGGGGCATCAATCACCTGTTCGACTGGGAATGTTCGGTAATAGGATGTATGCGATTCATCACTAAAGACCACGGGACCCACCGAAAATGTTGCCGTCGACCCATCAGACCCAGTGATCCACGCCTTTATTTTTTGGATGCGGATCGCCTCAGTAACCTCAAAATTGACGCTGAGCATCGTCACCCATCCCGCATCCGTCAAAGTCGCACCAATTTCATTGTATTCCATCGGGCCGCCCGGCGCCGAGTAAAGGAGGAGTTCGCTTGCTCCGTTGAGAAGTGCGCCTGAAAATAAACCAACTACTATCAAAAGGATTGCGCGGGAGCGCTGCCTGAAATGGGAAAACCGAAAGCTGGAGGCGAGGTACATACTACACGGGGTTGCCCAACTTTCGCAGATTCCGGCGCGAGTTTAAATCGGGCAATGTCCTTCTGACACGTAATCATTTCCCCTACGTGATATGCAACCGCTTAAAAAGACCGTCCAGGGGTGGGCGGCCTTTGTTTTGCACGAGAGCGATATTCGCCCACCGCTTGCTCCTAACCCACCGCCGAAGTTCATTCACGAAAAACCCTATTGTGCCCGGCGATCGCCGCAGGTGTAGCCGCGCTGGTCGGTCTACTGATTGGCCGCCGCTCGCGACAATAAACCGACGGAATTAAATGCGAAGGGCGCAGAGAGCACGCAGCAAAGGTAGAAAATAAATCCTTAACTTCGCTACCTTAGCGGCCTTGGTGTAAATCTGCATTGTTTACCACCTCCGATCCACGCGTGCCCATGAATGGCAAAAAAAATCCGGACTGAGCACCTTTCTTCCGGACTGCGGTCAAAATTTTTACCATGAATAACCCAAAAAATAAAAACACGATCTGCATTTGGTACAATAAGGACGCGCTCGATGCGGCGCGTTTCTACGCCGCGACTTTTCCAGACAGCAAAGTGACCGCGATCCATCATGCCCCCGGCGATTACCCTGCAGGCAAGACCGGCGACGTGCTGACGGTCGAATTCACCGTGCTTGGAATTCCGTGCATGGGTCTCAATGGCGGTCCGCAATTCAAGCAAAGTGAGGCATTCTCCTTCCAAATCGCGACGGACACTCAGGAAGAGACGGACCGCTACTGGAATGCGATTGTCGGGAACGGCGGGGAGGAAAGTTCCTGCGGCTGGTGCAAGGATCGCTGGGGTTTGTCCTGGCAGATCACTCCGCGTATTCTGACCGATGCCCTCGCCACCGGCGGAGGGGAGGCAAAACGTGCTTTCGCGGCGATGATGGAAATGGGCAAAATCGACGTCGCAAAAATCGAAGCCGCCCGCCGCGGCTGACGCTCAGCAGACCCGCAGAATTTTAACCGCTGATGATTTCCCCAAAACCGGGAGGCGAAATCTTTAAAAGTGTACGCTGACTCATCGTCAGCGTGTCTTGGTTTCGTGGGCCAGTTCATCGCAGGCTGGTAATTTCGGTATTCGACCCGGAGCTCGCTGAGGAGTCACAGAGACCACCGAGGAAAACAAACCCTCCCTGCCCTCCTTCCGAACTCCGTGTCCTCTGTGTCAAAATTCGGGTTTCAGTTTTTCCCCGACTCCATTTCGTGAACTTTAGTGTGTTCGTGGGCCACCATTCCGAAAGTTTGATTCTCGCCGCACGATTGCAAGAAGGACGCACACCACCGGCGCGTTAGGGACAACGCGCCCCACCTTCCCCTCTCGGTTACTTCTTCGCCGCGAGAATAGCAGCGACTTGCTGAACGTCCTTATCTCCGCGTCCGGACAAATTCACGATTATGATTTTATCCTTACCCAATGCCTTCGCGCGTTTCATCCCGTGGACCAGCGCATGCGTGCTTTCCAACGCGGGAATAATTCCTTCCTGTCGCGAACAAAGCTGGAACGCAGCGAGCACTTCGTCGTCGGTCGCATAGGCAAATTCGATGCGCCCTTTGTCTCGATAAAAAGCGTGTTCCGGTCCGACCGCCGCATAGTCGAGTCCTGCCGACACCGAGTGCGTCAACTCGATCTGGCCATCGCTATTTTGCAAAATAAACGTCTTGCAGCCCTGCAAAACCCCGAGACGTCCGCCCGCAAATCTCGCGGCATGATCTCCCCGCGTGATTCCCAGGCCGCCCGCCTCAACGCCGAACATGCGAACATTCGCGTCGCTTAGAAAATCAAAGAAGAGTCCGATGGCGTTGCTGCCACCACCGACGCAGGCAACCAATTCGTCAGGCAACCGCCCTTCGCGCGCCATGATTTGTTCCTTCGCTTCCTGGCCAATCACGCGGTGAAAATCCCGCACCATCATCGGATAGGGATGAGAGCCATACGCGGTGCCGAGAATGTAATGCGTGCTACGAACATTCGTCACCCAATCACGCATCGCTTCGTTGATCGCTTCCTTCAGCGTCTTTTGTCCGGCCTCGACGCCGCGAACTTCCGCTCCCATCAGACGCATGCGAAATACATTCAACGCCTGACGCTCCATGTCGTGCGCGCCCATGTACACGACGCATTCCAAGCCAAACTTCGCGCACGCCGCGGCAGTCGCGACACCGTGTTGGCCCGCGCCGGTCTCGGCGATGATTCGCTTTTTCCCCATCCGCTTGGCGAGGAGCGCCTGAGCCAACGCGTTGTTGATCTTGTGCGCTCCCGTGTGAAGCAAATCCTCCCGCTTGAAATAAATCTTCGCGCCGCCGCAATGCTCGGTCAGTCGTTCTGCAAAATAAAGTTCCGTGGGCCGTCCGGCGAATTCCTTGAGGTGGTGCCTCAATTCCTGCTGAAACGCCGGCTCGTCCCTCGCCTTCTCATACGCCTTGGTCAGATCCGAGAGCGCCGTCATCAGCGTTTCCGGGACGAAGACACCACCATAGGCGC
Organism: Verrucomicrobiota bacterium; assembly: GCA_041691855.1. Classification (GTDB taxonomy): domain Bacteria; phylum Verrucomicrobiota; class Verrucomicrobiia; order Opitutales; family Opitutaceae; genus Lacunisphaera. The sequence goes on along the minus strand of JBEPTW010000020.1, from coordinate 15,959 downwards.
CAAAATGACCGGCGGCATCCGGCAATTGCGTGGGCGTGATCGGGGCTGATGGACTGCTCGTGGCTGACATGAGGGAATATCGGTAAATTGGGACGCCATCGAACGCAAACGGGATTTCCGCACCTCGCGAGTCATCTTCCATCCGCCGGGAAATCGCTATACCCGCTTGATCGTCAACAGCGTGTAATCGTCGCGCAATCCGGTCGCGCCAGAAAACGATTCGACGGCGCCAAGGATGAAATCGTTAATCTCCCGCGCCGAATCCAAATGCGACGCGCGCAACGCATCGGCCAATCGCGCGCCGCCAAATTCCTTGTCGTTTTCATTGGGTGCCTCCGTCAAGCCATCCGTATAAAGCACCAACGTCGTTCCCGGCTGGAATTCGAGCACCTTATCCTCGATCGCGAGTTCAAACAGTTCGGGTCCCACCAAGCCGACCGGCATTCCTTCGGAACCGACATATTCGCTGAAATAGGAACCCGTCGCGAGATCGCGGCGCGAAAACAGCGACAGTTCGTGCCCGGCTCGCGCAATGGTCACTTGGTTTTTCAGCGGATCGACGACCGCGTAGGTCATCGTAATATACATGCCTTCGCGCATATCGACGGCCATGGATCGGTTCAACTCCGATAAAACGAGCGCCGGCGAATCGAACAACGGCGCGATTTGTCGCAGGGTTGTCCGACAAATCGCCATCAAGAGCGAAGCCGACATTCCCTTGCCCGATACATCAGCCACGGCGACGCCAATCCGATTCTGTCCGAGCTCAAACACATCGTAGAGATCGCCGCTGACTTTTTGCGCCGCCAGATAACGCGCATCGATATCGAGCCCCGCCACGCGCGGCATGGTCCGCGGCAACAGCATGCGTTGCACATCGCTGGCCAGCGCGAGGTCGATGTCGGTCCGCTGCTTTTCTGCCTGCAAATTCAAAAAATCGGCGTTGTGGACGGCGAGACCCGCCTGCTCGGCGAGCGTTTCCACGAGCGAATAATCTGTCTCACTAAACGGAAGGCCATCGGACGCGTTGCACACACAAAGCACGCCGGTGAGCCGCCGGCGCACCATGATCGGAGTCGCGATGACCGAATGCACCGTGAGTGCGGGATCGTTGTGTTTTACGATACGCGGATCGTCGTCCGCGCGCTCAACCAGCAATCCTTGCCCCGTCGCCGCCACGCGACCCACCACGCCTTCGCCGACGGGGAATGACTCCGATTTCAGAACTTGTTCGATGAACTTGGCGCGCGTGCCGAGTTTCATTCGTTGCGTATCCGGAATCGACCGGTGCGGGGGAAACAATCCTTCGACCGCCACGCCCCGCATCATGTTGTCGCCGTCCTTTTCGAAAATACACGCGCTGAGCGCGCCCGTGCTTAAAATCGCGGCGTGAACGATGCGTTGAAACAATTCGTCGCGCGGGAGTCGCTCGCCGACCGCGTCCACCATCGCGTGCATATAATCGAGCACGATCTGGCGTTCTTCCATCAAGCCCTGCTTCTCCTCCTCCAGCCGCGCCACTTCCCGCTGCGCTCGCCAGTAAAAGGCGTAAACCAGCATCGCGCTGATAAAACCACCAAGCAGAAACAGCATCATGGGCGCCAACCTTAACGCAGTTCCACGCGATTGCGCAAGAAGGCGAGCACGTCTTGAAACTTGGCCGCATTGCCGGCGTCGGCCGTGATCAGGTTCTCGTGCGCCTCCAGCACCAGCCGGGCGCTTTCAATTTCCGTCTTTGCTTTCGTATCCAATGCTTGGGTGCCCCCGGCAAAATTCATTTGAAAGGCGCCGGCATCGACGATCGCCAGCCGGTGTAGCCCGAGGTTGCGGATCAATTCCAGATTTCGTTCGCCGACGCGCGCGAGTGTCAGTGTTCCCGGCGGCGTTTTTTTGCGCAATTCAATCGCCGCTCCCGCGAGCACGCCGAGGAACGTACTGTCCATGCTGGTGCATTGCTGGAAATCGACGATGAAGCGCGTCTTCCCCTGCCGCATCATCTCGGCGAAGAAATCCTTCAAGCTGCCGCTGTTGGTAAACGACGCGCGTCCGTCGATGCGTATAAGCACCGGGTCACTGTAGGCGTCGACAAGGAAGGTCGGTTTGACTAAATCCGGCATAGGCTGGTGGGAGGAAACGCGGCCACCTCTAGCTCGCCGCGTTTCCGAAGGTCTGTCAATTAGCTCTTCGTCACAATCTGGCGGAGAACATAGGGCAAAATCCCCCCATGCTGGTAGTAATCAATCTCAATTGGCGTATCGATCCGGCAGCGCACCGAAACATTTTCAATCGAGCCGTCCTTGCGGGTAATTTTCAGCGTTAAATCCTGCTGCGGCTTGATAGCGGCGGTCAAACCAACGACGTCATAAGTCTCGGTCCCGTCCAGCTTCAAGGTCTGTGCCGTGGTGCCGTCCTTGAATTGTAGTGGCAACACGCCCATTCCGACCAGATTGGAACGGTGGATGCGCTCGAAGCTTTGCGCGACGACCACCTTCACGCCGAGGAGATTGGTTCCCTTCGCCGCCCAATCGCGGGACGAACCCGTGCCGTATTCCTGACCGGCGATGATGATCAGCGGCATTCCCGCTTTTTGGTAAGCCATCGAGGCATCGTAAATCGACGTCTTGGCGCCGTCGGCTCCGACAGTATTGCCGCCTTCCTCGCCGCCGAGCATCAGGTTTTTGATGCGCACATTTGCGAAGGTTCCACGGGTCATGACGCGATCGTTGCCGCGACGCGAACCGTAGGAGTTGAAATCCTCAAAGGTCACACCGCTATCGAGCAGGAATTTGCCCGCCGGCGAACTCTTCTTAATCGCGCCGGCCGGCGAGATATGGTCGGTCGTCACACTATCGCCGAAAATACCGAGCGCCTTGGCGCCCTTGATCTCCGCGATGCTCCCGGGCTTCAGCGTGAAATCCGTGAAAAACGGTGGTTCCTGAATGTAGGTGGATTTCGCGTCGAACGCATAAACATCCCCCGTGCTCGAAGGGATTTCATTCCACTTTGGATTTTGCGCCGCGAAATCAGAGTAAAGTCTGCGAAACACCTCGGGTTTGAGCGCTGCCTGCAATTGATCGCGCACTTCCTGCAAGGTGGGCCAAATGTCCTTGAGAAAAACCGGTTTCCCATCCGTCCCGGTGCCAAGGGAATCTTTGGACATGTCAATGTCGACTCGTCCGGCGAGCGCAAATGCAACGACCAGCGGCGGCGACATCAGGAAGTTCGCCTTGATATTCTGGTGCACACGCGCTTCGAAATTGCGATTGCCCGACAACACGGAAGCCGCGACGAAATCGTTTTTCACGACGACGTCCTCGATGGCCGGATGCAACGGGCCCGAATTCCCAATGCACGTCGTGCAACCATAACCGACCGTCTGGAAACCCAGCTGATCGAGATACGGCGTGAGTCCGGTTTTGTTTAAATAATCCGTCACCACGCGCGAGCCGGGTGCGAGCGAGGATTTCACCACCGGATTAACCCGCAGACCTTTTTCGACTGCCTTCTTCGCCAGCAAACCCGCGGCGAGCATGACGCTAGGATTTGAGGTATTGGTGCAGCTGGTAATCGCGGCAATCAAAACGGTCCCGTTGCCGACCGCACCGTCGAGTCGCGGCGAGGCCGCGGTGACGTGATCCGGCGTGGGACGATTATCCGCCATCTCGCGCTCCGTATCGACGCTCGTGGACTTGGCCTGAGCCACGACGGAAGACGGTACCATTTGGCTGCCACCACCCGGATGAAAATCAGCGCCAGCAATCGCGGCAATCGCGACCGACTTCGAATAATCCTCCGGCTTTTTGCCAAATCCGTTTTCGGTGGTCGGCTTGGAAAAGGCGGCGTGAAATTCGTTCTTCAAATTATTCAACTCGATGCGATCCTGCGGACGTTTCGGTCCAGCGACGCTCGGCACGACGCTCGAAATATCGAGTTCGACTACCTGCGAGTAATCGATTTCGCCTTTCTGCGGAATACCCCAGAGTCCCTGCGCCTTGTAGTAGGCTTCGTAGGTCGCGATGTGTTTTTCGTCGCGGCCAGTGGCGCGAAGATAATTCGTGCACTCCGCATCGATCGGAAAAAAGCCCATCGTCGCGCCGTATTCGGGAGCCATGTTGCCGATCGTCGCCCGGTCCACCACCGGTAACGCCGACGCGCCGGGTCCGAAAAATTCCACGAATTTACCGACGACCTTCGCCTTGCGCAAAATCTGCGTCACGGTCAGCGCGAGATCGGTCGCGGTCACACCCTCCTTGAGTGCACCGGTCAGATAAACGCCGACCACATCCGGCGTGAGAAAATACACGGGCTGGCCGAGCATGCCGGCCTCCGCCTCGATGCCGCCGACGCCCCAACCCACGATCCCGATGCCGTTGATCATCGTCGTGTGCGAATCGGTGCCGACGAGCGTATCCGGATAATAGACGTCACCCGCGCTGAGCACTCCTTTCGCCAGATACTCCAAATTCACCTGGTGCACGATGCCGATTCCGGGCGGTACGACCTTGAAAGTATCGAACGCCTGCATGCCCCATTTCAGGAATTGGTAACGCTCGCGATTGCGCGTAAACTCGAGATCGAGATTCTTCTTCAACGCGTCCGCGTTGCCGGAAAAATCCACCTGAACGGAGTGATCCACCACGAGGTCGACGGGGACGAGCGGCTCGATGATCTTCGGATTTTTGCCGAGCTTGGCGACCGCTGAGCGCATGGCCGCGAGATCGACGAGCAGCGGCACCCCGGTAAAATCCTGCAGCACGATCCGGGCAACCACGAACGGAATCTCCGCGGTGCGCGCTTCCGTTGGCTTCCAAGCGGCGAGTTCGCGAATATTCGATTCCATCACGCGCTTGCCATCGCAATTGCGCAGCACCGACTCCAGCACGAGGCGGATGCTCACCGGCAGACGCGAAATGGGAAAGCCAGCTTGCTCAAGCGCGGGCAGCGAATAAAATTTCTTGCCGCCCTCGAACGTTTGCAGGGTGGAGAATGGATTGGGAAGCGTGCTCATGAGATCGAAAGTTGAAAGTTAACGGCGAAATGGCGCGTCGGGAAAATTACTGCGCCAAAGCCGCTTTAACCGCCGCAAAGTTCGGCAGCTCCTTGGGTGTCGGCGCCTGCTCGGCATATTTGACGACGCCGTCTTTTCCGATCACAAAGGCCGCGCGAGCGGACGTGTCGCCGATACCGGACAAGTTGGGGAAAAGCACGTCATAGGCTTTAGTGACCGTCCTGTTCAGATCGGAAAGCAAAGTGAGTGTGATATTGTTCGTCTTGGCCCAGGCAGCGTGGGCATGCGGACTATCCACACTGATACCATAGACCTCGGCGTTGAGACCGGAATAGCCATCCAACCCATTTGAGACATCACACATCTCGGTCGTGCAGGTGCTAGTGAAAGCCAGCGGGAAAAACAACAGCACCGTCTGCTTTTTACCGAAGTTATCGCTCAGCTTGACGTCCTTCAAACCGTCGACGGTCTTGGTTTTCAACGTGAAATCAGGGGCTTTTGAACCGACGGCTAGAGGCATGAGTTGAATGAGTTTGGTTTGACGGTAAACGCGAACGCAAATTGCAGCGTGAAGCCGAGTAAATAGAGCGTCCGTTACTTCCGCCGCAACCCATTTTGCACCGATATGAGGATGGTTACTATAAGCCGCATGCGGGGTATAAGTTTTGGTGCGGTGAACCATCGTGCATTTACCGCTCAGAGCAGATTGAGGACCAAATGACCGGGCTAAAACTTCCCCTTGCCAGTCCCGCCGCCACGGCCAATAACCAGCGCGATTCATGACAATTCTGGACGAACTTGAATGGCGCGGCCTCTACGCCGACTCCACCGATCGCGAAGCCTTGGCCAAACGTCTCGCTGACGCTCCGCTCACCCTGTATTGCGGCTTCGACCCGACGGCGGACAGCCTGCACGTCGGCAATCTGGTTCCCTTGTTCGCCCTGCGTCGTTTTCAGCTTCATGGGCACGTTCCCATCGTCCTCGCGGGCGGTGCCACTGGCATGGTCGGCGATCCCTCCGGCAAATCGGACGAACGCAATCTCCAGACGCCCGATCAGGTCGCGCACAATATTGCTTCAATTAAGACCCAGCTGACGCGATTCCTCGATTTCAACGCGGTCGCCAATCCCGCGCGCCTCGTCAACAATCACGATTGGACCGGCCAGATTAGTTTTCTCGAATTCCTGCGCGACGTCGGCAAACACATCACGGTAAATTCCATGATCGCCAAGGATTCCGTCCGCTCGCGCATGGAGGAACGCAGCACCGGGATCAGCTTTACTGAGTTCAGTTACATGCTGCTGCAGGGCTTCGATTTTTATCACCTGCGCAAAACCTTCAACTGCGAGTTGCAAGTCGGCGCCACCGACCAGTGGGGCAACATCACTGTCGGCACCGAGCTCACGCGCAAAAAACTCGGGGTTACCGTTTGGGGTCTGGTGTTTCCCCTCCTCACCAAGTCCGACGGCACGAAATATGGCAAAACCACGACGGGCACCGTCTGGCTCGATCCAAAGAAAACCAGCCCGTACCGTTTTTATCAGTTCTTCGTAAACACGGATGACGCCGACGTCGTGAAATTGCTCAAGACGCTAACGTTTCTGGGTCAGGATGAAATTGCCGCGCTCGACGCCGAGCAAAAAGCCAATCCCGGCGCCCGCGCCGCGCAGAAAACGCTCGCCCGCGAAATGACCACGCTCGTCCACGGTGCGGACGCAGTCGCAGCCGCGTTAAAGGCCAGCGATATTCTTTTTGGCGGCTCGCTCGATGGCGTGAGCGAAACCATTTTCGGCGACGTAGTGGGCGAAGTGCCCACGAAAGATCTGGAGAAAGTGAAGCTCGATGGCGCTGGCGCATCGATCGCGGACTTGATCGTTCACTCGGGTCTCGCTCCGTCGAAAGGCGCGGCCCGCAAAGACCTCGAAGCCGGCGGCATCTATCTGAACAATGTCCGCGTGCCCGATCACACCCGCAGTGTGACCACCAACGATTTGCTTTTCGGGAAATACCTGCTGCTGCGCAAAGGCAAAAAATCGTACGCCGTTTTGACGGTTTGCTAATCAGGTTCGGTCCCGATTATTTCAGCCAACGGGCCATCCTTTTTTTGGCCCGTGAATGCGATAATACCTTTCCTTCCGTGATCGCTTTCTCTCCGCGAGCGACACCCTTGAGTAATCGCAGTCGTTTTTGCACGGCTTCATAGGTTTTCACTTCGACCAGATAGGCGGTGGTGCCATTTTCGTTCACAAATAACGTCGGTTCTTCGCGGGGAACATAGCTGAACGCTGGTCGCTTCGTAGCAGCTTTCATTACTGATCAAGAGAGACCTTGGTTTCAGGACCGTCAATTCCACGCTCAACGCGCGAACCATGTTTCGCTCCGCGCCCGGTATTACTCCGGCCGATTTGCTGTAGGCGGGGTTGCCCTCACCCCGCAGGTTTCGCTCTCGTGGTCAGCGCTTCGCGGGGTGAGGGGGTCCTCCGCCCACAACGCACGACCCAGAGAAAAATCCTAAAACTCAACGAAGTGGTACTGGTTCTTCCACCTCACGCCAATCCGCTCCTTGCCAATCGAGCCGTCCGCATTAATTTTAGGCTCTTAACCTTCCTCGCCTACCTCAACATGAAGTTTCGTTTTCTCCTCGGTCTCCTCTGTTCCGCTGCGTTGTTTTCCGGTCGTCTCAGCTCTGCCCCCTCCGGCCCGGAGCTTGGTCTGCAATCTTGGACTTGCCGCAACATGACGTTCGATCAGGTGGTCGATTTCGCCACCAAACACGGCTTAAAACAAATCGAGTTCATCGCCGCGCACCTCGATCCCGCCGCCCCCCGTGCGGAAAGCCTCCGCAAAAAAGCCGTCCTCGAGGCGCACGGCCTCACCGCCTATTCTTTCGGCGTTAATCGCCCGGGGCTCGACAAAGAGGAAAATCGCAAGCTGTTCGAATTCGCGAAGCTCATGGGCATGAAAGTCATCGCGGTTGAACCTCAGGATTTGCGCGCGTGGGACAATCTTGAGGAGCTCGTCAAGGAGTACGATATCAAGCTCGCGATTCACAATCACAACCTCGACTCCCTGTATGGCAATCCCGCCACCATCATGAAAATCCTGGCGAAGCGCGACCACCGCATCGGCGTGTGCCTCGACATCGGCTGGGTCACTGCCGCCGGCTTCGACGCCGCTAAGGTTTTCCACGACTACGGTGATCGCGTGTACGACATGCATTTCAAGGACAAGGAAATCGTCACGACCGATGGCAAATCCGTTCCAGTCGATACCGAGATCGGCAAAGGCAAGACCAACTACGCCGCGCTGTTTGCTGAAATCAAAAAAACCGGTTGGACAGGCGTCATGGCCATCGAGACCGACAGCAAGGCGTTCGCCGAAAATCCGAACCGCCTCGTGGATGAAGCCCGGAAATTTTTCGACGCCGAGACCGCCACCTTCAAGAAAGTCGCGGCCAAGTAATACCAATCAACTCAAGCTTCTTCATTTTACACCAAGTTCGCCAAGATCTCGAAGTACGATCCTACGACGGGAGATTGCTCTGCGTGATTTGCGACCTTCGTTTAAAAGCATTGGGCGCTCGGTATAGTCCGGTCGCGATTGCTGTGATCGCGCCTTACGGGCCGATTCGGCGATAGACGATTTCGATTCGCTTGGTTTGTCCATCTGGCCCGGTCCCTTCCTCGGCGGCGAGTACCGATCCGTCCGGTTGCAGTGCATAGCTGATCGTTTGCGGAAAATCCTGGAGCTGGTTGAGAAAAACCACTGCGGTGTCGGTCAGGCTTTTAGATTGGAACGCAGCTTCCTTCTGTCCTGAAGCCTGCAACACGAAAAAGAGACTTCCGCCCGGACCTTCGCGAATCTGAAGAAAGGCGAATTCCCTCACTTTGCCTTTTTCCAACGTGCGCTCCATTCCGAGCATAACGCCGCCGCCCGGAACCATCCAGTGTTCGTCCACGACTTGGCTGTTTTTCTCCAACCGCCAGCTCCCCGCGAGCCACGCCAGTTTGGCGATCGCCGGTGGCGGTGGCGCCTTCTTTTTTTGGGCACCCATTCCCGTCACGGGGAAAAATGACCCGAGGGCCAGCGCGCAGATAACGACCGCAATTTTGGAATAGTTTTTCATGGGATCAAATAGTTAACCTGCCGTCTTCAACATCCGCGGACTGTACGAGCGGTGTGACTGGATCGATGAAGAGCCAGCACACCGCGCCGAGAAAATAAATCACCGCCGAGATCGCGAACGCAAGCTGCCAGTCGCGGCCCGTAAGCGACAACACCAGCCCCACCACAATCGGCCCCGCCATGCCGCCGAAATTGCCCATCATATTCATGCTGCCCGATACCGTACCGGAATAGCGTCCGCCAATATCCATGCAAGTCGCCCAGCTTCCCGGCATCGTCAGGTCATTGCAGAAACTTGCCGAGCCCATCGAAAACATCGCGAGCAAAGGATCGTGAATATAAAACGCCGCCATGAGCAGCATCGCCGCTCCGGTGAATCCGACGAACCCGAAGATTCGCCTCACGCGGGTCACGGATGCACCGCGGGCAATCAGCCGGCTGGAAACCACGCCGCCGAAGAGGGAACCGAATCCACCGAAGAAAAGCGGAATCCCCGCCAGCGCCGCAGCGAGCACCTTTAAGACCAGTTCCGGACTCAACCATCCTTCCAGCACGCGCGACAACCAATGCATGAACGCGTTCGATTTGATATCCATGTTTCGTTCGTCGCGCAGATACGTTGGAAGCCACGTCACATAGAAATACCACCCATAACTCAGGCAGAAATACTGTGCCCACAACAGCCACATCGTCGGACTCGTAACCAACTTTCGCCACGGCACCGATCCATGGGTGACGGCATTTATTTCGTTATCCTTAAGCAACGCTAATTCCGCCGCGTTGACACTCGGATGATCGCGCGGGTTATCGCGAAACCACCGATAAAACGCGATCGCCCACAGCACGCCGAGCAGCGCGAAGATCATGAACGCCGCCCGCCACGTGACGAAAGCCATGACTGCCACCACCAGTAATGGCGCCGCCGCCCCGCCCCAACGCGCCCCCATCCACATCAGCGCCTGCGCCCGCGTGCGATCCCGCTTCGGCAGCCACGCACCGAGCGCCTTGGTCAGGTTGGGAAAGCAACCCGCCTCACCCGCCCCGAATAGAAAGCGGGTCACCACCATCGCGGAGAAATTCCAAGCCCATCCCGTCGCCGCCGTAAAAATAGACCACCACATCACCACGCGCAGCAACACCTGCCGCGCACCCAGTTTGTCTCCGAGCCAGCCCGTCGGGATTTCGAAGAGCGCGTACGCCAGCGTGAACGCAGAGAAAACCAGGCCACGCTGCGTGTCGGAAAATTTCATTTCCGCCGCGATATCCGGCATCGCCTGTGAAATCGCCACGCGGTCGATGTACTGAATCGTCGCGAGCGTTACCGCAAAAACGACCACCCAATAGCGAGCGCGCGTCGGCCGGGAAAATGCTTGGCTCGGGCCGGAGCCGGCGGGGTTGGGCATGCGGACAAACGCTAGTACCGCCAACGAAGCTCACGCCAGCCTTAGTTCCTGTCTCAAAAAGTCCGACCGTAGCGCGGTTTCCGCCGCACGCCCGCCGACTTAAAAAAACATCGCTTCCGCCAGCGCCGCTTCGGGCACGAGGAAATGCGCGCTAACGGTCTGCGTCGATTTGCCCGTGCCGAGATCTCCGGTAAATTCAGCGTTATCCTTCGTCAAATCCGCCGACCACTCGAAGTGTTTCTTTTTGTCCGAGTAAATAAATTGCAGCGAAAAACAGCCGGCACAGTCGACCGGCGTCACCGTGAAAGTGATCCCTTGATCGACGTTCGCTCCGGAACGCACCAAGCCCTTCTTGACCCAGCCCAACAGGCAACTCGCTTCTCCCGCCAGCTGTGCGCGATGACGAATCGTGACTTCCTGCAATCCCTCAATGATGAGCGCCGGCGCATAACGACTCAGAAATTGCCCGATATTTTGCCGTAACGGCAGCGTGCGCGTATAAGCCAGATCGCGCACTGCGGAAATATTTGGCCACGCATACGAAAGCGCATCAGCCGATACGATCGCACTATCAAACATCACGCGCTGCGAACGGGTCAGCAAGTGCCGATAGCTTCCAATCCGCTGGCTCGACGTGAAGCGATGCGCCCAGAAATAAATGGGCAGGTCCGTCGAAAGACAGATGGAAACCTGATCCTGCAAGTAGGACTTCGCGCTCGGCGGATAACTCAACGCCACAATTTCGATGCAACGGGTGTCGCCCTTGGACTTTCCAGTGAAACATTCACCGAAAATCTTGGCACGCATTTCCTTCTCTTTCGTGTCGTCGCCCATTGGACAAAGGATCACGACGCGGCAGGGATAGCGCTCCGCCAGCCGTCCCGCCACTTGGAATTGTTCAAGTGCATCCTTCTCCGTCGTGGCAAAACCAAAATGCACGACCAGATTGAGCTGCATCGCCTTTTGATCCATCTCCTCGGTGTTTTCCCACAGCTTGGCAAATCCGCGAGTGATTCCATCCACCGGCACCTCCATTCCAGGCAGCACGTCAAAAATCGTCGGCATATCCGTTCAGTTAGATTAAATTAATAAACGAACGCCCCGGTCAGGGCTCACGCCAAATGTGTCCGTTGGCCTTGAGCAGCGCGGCCGATGATTCCGGTCCCCACGAACCCGCGACGTAACTATCCATCCCCTTCCGACCTTCCTTTGCCCAGTGCTCCAAAATTGGCGTAATCAATTGCCACGAGCGTTCCGTTTCGTCGCCGCGAATAAACAGCGTGCCATCCCCGATCATCGCATCAAGCACGAGGCGCTCGTACGCTTCAGGTGTGTTCGAACCAAACGTCGTCGCGTAACGAAAATTCATCTTCACCGGCTGCGTCCGTGTTTCGAGACCGGGCACCTTGGCATTGAGGATCAAACTCAGTCCCTCGTCGGGCTGAATTTGGAATGCGAGCGTGTTGTGCGCGAGGTTGAAGCGGTCGGATTCCGCGAACAGACTTCCGGGAGCGCGCTTGAACCGGATGGCAATTTCGCTGACGCGCCGCGCCATGCGTTTGCCCGATCGCAAATAAAACGGCACGCCCTGCCAGCGCCAGTTATTGATGCTCAGCCGCAGCGCCGCGTACGTCTCGGTGGCGGATTCAGCTTTGATGTCTTTTTCCGAAAGATAACCGGGGACTTCTTTTCCGCCCATCATTCCGGCCGAATACTGGGCGCGAGCCACGTCGCTTTCCGGACCGTCGAGACGGACAGGCTGGATCGCCTTGAGCAACTTCACCTTCTCATCGCGCAACGACTGCGGATCGAATGACACCGGCGGTTCCATCGCGGTCAGCGCGAGCAACTGCATCGTGTGATTCTGGATCATGTCGCGCAAACAGCCGCTCTGCTCGTAATAACCGGCGCGCGAGCCGACGCCCACTTCCTCGGCGACCGTGATCTGCACATGATCGATAAAATTGCGATTCCACAGCGGCTCGAAAATCGAGTTGGCGAAACGCTGGACCAAAAGATCCTGCACCGTTTCCTTCCCCAGATAATGATCGATCCGGAAAACCTGTTCCTCCGCGAAAACGGTCGTGAGCTCCTGGTTCAGCGCCTTGGCACTCGCGAGATCGCGGCCAAATGGTTTTTCAATGATCACCTTTGAATGCTGCGATCCGCCAAAATGCCGTTTCGCAAGTCCGCTCGCCCCGAGGTTCTGAATGATTGGCGCAAACACCGTGGGCGGTGTGGAAATATAAAACAGCGACTGGAGCGGCTGACCGACGTCCTTTTCGAGTTCGCCGATGCGCTTGCTCAGTTTGTCGTACGCGCCTTTCTCATCGTAGCCGCCGCTGACGTACAGCGTGCGCGTCGCGAGCCGCGACCAGACTTCCTGGCTCATTTCGCGCCGGGAGAATTCCTTGATCGAATCCGCCGCGAGCGTCTGGAATTCGGCGTCGGGAATATCCTTCCGTCCAAATCCAATCAGGTAAAAGTCCGCCGGCAACAAGCCGTCGTGAGCGAGATTGTAGATCGCCGGAATCAGCTTTCGAGCGGTCAAATCGCCCGAAGCGCCAAAAATAACAATCACCGTGGGCGGAGACCCGCGGTGCTTGCTCAAGCCATGCAAAAAGGGATGACGAATTTCGTCTGCCATGGCGGCGAAGGTCGGCCGGAAGGCGCTCTCCCGCAAGGTTTTTATATTTCCAACCGTGTCACAAATTTCCCGATACCTCGTCCAGCGATCCGCTCTGCCTCGCCACATAGTAGCCCTTGGGAAACAGCGGCACATTTTCATAATGCATCACCTGCGGCGGCAACCGGCCGCTCAAAGTCACCTCGACCACGTCAAAGCGAAACGATCTCGGCGGATGCGCGAGCTGACCAAGGTAGGCATGCACCGCCCGTCGCAACGCGCGTTTTTTGCGGTCGTCGACCGCGAGGAACCCCGACACCAGCGCACCCTCGGCCCGCGCCTTTACTTCCACAAAGACCAATACCTTGCCGTCACTGCAGACCAGATCGATTTCATCGCGATGATCGCGGGGATTCCGCCAGTTACGGATGACGACCGAAAAACCGCGCCGCGCCTGCAAAAAATCCGCCGCCGCCTGTTCACCGCGCGCTCCGTCCGCCGCCCGCGTCGTGACGTTTTTGTCCGGCAATAATTTTTTCCAGATCGCTTTGAGCCAGCCGCGCATTTTAAGTTCGCCCTCGACCACGCGAAAAATCGCTCATACAAGCAAGCGCCTTTTTCAATTCCAAGCCAGCCGCCGCCCCGTTTCCGACCGGCGTCGCCTCCCAATCCTCCCCCTCATGGCCATCGCAAGCAACCTCACCGGCGCACTCCGCCGGTCCCTGCTGATCAAAGTCATCTCGAAGCCGACGCCAAGCAAGCAGGACGTCGAATCCGTCATCGAGCTCACCGCGAGCAAAGTCGTCGAAACACTTCAGGCGCAGTCGATGACGCTCTATTTGGTCGAAGGCGGGGAAATCGCGTTCAAGCACGTCTACTATTCACCGACACTCTGGGCCGGCGACAAGGACAAGGAGCTTTTATTTCGCGAGACGGGAAAGAAGCTACTGCAAAGCAAACTGCCCGGCGGCACCGGCAACGTCGGCCAAGTCGTGCAAACGGGCGAACCACTTTTTTTCACCGGCAAAGGCCCCGATGCCAGCGGACTAAAAAACATGAACATGGGCTTCGAGGTGAAGTCGATGCTCACCGTTCCGCTCAAAACCAATCTCGTCATTGGCGCGATCCAAGTCCTCAACAAGGAACAATCCGCCGGCACGGGCGGCCAGTTCACCCCCAAGGATCTCGCGATCCTGAGCGAGGTCGCGGAATATTCGTCGACGCTGATTCAGCGCATGCTGGACCCGAAATTCCAACTGAGCGCGGAGGACACGGCAAAATTTATTTCCAAATTCACCGACCTGCCGCTCGTCACCAGCATCGACGAGGTCGAAATCGATGACAAAATCGTGATGATGACCGGCGACGCGATCATTCGCCGCGAAGGAATTTTCCCTTACCGAAAGAGCGGCACCAATTCCTGCGCCGTGTTGATGATCAATCCGCTGGACTACGCCAAACGCGAATCATTCCAGATCGCGACGGAGATGACGATCGAAGACGTGAAGATCGTCCCCGCCACGATCCTGGATGCGTTGGTCAAAAAGTTTTTCAAGGAACAGGCCGGCTCCGGCGCTAAATCGCTCGAGGCCGGCGACGTCGATCTCGACGAAGTAAAAGACCTCATCGGTAACGCCTACAATACGGAAGGCGGCGCCCTCGGCGATATGAAGGCCGCCGATCTCGAGAGCGAAGAATCCGCACCGATCATCCAGCTCACCAATCGTATCATCGAGGACGCGTATATTTCCGGTGCGTCTGATATTCACATCGAGCCGATGGAAAAGGATCTTCTCGTCCGTTATCGCATCGATGGCATGTGCGCGGAAAAGCTCCGTCTCCCCAAGCAGGTCGCATTCGCCCTCGTCGCCCGCTTGAAGATCATGTGCAACCTCGACATTTCCGAGCGCCGTCTCCCGCAGGACGGTCGTATCGTCTTCAAGAAATTCACGAAGAAGAACATTGATATCGATCTGCGCGTCGCCACCGGCCCGATGAATCACGGCGAAAAAATCGTCATGCGTATCCTCGACAAACAGAAGAGCACGCTGCCGCTGCCGATGCTCGGATTTTCCGATGAAAATCTCGCAAGGTATCGCGAATGCGTGCGCCAGCCGTACGGCATGATTCTGCACTGCGGACCAACCGGTTCCGGCAAATCGATGACACTTTACTCCGCGCTCGGCGAAGTGAACACACCAGACGTCAACATCCAGACCGCCGAAGATCCAATCGAGTACACGCTCGCTGGCATCAACCAAATGCAGATGAACCGGCAGATCGGTCTCACCTTCGAGCGTGCGCTGCGGTGCTATTTGCGCATGGACCCGGACATCATCCTCGTCGGCGAAATCCGCGACAAGGAAACCGCGCAGATCGCCTGCGAAGCCGCGCTCACCGGTCACTTACTTGTCTCCACCCTTCATACCAACGACGCACCCTCCACCGTTTCGCGTATGGGCGAAATGGGCATCGAGCCGTTCAACATTTCCGCGTCCCTCGTCTGTGTGTGCGCCCAGCGTTTGCTCCGGCGCGTCTGCAAAAATTGCAAAGTCAAATACGTCCCGGAAGGCCGCGAATTGGAAATCCTGAAAAAAGCGATCGGCTTCGAGGCCGGCGGCGAAATCTACAAAGCCGCGACCGGCGGCTGCCACGTTTGCAGCGGCAACGGCTACAAAGGCCGCGTCGGCATTCACGAACTCATGACGAACTCCGAAGAGTTAACCGAGGCCATCAACAAGGAAGTCGAGGTCGCCGATCTGAAACGCGTCGCCATGAAGAACGGCATGAAAACCCT